>NC_019673.1:6955000-7322500 GCF_000328705.1 Saccharothrix espanaensis DSM 44229 | reverse complement strand
GTCTGGATGGGTAGGGGAGCGTCGTTCAGCCATCGAAGCGCCGGAGTGATCCAGGTGTGGAGGCTGGACGAGTGAGAATGCAGGCATGAGTAGCGAAAGCAGAGTGAGAAACTCTGCCGCCGGATGACCAAGGGTTCCTGGGCCAGGCTAATCCGCCCAGGGTAAGTCGGGACCTAAGGCGAGGCCGACAGGCGTAGTCGATGGACAACGGGTTGATATTCCCGTACCCGTGTGAACGCGCCCATGGCGAACCTTGTGATACTAACCGCCCGAAGCCCGCTCTGATTCTTCGGATGAGGGGCGATGTGGAGCGCGGGACCTGAACTTGTAGTAGTCAAGCGATGGGGTGACGCAGGAGGGTAGCTCCGCCAGTGAGTGGTAGTACTGGTGTAAGCGTGTAGGCCGCAGCATAGGCAAATCCGTGCTGCATTCAAGGCTGAGACGTGATGCATAGCCGATTGAGGCGAAGTAGGGTGATCCCATGCTGTCGAGAAAAGCCTCTAGTGAGTGTTCACGCGGCCCGTACCCCAAACCGACACAGGTGGTCAGGTAGAGAATACCGAGGCGATCGGGCGAACTGTGGTTAAGGAACTCGGCAAAATGCCCCCGTAACTTCGGGAGAAGGGGGGCCGAGGGATTTGAAGCCCCTTGCGGGCTAGGATTTTTCGGCCGCAGAGACCAGCGAGAAGCGACTGTTTACTAAAAACACAGGTCCGTGCGAAGTCGCAAGACGATGTATACGGACTGACGCCTGCCCGGTGCTGGAACGTTAAGGGGACCGGTTAGCTCTTCGGGGCGAGGCTGAGAACTTAAGCGCCAGTAAACGGCGGTGGTAACTATAACCATCCTAAGGTAGCGAAATTCCTTGTCGGGTAAGTTCCGACCTGCACGAATGGCGTAACGACTTCTCGACTGTCTCAACCACAGGCCCGGCGAAATTGCACTACGAGTAAAGATGCTCGTTACGCGCGGCAGGACGGAAAGACCCCGGGACCTTTACTATAGCTTGGTATTGGTGTTCGGTTCGGCTTGTGTAGGATAGGTGGGAGACTGTGAAGCGGCCACGCCAGTGGTTGTGGAGTCGTCGTTGAAATACCACTCTGGTCGTACTGGATGTCTAACCTCGGTCCGTGATCCGGATCAGGGACAGTGCCTGGTGGGTAGTTTAACTGGGGCGGTTGCCTCCCAAAGGGTAACGGAGGCGCTCAAAGGTTCCCTCAGCCTGGTTGGCAATCAGGTGTCGAGTGCAAGTGCACAAGGGGGCTTGACTGTGAGACCGACAGGTCGAGCAGGGACGAAAGTCGGAACTAGTGATCCGGCCATGGCTTGTGGAAGCGTGGTCGCTCAACGGATAAAAGGTACCCCGGGGATAACAGGCTGATCTTGCCCAAGAGTCCATATCGACGGCATGGTTTGGCACCTCGATGTCGGCTCGTCGCATCCTGGGGCTGGAGTAGGTCCCAAGGGTTGGGCTGTTCGCCCATTAAAGCGGTACGCGAGCTGGGTTTAGAACGTCGTGAGACAGTTCGGTCCCTATCCGCCGCGCGCGTAGGATACTTGCGGAAGGCTGTCCCTAGTACGAGAGGACCGGGACGGACGGACCTCTGGTGTGCCAGTTGTCCTGCCAAGGGCATTGCTGGTTGGCTACGTTCGGAAGGGATAACCGCTGAAAGCATCTAAGCGGGAAGCCTGTTCCTAGATGAGGTATCCCACCCTTCGTGGGGTAAGGCCCCCAAGAGACCATTGGGTTGATAGGCCGGAGATGGAAGGCCGGTAACGGCTGGAGTTGACCGGTACTAATAGGCCGAGGACTTGCTCACAAACATGCTACGCATCCACTGTGCGGTTCTGAAAGAACCGAACCGGACCACCACGGTCCCAGGCCATTTGGGTCTCGGGGTTGGGGTGCCTACGGGTTGGTAATTTCATAGTGTTTCGGTGGTCATAGCGGTGGGGGAACACCCGGTCCCATTCCGAACCCGGTAGTTAAGCCTTCCAGCGCCGATGGTACTGCACTCGTGAGGGTGTGGGAGAGTAGGACGCCGCCGAACAATTTTTCCCTGAAAGGGCTTGTGGTGGGGGCACATCGAGATGTGCTCAAGTCACAAGCCCTTTCGGCGTGCCCACAGTAGGAGGAGTTACAGGTGTCGAGGTTCGGGGACCGTCCAGGCGACCGCCAGCGTGGCCAGGGAGACCGACCGCGCCGTTCCGAAGGTGGCCGCGCCGAGGGAGGCCGCAAGCCCAGCAGCGGCGGTGGTCGCGACAGCGGCCGCGACAACGCCGGGCGTGACAGCGGCAGGAGCGACCGCGGCGGATATCCCCGTCGCGATGACAACAAGCCGACTTTCGACCGCAGCCGTGACGACCGGCCCCGTGGCGGCGACCGCAGCCGCGATGACCGCAACCGTGACGACCGCGGCAGCTACAACCGCGACGACAGCAACCGGCGCGATGGTTTCCGGCGTGACGACAGCCGCTCGGACCGTCCGCGCTCCGATCGTCCTTCCACGGACCGTCCGCGCTACGACAAGCCGCGCGACGACCGCGGTGGCTACAACCGTTCGGGCGGTGACAGTCGCAGCTCCGGCAGCCGGTTCACCGGCAACCGCAGCGGTGAGCGTCGTGAGTTCAAGCCCCGTGACGATCGCGGCGGCTACCAGCCCCGCGACAGTCGTAGTGACAGCCGCAGCGACAGCCGTGGTGGCGAGCGTCGCGAATACAAGCCGCGCGATGATCGTGGCGGTTACCAGCCGCGTGACAACCGCAGTGGTGAGCGTCGTGAGTTCAAGCCCCGTGATGACCGCGGTGGCGAGCGTCGTGAGTACCGCCCCCGCGACGATCGGGGTGGCGAGCGTCGTGAGTACAAGCCTCGCGACGATCGCGGTGGCGAGCGTCGCGAGTTCCGGCCGCGTGACGACCGGGGCGGGGAACGTCGTGAGTTCAAGCCCCGCGATGACCGTGGCGGGTACCAGCCGCGTGACAACCGCAGTGGTGAGCGCCGCGAGTTCAAGCCGCGTGACGATCGCGGTGGGGAGCGTCGTGAGTACCGCCCCCGCGACGACCGGGGCGCAGAACGTCGTGAGTACAAGCCCCGCGACGACCGGGGTAGCGAGCGTCGGGAGTACAAGCCGCGCGACGATCGCGGTGGTGAACGTCGCGAGTTCAAGCCGCGCGACGACCGTGGTGGTTACCAGCCGCGTGACAACCGCAGTGGTGAGCGTCGCGAGTTCAAGCCCCGTGACGATCGCGGTGGTGAGCGTCGGGAGTTCAAGCCGCGCGATGACCGTGGTGGTGAACGTCGTGAGTACAAGCCTCGGGAGGACCGGGGCGGCTACCAGACTCGGGACAACCGCAGTGGTGGCGCGGATCGGCGTGACTCCCGCTCGCGTGACGACCGTGGTGGTTACCCGCAGCGTGACGATCGTGGTCCGGTCCGTCGGGATGACCGCCGTGACGACCGCAAGGACGTCAAGCGTGACGAGCGGAGCCGTGAGCGGGCCGCGCGCTTCCAGGACCGGGTCGCGCAGACCGATGACGTCGCCGGTGACGCGGCCGTCGAGTCGGCCGTCCTGGCCGATGGCACGGTCGTGGTCGACGGTGCGTCCGGCGACGCCGGCGCTCCGGTCGCTTCGGAGTCGGTGAGCCCGTCCGGCAAGGACTCGGGTGACCAGGACTCGGTGGACGACCGTGACGACGTCCCGACCGCCGGCGGTGACAGCGACCGTGACGAGCTGGACGACGCCGACGCCGACGCCGACGCCGACGCCGAGTTGGACGATGACTCGGACGACGAGGACGACGCCGACCAGGACGACGACAGCGACGACCGTGGCGCCGAAGGTCGTGGTTCTGACGACGGTGACGTGGAAGACCGTGGTGACGCGGGGCAGCGGCGTGAAGAGGGCGGGGAGTACACGCGGGCCCGGACTCCGGAGCTGCCCGAGGACGCGGACATCTCCATCCTCGACCCCGAGGTGAAGCAGGAGCTGCGCGGGCTGCCCAAGGGGCTTGCCGAGATCGTCGGACGGCACCTCGCCGCGGCCGGGATCCTGATCGACAGCGAGCCCGAGCTCGCCCTGGAGCACGCCCGCTACGCGCGCACCAAGGCCGCGCGGGTCGGTGTGGTCCGGGAAGCGGCCGGGTTGACCGCCTACTACGCCGGGGAGTGGGCGGAAGCCCTCTCCGAGCTGCGGGCGGCGCGGCGGATGACGCACGGTGCGGGGCACCTCGCCGTCATGGCCGACTGCGAGCGCGCCCTGGGTCGTCCCGAGCGGGCCATCGAGCTCGCCCGCGAGGCGCAGGGGGTCACCCTGGATCCCGAGGACGCGGTGGAGCTGCGGATCGTCGCGGCCGGTGCCCGGCGGGACATGGGGCAGTTCGACGCCTCGGTGGTCGCCCTCCAGGGCGACGACCTGGACCCGAAGCGCCGGGACCCGTGGAGCGCGCGGCTGTTCTACGCCTACGCCGACAACCTGGCCGCCGCCGGTCGTACCGAGGAGGCCGTGAAGTGGTTCCTCAACGCCGCCCAGGCCGATGACGACAACGAGACCGACGCCGCCGAGCGCGCGTTCGACCTCAGCCCCCAGGACTGAGCCCCCAGGACTGAGCACCCAGGACTAAGCACCCAGGACTGAGCGCCCGGGGCGTGCCGCCGGGGTGGTCGACCGGGGAGCGCGAACCCCGGGACCGGCCCTAATGGGGCAGGATTGACCGGGACAGTGGCCCGTCCGTTCGCGGGCGGGCCACTGTCGTGTCCGGACGACGTGTCCGGACGGCCGATGACGACGGGGGAACCGTGCTACTGGACCGTTACGACGCGCTGCTGCTCGACCTCGACGGCACGGTCTACCGAGGCCACGACGCGGTGCCGGGAGCGGTGGAGGCGGTGGCGGCGGCTCGTGGGCGGGGGATCGGGATCCGGTTCGTCACCAACAACGCGACGCGGTCGCCGCAGGACGTCGCCGACCACCTGACCGAGATCGGGTTCCGCGCCGCGCTGGACGAGGTGAGCACCAGTGCCCAGGCCGCGGCGGCGATGCTGCCCGACCTGGTCGGCCCGGGGGCGGGTGTCCTCGTGCTCGGCACCGACGCGCTCGCCGACGAGGTGCGCCGGTGTGGTTTCACGCCCGTCCGCACGGCCGAGGGCGCGGCTGCCGTCGTGCAGGGCCTGTCCCAGGACCTCGGGTGGCGCGAGCTCGCCGAGGCGGCGCTGGCGATCCGGGCGGGCGCGCGGTGGGTGGCGTGCAACGTCGACGCGACCCTGCCGACCGAACGCGGCCTGCTGCCCGGCAACGGGTCGCTGGTGGCCGCGCTCAAGACCGCCACCGGTGCCGAACCCCTCGTCGCCGGGAAGCCCGCGACGCCCTTGCTGGAGCAGGCCGCGAAGTCGTTGGGCGCGCAGCGCCCGCTGGTGGTCGGCGACCGGCTGGACACCGACATCCTCGGTGCGGTGAACGCCGGTCTGGACTCGCTGCTCGTCCTCACCGGGGTGTCGACCGAAGCCGACGCCGCCGCGCTGCCGCCGCACCTTCGGCCGACCTACGTCGCGGCGGACCTGTCGGTGCTCGATCGGCTACCGTGAAACGGTGAACTTCGAAGTTCCCCTCCCCGGACCGCCGCGTGATCCGGTGGACGGCATCGACGCCGCGCTCGCCGCGCTGGACGGGCTGGAGCAGCTCGACGTGGCCGAGCACGTGGCCCGGTTCGACGACGCGCACACCGCCCTGACGGTGGCGCTGTCCAGCATCGACAAGGTGTGATCCGGTGCCGCGCAGGGCTCGGCTGGACGCCGAACTGGTCCGCCGCGGGCTGGCCCGGTCACGGGAGCACGCGAGTCAACTCGTCGCCGACGGCCGGGTGACGATCCGCGGCACGGTCGCGACGAAACCCGCCACCGCCGTCGAACTGGACACCGCGCTGGTGGTGCGCGAGACCGACGACCCGAACTGGGCGTCGCGGGGCGCGCACAAGCTGGTCGGCGCGTTGGAGCGGTTCCCCGCGATCACCGTCGGGGGCCGGCGCTGCCTGGACGCGGGCGCGTCCACCGGCGGTTTCACCGACGTGCTGCTGCGCGCCGGCGCGCGCCAGGTGGTCGCGGCCGACGTGGGCCGGGGGCTGTTGGACTGGCGGCTGCGCACCGACGACCGGGTCGTGGTCAAGGACAAGACCAACGTGCGGGCGTTGACGCCGGAGGACATCGGCGGTCCGGTTGAACTGGTGGTGGCGGATCTCTCGTTCATCTCGTTGAGGCTGGTGCTGCCCGCGCTGGCCGCGTGCCTCGACGAGGAGGGCGATCTGCTGCCGATGGTGAAACCCCAGTTCGAGGTGGGCAAGGAACGGCTGGGGTCGGGCGGCGTCGTCCGCGACCCCGGGCTGCGCGCGGAGGCCGTGCTGGACGTGGTGGCCGCGGCGGCGGAGATCGGGCTGCGGCTGCACGGCGTGACGGCGAGCCCGTTGCCGGGCCCGTCCGGCAACGTCGAGTTCTTCGCCTGGCTGCGCCGCGGCGATCCGCTGGACGTGGAGGCCGCCGACGCGCTCGTGCGCGCCGCGGTCGCGGAAGGACCCCAATGACCGGGGACGCAATGACCGGGGACGCAATGACCGGGGACGCAATGACCGGGGACGCTGTGACCAGGCCCGGGGCGACCGGCGACGCCGGGACCGGGGCCGGTGCCGGCAGCGACGCCGGCACCGGTGGTGTGGTGGCCGGAGATGCGGTGACCGGGGACGCGGTGCCGTGTGAGGCGGTGGCCGGGGCGGTCGGTGATCGGGAGATCCTGCTGGTCGTGCACACCGGCCGGCCGAGCAACGTGCTGGTCGCGCAGGAGGTGGCGCGGCGGTTCGCGGCGGCCGGCGTGCGGCTGCGGGTGCTCAAGGACGAGGCGGCCGAGCTGGACCGGTCCTGCTACGCGCAGGTCGTGACCGCCGACGACAACGCGGCCGAGGGCACCGAGCTGGTGTTCGTGCTCGGCGGCGACGGCACGCTGCTGCGCGCGGCGGAACTGGCGCGCGCGGCGGGCGTCCCGGTGCTCGGGGTGAACCTGGGCCGGGTCGGGTTCCTCGCCGAGGCCGACTCCGACGCGCTGTTCGAGGCGATCGCCCACGTCATCGAGCGGACCTACGAGGTCGAGGAGCGGATGACGGTGGACATCACCGCGTCCGTGGACGGCGAGGAGTTCGCGGGCACGTGGGCGCTCAACGAGGCGAGCGTGGAGAAGAGCTCGCGGGAACGCATCCTGGACGTCGTGGTGGAGGTGGACGGCCGGCCGGTGTCGGCGTTCGGCTGCGACGGCGTGCTGGTGGCGACCCCGACGGGGTCCACCGCGTACGCGTTCTCCGCGGGCGGGCCGGTGGTGTGGCCGGACGTGCACGCGCTGCTGGTCGTGCCGTCGAACGCGCACGCGCTGTTCGCCCGGCCGCTGGTGGTGTCGCCGACGTCGGTGGTCGCGCTGGAGATCGACCCGGGCGGGCACCCGGCGGTGCTCTGCGCGGACGGGCGGCGCACGATCGGGCTGCCGGCGGGCGCGCGGGTCGAGGTCCGGGGCGGTGCGACGCCGCTGCGGCTGGTCCGGCTGCGCGAAGGGCCGTTCACCGACCGGCTGGTGGAGAAGTTCTCACTGCCCGTGCAGGGGTGGCGGGGTCCGCTCGCCGAGTAGAACACTTGTTCGCCCGACACTCCCACCCGAACGCACCAGGCGCACCGGTCGCCCAGTAGTGTGCGCGCTGTGCTGGCCGAGATGCGCATCCAGGGCCTCGGTGTGATCGACGAGGCCACCCTTGAACTCGCCGAGGGCTTCACCGTGGTGACGGGGGAGACCGGCGCCGGCAAGACCATGGTCGTCACCGGCCTCCACCTGCTCGGTGGTGGCCGGGCGGAGGCGTCCCGCGTGCGCAACGGCGCGGACAAGGCCGTGGTCGAGGGCCGGTTCCGGGCGACGGCCGGCAGTCCGGCCGCGAAGGTCGCCGAGGAGGTCGGCGGCGAACCCGACGACGACGGCAGCGTGATCGCCATCCGCACCGTCGGTGCCGACGGCCGGTCCCGCGCCCACCTGGGCGGTCGGTCGGTGCCGGTGGGCGTGCTGGCCGAGCTGGCCGAGCAGCTGCTGGCCGTGCACGGGCAGAACGACCAGCTGCGGCTGCTGCGCCCGACCGAGCAGCGCGCGGTGCTGGACCGGTTCGCGGGTGACGACGTGGGCGCGCCGCTGCGCAAGTACCAGAAGATCCGCGAGCAGTGGCTCAAGGTCGCCGCCGAGTTCACCGAGCGCACCGAGAAGGCGCGCGAACTGGCGCGCGAGGCCGAGCTGCTGCGGCACGGGCTGACCGAGATCTCCGCCGTCGACCCGAAGTCCGGCGAGGACGTCGAGCTGCACGACGAGGCGCGCCGGCTGGTCGACGCCGACCAGCTGCGCGAAGCCGCGTCCGGCGCCCAGTACGCGGTGGCGGGCTCGCCCGACGGCGACCCGGACACGCCCGGCGCGCTCGGCCTGATCGGCGAGGCGCGCCGCCGGCTCGCGTCCTCGGAGGACCCGAAGCTGCGCGACCTGGAGCCCCGGCTGATCGAGGCGGAGACGCTGCTCACCGACGTGGGCGCGGAGATCGTGTCCTACCTGGAGCACCTGGACGCCGACCCGGCCCGGCTGGAGCACGTGCTGGCCCGCCAGGCCGAGCTGAAGGCGTTGACCCGCAAGTACGCGGCCGACGTGGACGGCGTGATCGCGTGGGCGGCCGACGCGGCTTCCCGGCTGGCCGGGCTGGACACCTCGGACGAGGCGCTGGCGGCGCTCGCCGCGCGCCGCGACGCGCTGGCCGTGGAGCTGGCCGGGTACGCCGAGCAGGTCACCGCGGAGCGCACCGCGGCCGCCGCGGAGCTGGGCAAGGCGGTGTCCGAGGAGCTGACCGGGCTGGCCATGCCGCACGCGAACGTCGAGGTGGTCGTCCGGCCGCGGGTCGCCGACGCGGGCGACCAGCAGGCCGTGACGGTCGGCGGCCGGTCGCTGCACGCCGGCGCGTCCGGCGTGGACGACGTGGAGCTGCGGCTGATCGCGCACCCCGGCGCGCCCGCGCTGCCGGTGCACAAGGGCGCGTCCGGCGGCGAGCTGTCCCGGGTGATGCTCGCGCTGGAGGTCGTGCTCTCGCACTCCGACCCGGTGCCCACCCTGGTGTTCGACGAGGTCGACGCCGGTGTCGGCGGCCGGGCCGCGGTCGAGGTCGGCCGCAGGCTGGCCCGGCTGGCGCGCAGCCACCAGGTCATCGTGGTCACCCACCTGCCGCAGGTCGCCGCGTTCGCCGACCGGCACCTGGTGGTGGACAAGACCGCCGACGGGATCCTCACCCGGTCCGGGGTCCGGGTGCTGGACGACGCGCAGCGCGTGGTCGAGCTCGCCCGCATGCTGGCGGGCATGGACTCCACCGACACCGGCCGGGCGCACGCCGAGGAACTGCTGGCCGCGGCGAAGGCCGACAAGGACAGCGCGCCGGTGGTGCGGCGGAAGAAGAAGAAGTGAGCCGGAGGGCGCTGGGGGTCGTCCTCGCGGTGATCGCCGCCGCGACCGCGGTCCTGGCGACCTTCCTCCCGTTCAGCTGGATCGGCACCGGGCTGGGGCGCGACACCCGGTTCGGGTTCACCACGACCGGGTGGGGCACCCGCAGCGAACCCGCCGAGCTCGGCGGCATCGCGGCCGGTGCCCAGACCGGCGTGCCGGTGGTGATCGCCGCCGTCCTGCTGGTCGTCGGCGCCGCCCTGGTGTTCCTGCCGGCGCACCAGCGGCAGGCCGGCCGGTACACGGCGGTCGCCGCGACCGGGCTGCTCGCAGGCTCGGTGTGGACCACGTTCATGGTCGTCTCGGCCAGTCTGTCGCCGAGCTTCCGGGACGCGCGGGCGAGGGTCGACTACGAGTACGGCGCGGGGTTGTGGCTGCTGGTGGCGGCGTGCGTGGTGGCGATCGCGGCCACCGCGTACCTGCACGCCAAGCCGCCGGCCCCGGCCCCGGAGGGCGTGATCGTGCGCCAGTTGGAGGACGACGTGGACACCGACACCGCGACACCGCCGTTCGGCATCTCGGTGCCGGTGCTACCTGAGGGGTACCTGCGACGACCGGCTGCCGCTCCGGAGCCCTCCGCCGGGCCGGTCGTCGGCACGCCGCCGGAGCGCACGACGTGAACCGGCGGGTGCTGGGCGTGGTGGCGCTGCTGGTCGCCGCGCCGCTGGTGTTCGTCGGGACGTTCCTGCCGCTGTACACGCAGGTGTGGGAGTTCGGCGACCCGGCGTCGATGACGATCGAGCAGACCTCCTGGGAAGTGCGCAGCAACAACGGCCAAGGCGTGTTCGGGCGGCAGGCGCTCTACGCCGTGCCGATGGTCGTCGGCGCGCTGCTGATGGTGCTCGGCGCGCTCCGCGTCGGGGTGCTGTGGGGCAGGCTGACCGCGTTCGCCGGGTCGGTGCTGCTGCTGGGCAGCACGTGGGCGGTCGCGCACTACGCGTTCGCCACCTACCTGACCGAGTCGCCCGGCAACGGCCTGGAGATCACCCCGACCCTCGGGCTCGGGACGTCGGTGCTGCTGGCGGCGAGCGTGCTGGCGGTCGTCGGCGGGCTCCTCGTGCAGGAGTGGCCGCCGCGCGCGCCCCGCCCCGAAGGCCCGGTGGTCTACCAGCTCGACGACGACGACACGCCGCCGTTCGGCATCCCCGTCGCGGAGCTGCCGGCCACGTCGTTCGCCGACCCCGGCCCGCAGGCGGGCGAGCCGCGAGGCAGGACCGGCCCGTGACGCGCAAGGCGTCGGGCGCGATCGCGTTGGCCGTGGGCGCGCTGCTGGTGTTCGCGGGGTGCGGTCTGGAGCTGTACCGGCTGGAGGGGCCGAGCACGCCCGGCTCCGGCGGGTTCGGGTTCACCCCGTGGAGCGTCGAGTTCAAGTCCGAGCGCGCGCCGTCCGGCCCGCAGCCCAGTCCGCAGTGGGGGTACGCGCTGGTCGTGGCCGGGGTGCTGGCCGCGTTCGCCGCGCTGACCCCGTTCCGCTCGGCCCGGCTCGCGATCGTCGGCCGGGTGGCGGCGGCGCTGGCGATCGGTGTGGTCGGGGCCACCGCGTGGGCCGTGGCGACCACGGTGATCGGTCTGTTCGGCGGCGGCCGGGAACCGTCGCCGAAGTACCACTGGGTCATCGGCGCGGGCCTGTGGACGCTGATCACCGCGTGCGTGGTGCTGCTGGTGGGGACGCTGCTGGTGCAGGACTGGCCGCCGCGCGCACCCCGCCCCGAAGGCCCGGTGGTCTACCAGCTCGACGCCGACGACGACACACCCCCGTTCGGCATCCCGGTCCCGGGAGCCGCCGCCACTGCCCCCTCGGACACCGCCGCCGGTCTTGGCGACGCCTCCGGCGCCGGCTCCACTCGTGACTCCTCTGGCGACTCCTCCGGCGACTTCGCTGGTGATTCCACCGGTGACTCCACGACCCGACCGGCGGTCGATCGGACGGGCGGGACATCCCCCGACCGGGGGTAATCCGTCCACTGTGGAGCAGTGACCTGGCTGACCTGGCCGGACCGCACGGCGTGTTAGCCCGGAACCAGCCGCGACGTGAGTCACCATCGGGTAATGAAGCTCTCCGGGTTGCTCAGCCGCGCGAACCACGAACTGCCAGGTGTCACCGGGGTGGCGCGGGTCGATCGTCGGTCCGGCGACCTGCTGCGGCGGCTCAGTCCGGGGGACATCGCGGTGCTCGACCACGTCGACATCGACCGCCGCACCGCCGAGGCGCTGGTCAGCGCCGAGGTCGTGGGCGTGGTCAACGCGTCGCCGTCGATCTCCGGCCGGTTCCCCAACCTCGGGCCCGAGCTGCTGATCGAGGCGGGCATCCCGCTGATCGACGGCGTCGGCACCGGCGTGCTGCGGGAGTTGAAGGACGGCACCAAGCTGCGGCTGCACGAGGGCGCGGTCTACGCGGGCGAGAAGGAGGTCGGGCGCGGCGTCGAGCAGAGCGCCGAGTCCATCGCCGACGCGATGATCGAGGCGAAGGCCGGGATGGCCGCGCAGCTGGAGGCGTTCTCCGCCAACACCATCGAGTTCCTGCGCCGCGAACGCGCCCTGATCCTCGACGGCATCGGCGTCCCCGAGGTGTTCGTCCCGGTGCGCGACCGGCAGGTGCTGATCGTCGCGGGCGGTTCGAAGCACGCCGAGGAGCTGCGCAAGCTGCGCAAGTACATCCGCGAGTACCGGCCGGTGCTGGTCGGCGTCGACGCGGGTGCGGACACCCTGCACGACGCCGGGTACAAGCCGGACATCATCGTCGGCGACCCGGACGGCATCGGCACCGAGACGTTGAAGGCCGGCGGGGAGGTCGTCGTGCCCGCGCAGACCGACGGCCACGCGCCCGGCCTGGAGCGCATCCAGGACCTGGGGATCGGCGCGGTGACGTTCCCGGCGACCGGGAACGCGGAGGACCTGGCGCTGCTGCTGGCCGAGGCGCACGGCGCGTCGCTGGTCGTGACGGTCGGGTTGCGGGCCGGGTTGCGCGAGTTCCTGGACCGGGGGCACTCGGGTTCCAACCCGTCCACGTTCCTGACCAGGTTGAAGCTGGGCAGCAAGCTGGTGGACGGCGAGGCGGTGGCCACGCTGCACCGCAGCCGGGTGTCGCTCGGCGTGATGTTGCTGCTGGTGCTCGCCGCCGTGGTGGCCATGGCGGCGGCGCTGGCGGTGTCCGGGGTGGGACAGGTGTACGTCGATGTGGCGGTGGACGGTTTCCGGTCCGTCGTCGACTGGTTCAAGGGGTTCTTCTCATGATCTCGATGCGCTACCACATCGTCTCGATCACCGCGGTGTTCCTGGCGTTGGCCGTGGGGGTGGTCCTCGGGTCGACCGCGATCAGCAGCAGGCTGCTGTCCGGCTTGACCGACGACAATTCGTCGCTGGGCAAGGAAGTCGCGGACCTGCAGGCGTCGCAGAACGGGTTGAACGCGAAACTCGCCGACGCGGACCGGTTCGCGACGTCGATCGGGCCGTTGGCGGTGAAGGGTCTGTTGGCCGAGCGCACGGTCGTCCTGGTGACGACGGCGGACGCGAAACCGAATGACCGCGACGCGGTGGCGGAACTGCTCCGGACGGCCGGGGCGACGATGACCGGCGAGTTGCAGCTGACGGACGCGTTCGCGGATCCGAAGAAGGCCGACCAGTTGCGCGACCTGGTGGCCCGGCTGCAGCCCGCCGGAACCCAGCTCCCGACCGGCGGCGACCCCGGGACCCGCGCGGGCGGGTTGCTGGGGGCGTTGCTGCTGCTGAACAAGGACAACAACCAGCCGCAGGCGTCGCCGGACGAGAGCGCGTCGGCCCTGGCGGGCCTGTCGTCGGCCGGTTTCGTGAAGCCGGGCCAGGGCTTGCGGCCCGCCCAGCTGGCGGTGGTGCTGACCGGAGGCGCGGTGTCCGGCGACTCGGCCGGCGACCGGGCGGCGACGATCGCCAGGTTCGCCACCCAACTGGACCGCTCGGGTGCCGGCACGGTCCTGGTGGGCGGCGAGGGTTCCGCGAACGGGACCGGTGCGGTGGGGGTCGTGCGGGCGGACACGGCGGCGACGTCGGTCCTGTCGACCGTGGACAACATCGGAACGGCGGCCGGGCGGGTGGTGGCGGTGCTGGCGCTGCGCGAACAGCTGGAGGGCAAGTCGGGGAGGTACGGAGTGGCCGGGAATGCGGAAGCCCCAGCTCCCGGCGCAGTCGGGTAAGGCCGCCTGCGAGCCTCCGGCGGCCCTCGTCCTGGGCGACGTTCGGCCGGCTGACTGCCCGCTGCCCGGACGAGCGCCGTCGGGTGCGTGCTGCCTGACTCGTGCCGTTGACGGGCTCAGCCCCCCGGCCACCGCGAGCGTGAACGGAAGCCGATCGGACCGCGCCCCTGCCGTGTGAAGGGGCGCGGTCGCGGAGTGGGTCAGGCGCCTACGTAGGACGCCAGGTGCTGGCCGGTGAGGGTGGAGCGGGCCGCTACCAGGTCGGCGGGGGTGCCTTCGAAGACGATCCGGCCGCCGCCGTGGCCCGCGCCCGGTCCCAGGTCGATGATCCAGTCGGCGTGCGCCATCACGGCCTGGTGGTGTTCGACCACGATGACCGACTTGCCCGAGTCGACCAGGCGGTCCAGCAGGCCCAGCAGCTGTTCCACGTCGGCCAGGTGGAGGCCGGCGGTCGGCTCGTCCAGCACGTACACGCCGCCCTTGTCCGCCATGTGGGTGGCCAGCTTGAGCCGCTGCCGCTCGCCGCCGGACAGGGTGGTCAGCGGCTGGCCCAGGCTGAGGTAGCCGAGGCCGACGTCGGCCAGCCTGCCCAGGATCGCGTGCGCGGCCGGCGTGTGGGTCTCGCCCGGTCCGAAGAACTCCCCGGCCTCGGTCACCGACATCGCCAGCACCTCGCTGATGTCGCGCCCGCCGAAGTGGTGGTCCAGGACCGACGCCTCGAACCGCTTGCCCTCGCACTCCTCGCACGTGGTCGCGACGCCGGCCATCATGCCCAGGTCCGTGTAGACCACGCCCGCGCCGTTGCAGTTCGGGCAGGCGCCTTCCGAGTTCGCGCTGAACAGCGCCGGCTTCACGCCGTTGGCCTTGGCGAACGCCTTGCGGATCGGGTCGAGCAGGCCGGTGTAGGTCGCCGGGTTGCTGCGCCGCGAGCCGCGGATCGCGCCCTGGTCCACCGACACCACGCCCTCGCCCGCCGGGATCGAGCCGTGCACCAATGAGCTCTTGCCGGAGCCCGCGACGCCGGTGACCACGACCAGCACCCCGAGCGGGATGTCGACGTCGACGTCGCGCAGGTTGTGCGTCGACGCGCCGCGGATCTCCAGCGCCCCGCGCGGCTCGCGCACCGCTTCCTTGACCGACGCCCGGTCGTCGAAGTGCCGGCCGGTGATCGTGTCCGACGCCCGCAGCCCCTCGACCGTGCCCTCGAAGCACACCGTGCCGCCGCCGGTGCCCGCGCCGGGGCCCAGGTCCACGACGTGGTCGGCGATGACGATCGTCTCCGGCTTGTGCTCCACGACCAGCACCGTGTTGCCCTTGTTCCGCAACCGGAGCAGGAGGTTGTTCATCCGCTCGATGTCGTGCGGGTGCAGGCCGGTGGTGGGCTCGTCGAACACGTAGGTCACGTCGGTCAGCGACGACCCGAGGTGGCGGATCATCTTCACCCGCTGCGCCTCGCCGCCGGACAGCGTGCCCGACGGCCGGTCCAGCGACAGGTAGCCCAGGCCGATCTCCACGAACGACCGGAGCGTGTGGTGCAGCGACGCCAGCAGCGGCGCGACCGACGGTTCGGCCAGCCCGCCGACCCACTCGGCCAGGTCGCTGATCTGCATGGCGCACGCGTCGGCGATGTTCTTCCCGGCGATCTTCGACGACCGGGCGCCCGCGCTGAGCCGGGTGCCGGCGCACTCGGGGCACGTGGTGAAGGTGACCGCCCGGTCCACGAACGCCCGGATGTGCGGCTGCATCGACTCCTTGTCCTTGGCCAGGAACGACTTCTGGATTTTCGGGATCAGCCCCTCGTAGGTGAGGTTCACCCCGTCGACCTTCACCTTGACCGGGTCCTTGTACAGGAAGTCGTTGAGCTCCTTCTTGGTGTACTCGCGGATCGGCTTGTCCGGGTCGACGAAGCCGGACTCGGCGTAGACCCGCACCGTCCAGAAGCTGTCGGACTTCCAGCCCGGGATGGTGAACGCGCCCTCGGCCAGCGACTTGGAGTCGTCGTAGAGCTGGGTGAGGTCGATGTCGGACACCGAACCCCGGCCCTCGCAGCGCGGGCACATGCCGCCGGTGACGCTGAAGCTGCGCCGCTCCTTTACCGTCTTGCCGGCGCGCTCCATCGAGACCGCGCCCGCCCCGCTGATCGAGGCGACGTTGAAGGAGAACGCCTGCGGCGAGCCGATGTGGGGCTTGCCGATCCGGCTGAACAGGATGCGCAGCATCGCGTTGGCGTCGGTGGCGGTGCCGACCGTGGACCTCGGGTCGCCGCCCATCCGCTGCTGGTCCACGACGATCGCGGTGGTCAGGCCGTCGAGCACGTCGACCTCGGGCCGCGCCAGGGTCGGCATGAAGCCCTGCAGGAACGCGCTGTAGGTCTCGTTGATCATCCGCTGCGACTCGGCGGCGATCGTGCTGAACACCAGCGAGCTCTTGCCCGAGCCGGACACGCCGGTGAACACCGTCAGCCTGCGCTTGGGCAGCTCGACGCTGATGTCCTTGAGGTTGTTCACCCGGGCGCCGTGCACGCGGATCAGGTCGTGGCTGTCGGCCTCGTGCCGCTCGGGCGCGGGCGGCGGGGTCGTCTTCCTGGCCATGCTGGTCGGGTCTCCCTCTGTCTGGCGGGGCCGCGGCAACGGTCCGCCCGGCCGGCCGGGAGCGGTGTTCAGCGGTGCGGTGACGGGTTCTGGCGCCGACGAGTGCTGCGGCGGGTGGCGTCGGGGAAGCGGTCGGTGGCGGGGGCCGGTGGGCCGCCGCCACCGGGGTCGGGTGGGGAGCGGGGGTCCGCTCAGCGCAGTTCCTGGATCCGGATCAGGTTGCCCGCGGGGTCGCGGAACGCGCAGTCGCGCACGCCGTAGGGCTGGTCGGTCGGCTCCTGCACGACCTCGGCGTCACCGGACTGGAGCCGCGCGAACGTGGCGTCGAGGTCCTTGGTGGCGAGGTTGACGCCGGCGTAGGTGCCCTTGGCCATCATGGCGGCGATGGTGGCGCGCTCGTCCTCGGTGACGCCGGGGTCGGCGGCCGGCGGGTGCAGCACGATGGACGAGTCGGGCCGACCGACGGGACCGACGGTGAGCCAGTGCACCCCGCCGTACTCGACGTCGTTGCGGACCTCGAAGCCGAGGGTGTCCCGGTAGAAGGCCAGGGACTCGGTGACGTCGTTGTGCGGGAGGTAGGTCTGGTGGATGGTGATGTCCATGGCGGCCACATTAAGTCGGGGTCGAAGCCCGCGCTTCTCGATTCCTGACCGGTCGCGTCACCTGCTTGGCCACGCACGCCGGCATGCCCTCGGTCGCCTGCGCGGCCTGGTTGCGGTAGGTGCTCGGCGGCACGCCGACCAGCTCGGTGAAGCGGGTGCTGAAGGTGCCCAGCGAGGAGCAGCCGACCGCGAAGCAGACCTCGGTGACGCTGAGGTCGCCGCGGCGCAGCAGCGTCATCGCGCGCTCGATGCGGCGCGTCATCAGGTAGCCGTACGGCGACTCGCCGTAGGCGTTGCGGAACTCGCGGCTGAGGTGGCCGGCGGACATGTGGGCACCCCGGGCCAACGCCTCGACGTCCAGCGGCTGCGCGTACTCCCGGTCGATCCGGTCGCGGACGCGCCGCAGCCGCGCGAGGTCGCGCAGGTGATCCGCGGCTGATTTGCTCGTCACCTGCGCGATCGTGCCACACCGGCGGCCATTCGGACCCCGGGTCGCCGGCGAAAGGTGGAGCCCGACGGGTCACACGTTCCGGTGGCGTGCCGGCCCGGCCGGACACGCCCCGCCACGGAGCCCGGACCGGCCGGTCCTCGGCCGGTGGGCGGCAGGTCGGGGCGGTGGTCCCGCCCGCCGCGGTCCGGGCTAGGCCATCCGAGTGACGAGTTGGCGGACCACGGGCGCGCTCGGTGACCGGTGGCGTGTTAGCGTTAGGGCCCGTGGACAGGGCCGGTTGCCCTGCGGAACTTTCAGACCACGGGGAGCCTCCTTGGTGCTTCAGGCACGTACGACCAAGCACGTTTTCGTCACCGGGGGCGTGGCCTCCTCGTTGGGCAAGGGACTCACCGCCTCCAGCCTCGGCCAGTTGCTGACCGCCCGGGGCCTGCGGGTGACCATGCAGAAGCTGGACCCGTACCTCAACGTGGACCCCGGCACGATGAACCCCTTCCAGCACGGCGAGGTGTTCGTCACCGACGACGGCGCGGAGACCGACCTCGACATCGGTCACTACGAGCGGTTCCTCGCCCGTGACCTGTCCGGGGACGCCAACGTCACCACCGGCCAGGTGTACTCCGAGGTCATCGCCAAGGAGCGGCGCGGCGAGTACCTCGGCGACACGGTCCAGGTGATCCCGCACATCACCGACGAGATCAAGCGGCGGATCCGGGCGATGGCCGAGCCCGGCCCGGACGGGGTCGTGCCCGACGTCGTCATCACCGAGGTCGGCGGGACCGTGGGCGACATCGAGTCGCTGCCGTTCCTCGAAGCCGCCCGCCAGGTCCGGCACGACGTGGGCCGCGACAACGTGTTCTTCCTGCACGTGTCGCTGGTCCCGTACCTCGCGCCGTCCGGCGAGCTCAAGACCAAGCCGACCCAGCACTCGGTCGCCGCGCTGCGCAACATCGGCATCCAGCCCGACGCCATCGTGTGCCGCGCGGACCGGGAGATCCCGGACGCGCTCAAGCGCAAGATCGGCCTGATGTGCGACGTCGACAACGAGGCCGTGGTCGCCGCGGTCGACGCGCCGTCGATCTACGACATCCCCAAGGTGCTGCACGGCGAGGGCCTCGACGCCTACGTGGTGCGCCGGCTCGGGCTGCCGTTCCGCGACGTCGACTGGACGGTGTGGGGCGACCTGCTCGACCGCGTGCACAACCCGTCCGAGCGGGTCCGGATCGGGCTGGTCGGCAAGTACGTCGACCTGCCCGACGCCTACCTGTCGGTCACCGAGGCGCTGCGCGCCGGCGGGTTCGCCAACCACGCCAAGGTCGAGGTCGTCTGGGTGCCGTCCGACGAGTGCCAGACGCCCTCCGGCGCGGCGCACGCGCTGGCCGGGCTCGACGGCGTGCTGATCCCCGGCGGGTTCGGGGTGCGCGGCATCGAGGGCAAGATCGGCGCGATCACCTACGCGCGCACCCGCGGCATCCCGCTGCTGGGGCTGTGCCTGGGGTTGCAGTGCCTGGTGATCGAGGCGGCGCGCAACCTCGCGGGCATCACCGACGCCAACTCGGCCGAGTTCGACGAGGGCGGGTCGCCGGTGATCAGCACCATGGCCGACCAGCAGGACGTGGTCGCCGGGCAGCGCGACATGGGCGGCACCATGCGCCTGGGCGCGTACCCGGCCAAGCTCGCGCCCGGCTCGCAGGTGGCGCGCGCGTACGGCGCGGCCGAGGTCTCCGAGCGGCACCGCCACCGCTACGAGGTGAACAACGCCTACCGGGACAAGCTGGGCGAGGCCGGGCTGGTGTTCTCCGGGACGTCGCCGGACGGCCGGCTGGTCGAGTTCGTGGAGCTGCCCGAGGACGTGCACCCGTTCTTCGTCGCCACCCAGGCGCACCCGGAGCTCAAGAGCCGGCCGACCAAGCCGCACCCGCTGTTCTCGGCGTTCGTGAAGGCGGCGCTGGACTACCGGCTCGCCGACCGGCTGCCGCTGCCCGAGACCGCCGGAGCCGCGAAGTGAGGCACGAGTTCACGACCGTCTCCTCGCGGGACGTGCACATCGGACGGGTCGTCGGGCTGCGCGTCGACGAGGTCGTCATGCCCGACGGCGCGACGGCCTCGCGCGAGGTGGTCGAGCACCTGGGCGCCGTCGCGGTGGCGGCGGTGGACGACGACGGCCTGGTCACGTTGATCCACCAGTACCGGCACCCGCTGGGCAAGCGGCTCTGGGAGCTGCCGGCCGGGCTGCTCGACTCGCCGGCGGAGCAGCCCGTGGAGGCGGCTCGGCGGGAGCTGGTGGAGGAGGTCGGGCTCGCGGCGCGGGAGTGGGTGACACTGGTCGACGTGGCCGCGTCGCCCGGGTTCACCGACGAGGTGGTGCGGGTGTTCCTTGCCCGCGGGCTCTCCGACGTCGAGCGGGAGCTGATGGGCGAGGAGGAGGCGGACCTGGAGATGCGGAAGGTCCCGCTGGACGACGCGGTGGCGATGGCGCTCGCGGGCGAGATCGTGAACGGCGCGGCGGTGGCCGGGGTGCTGGCGGCGCAGGCGGTGCTGTCGGGCCGGGCCCAGGGCCGCCCGGCGGACGCCCCCTTCACCGACCGCCCGACGAAGTTCGCCTCTCGGACCAGCTGACACCCGCACCGGCTGACGCCCGCCCGACGGGTCCGGTCCGGACGCAGGTTCGCCGCCCGCGAGGAGAAGTCCTCGCGGGCGGCGAACGCGCGACTCGCCGACGAACGCGAGACTCGCCGAACGTCAACGGGCGACTTGCCGGGCGCGAATGCGCGACTCGCCGATGAACGTGCAACTCGCCGAGTGCGAACGCGCGACTCGCCGGGCGCGGGCGTGTCGGGTGCCTCGGGTGTGGTGGTTTCGTCCGTGCGGGACACTGGGTGGCATGGGTGTGCGGGGGCCGGTCGCTGTCGCGGTGGCGGCTGTGGGGGCCGGGGTGGGGTTGGTGTTCTTCGACCCCAACGGGCCCGGGTCAATGTGGCCGCCGTGTCCGCTCTACGCGTTGACCGGCATCCAGTGTCCTGCCTGCGGGTCCACGCGGATGGTGCACGCTCTGCTCCACGGCGACTTCGCGACCGCGTGGCACCTCAACGCCGTGATGCTGGTGGCCGGGTTGCCGCTGCTCGCGTGGCTCTGGTTCCGCTGGTTGCGCGCCGCTCGCCGTGACGAGCGAACGCCACCACTGTCCCCCCAGGTGGGGGTGCCGGTGGTGGCGCTCGCGGTGGTCTGGATGCTCGTCCGCAACCTGGCCCTGTGAGCCGGGCCTGGAGGACCGGCGCTAGTCGCGGAGCTTGCGGCCCTGGGCGTCGGTCCCGCCGTTGACCAGCAGGATGATTCCGTCGATCAACGACCAGAGCCCGCACCCGCCGCAGGTCAGCAGCTGGGCCACGCCGATGCCGGTGTCGCCGATGTAGAACCGGCCGATGCCGAACGGCAGCACCAGTTGCAGCACGCCGGCCGCGATGCGCGACTTGTCCGACAGCGGCTGCCCGGTCAGCGGGTCGACGCCGTAGGGCGCGTTCGGGTGGAAGCCCGGCGGCGGGGCGTACCCGTAGTCCGGGCCCGGGTGGCCCTGGCCCGGGTAGCCGGGGTTCGGGTAGCCCGGCGCGGCGTAGCCCGGTGGCGGGGTGGCGTAGTCGGTCGGCGGCGCGTAGTGCGTCTGCGGCGGGAGCTGCAACTGGGGGTGGGGTTGCGGCAGGTCGTGGAACAGGGCCATCAGCTCGGCGGCGGTCTCGGCGGCGGTCGCGTAGCCGACCCGCTGCTCGTACTCGCCGATCTCCAGGCGGCCCGCCGCGAAGTGGTCGTTGAGCGCGCTGATGGCCGCTTCGCGCTGCTGGTTGCCGATGCGCACCTGGTGGGGTTCCGACACACCTCGAACGCTAACAGCCCGCGCGCTCCTGTTCAGCCGGAACCCGCCGGCCGACCTACGCTGACCAGGTGCTGGTCGGAATCCCTCGGGAGCGCAAGAACCAGGAGCACCGGGTCGCGATCACCCCGGCGGGCGTGGTCGAGCTGGCCCGGCGCGGGCACGGGGTGCTGGTGGAGAGCGGTGCCGGGGACGGCAGCGCGATCCCGGACGCCGAGTTCGCCGCCGCCGGCGCGCGGGTCGCGCCCACCGCGGACGACGTGTGGGCCGACGCCGAACTCGTCCTCAAGGTCAAGGAGCCGGTGGCCGAGGAGTACCACCGGATGCGGCCGGGCCAGACCCTGTTCACCTACCTGCACCTGGCCGCCGACGCCGACTGCACGCGCGCGGTCGTCGCCTCCGGTATCGATGCGATCGCCTACGAGACCGTGCAGCTGCCGGACGGGTCGCTGCCGCTGCTCGCCCCGATGAGCGAGGTCGCCGGGCGGATGGCCGCGCAGGTCGGCGCGCACTGCCTGGAGCGCAACCAGGGCGGCCGGGGCGTGCTGCTCGGCGGTGTGCCGGGCGTCCCGGCGGGCAAGGTCGCGGTGCTGGGCGCGGGCGTGGCCGGGATGAACGCCGCCGCGATCGCGCTCGGGCTTCAGGCCGAGGTGGTGGTGCTCGACACCAACGTCAACCGGCTGCGGCAGATCGACTTCACCTACCGCGGCCACCTGCAGACCGTCGCCAGCAACGCCTACGAGGTGGAGCAGGCGTGCCGGTGGGCCGACCTGGTGATCGGCGCGGTGCTGGTGCCCGGTGCGAAGGCGCCCCGGCTGGTGGACAACCACCTGGTGTCGACCATGCGGCCGGGCTCGGTCCTGGTCGACATCGCGATCGACCAGGGCGGCTGCTTCGCCGACTCGCGCCCGACCACGCACGACGACCCGACCTTCCGGGTGCACGGCTCGCTGTTCTACTGCGTGGCCAACATGCCCGGCGCGGTGCCGCACACCTCGACGTGGGCGCTCGCGAACGTCACACTGCCGTATGTGACCGCACTGGCGGACAAGGGTTTCCGGCAGGCCGTGGCGGACGACCCGGCGCTGGCCAAGGGCGTGAACGCGGTGCGCGGCTCGATCGTGCAGGCCGAGGTCGCCAGGGCGCACAACCTGCCGCACGTGCCGCTGGCGCAGCTGTGAGCGACCCGACCGCGCGGGACGCGATCACGGCCTTCCTCGACCACCTGGCGGTGGAGCGCGGCACGTCCCGCAACACGCTCGACTCCTACACCCGCGACCTGCGCCGCTACGCCGAGCACCTCGACGCGCGCGGCGTGGACCGGCTCGCCGGGGTGACCGAGGCACTGGTGGGGGACTTCCTGGCGAGCCTGCGCGAGGCGGGGCTGGCCGAGTCGTCGGCCGCGCGCACCCTGGTCGCGGTGCGCGGGCTGCACAAATTCGCACACCTGGAAGGTCTCGTGCCGGACGACCCGGCGCGGGCCGTGCGCCCACCAACGCCGCCGCGCCGGCTGCCCAAGGCGCTGCCGGTGGACGACGTGCTGCGGCTGCTGGACGTGCCCGGCACACCGCGCGACCGGGCCCTGCTGGAACTGCTGTACTCCAGCGGCGCGCGGATCTCCGAGGTGGTGGGGCTGGACGTGGACGACGTGGACACCACCGAGCGGACCGTGCTGCTCGACGGCAAGGGCGGCAAGCAGCGGCTGGTGCCGGTGGGCCGCCCGGCGCTGGCCGCGCTGGAGGCCTACCTGGTGCGGGCCCGGCCGGGCCTGGTCAAGCGCGGCACGCCGGCGCTGTTCCTCAACGCCCGGGGCGGCCGGCTGTCCCGGCAGACGGCGTGGCAGGTGCTCAAGACGGCGGCGCGACGGGCGGGCATCACCGCCGAGGTCTCGCCGCACACCCTGCGCCACTCGTTCGCCACCCACCTGCTGGAGGGCGGCGCGGACGTGCGGGTGGTGCAGGAGCTGCTGGGCCACGCCTCGGTGACCACCACCCAGGTCTACACCCTGGTCACGGTCACCACCCTGCGCGAGGTCTACGCGACCGCGCACCCCCGCGCGACCGGTGGAACATGAGACCCCCACGGGTACTGTGGGGCAACCCACTCGGACGTCAGCCTTTCGGGTGATGTGTGCAGGGGGTGACATCCCGCAGCCGACCACGTAGAACACAAGCCCCACCCCGGACGCGACAAGCTGGAGGAGCCGTGCCGGTGCCCACCATCGACGAGCCGCAGGCCGCCGACATCGACCTCTGCGCGGTGCTGCACGCGCTGAGCGACCCGACCCGGCTGGCCGTCGTCCTCCAGATCGAGGCCGACGGGGAGCGCTGCTGCGGCGCGCTCGCCGTGGACGTCGCCAAGTCGACGCTGTCCCAGCACCTGCGGGTGCTGCGCGAGGCGGGCGTCACCCGGACCAGGGCGTGCGGGAACCAGCGGTGGGTGTCGCTGCGCCGCGAAGACCTGGACGCGCTGTTCCCCGGGCTGCTCGACGTGGTGCTCCGGGCCGCCGATCGGACCACCGCCGTGCGTTGAGAACTGCTCGTCCGTGCTGCGGCGAGGCGCGTTGCCGGGTCCCGGCGGTGTGCCTAGGCTGCGCCCAGGCAGAGGACTAGGAATCGGGAAGGCGATGTCGACACCGGAACACGCGGGCCCGTGGGGCGGCCCTCCGCCGCCCACGCCACCGTCCGGTGTGCCCAGGGCGTCGGTCGAACTGAGCCTCGCCCCGCACGCCGCGCCGGCCGACGAGGACGCCGCGGAGCAGTCGGCGGGCGAGATAGGCCCCACCGGGCGACCCTTGCGCGTCGTGTCCGAACCGCCGCTGATCGCCCACCACGGGCCGGCCAAGATCCTGGCCATCTGCAACCAGAAGGGCGGGGTCGGCAAGACCACGTCCACGATCAACCTGGGCGCGGCGCTGAGCGAGTACGGCCGCCGCGTGCTGCTGGTCGACTTCGACCCGCAGGGCGCGCTGTCGGTGGGCCTGGGCGTGCACCCGCACCAGCTCGACCAGACCATCTACAACGTGATCATGGAACGCGACGTGACGGTCCGCGACGTGATCATGCAGACCCACGTCGAGGGCATGGACCTGCTGCCCAGCAACATCGACCTGTCGGCGGCGGAGATCCAGCTGGTGTCGGAGGTGGGCCGCGAGCACACCCTGGTCCGCACCCTGCGCCCGGTCATCGACCACTACGACTACGTGCTGGTCGACTGCCAGCCCTCGCTCGGGCTGCTCACGGTCAACGCGCTGGCGGCGGCCGACGGCGTCCTCATCCCGCTGGAGTGCGAGTTCTTCAGCCTGCGCGGCGTCGCGCTGCTGATAGACACCATCGAGAAGGTCAGGGAGCGGTTGAACCCGAAGCTCGAGATCACCGGAATCCTCGCCACCATGTACGACCCGCGCACCCTGCACTCCCGCGAGGTGATGGCGCGCGTGGTCGAGGCGTTCGGCGAGGTGGTGTTCGACACGGTGATCAACCGCACCGTCCGGTTCCCGGAGACGACCGTCGCCGGCGAGCCGATCACCCGGTGGGCGCCCCGCTCGGCGGGCGCGAAGGCCTACCGCGCGCTGGCGCGCGAGGTGATCGCCCGGTGACCCGTCGCCCCTCGCTGCCGGGCGCGTCCGAGCTGTTCCGCCTCACCAGTCCCGCGGTGTTCGACGCGGTGCCCGCGCAGCCCACCGAGGAGGAGCAGGCCCCGCGCCGGGGCACCGGCCGGCAGAAGCACTCGACCAAGATCACCGTGTACGTCTCGGACGAGGAGCTGCTCGCCCTGGAGCGCGCCCGGCTGGAGCTGCGCGGCGAGCACGGCCTGGCCGTCGACCGGGGTCGGGTGGTCCGCGAGGCCATCGCGATAGTGCTCGACGACCTCGAAGAGCTCGGCGAGGACTCGTTGCTGGTCCGTAGGTTGCGCGAGCGGTGAGCGGCGCTCCACCCGACGCCCCGGCCGCCGCCGGGCCCCCCGCCGACGACCCCGTCGCGGACGGTCGCTTCAAGGTCAAGCTGACCAACTTCGAGGGCCCGTTCGACCTGCTGCTGCAGCTGATCTCGCAGCACACGCTGGACGTCACCGAGGTGGCGCTGCACCAGGTCACCGACGACTTCATCGCCTACATCCGGGCGCTGGGCGACGGCTGGGACCTGGACGAGACGACCGAGTTCCTGGTCATCGCGGCCACCCTGCTCGACCTCAAGGCGGCCCGGCTGCTGCCCGCGGGCGACGTCGAGGACGAAGAGGACCTGGCCCTGCTGGAAGCGCGCGACCTGCTGTTCGCGCGGCTGCTCCAGTACCGGGCGTACAAGCAGGTCGCGGCGCTGTTCGGGGAGCTGGAGCAGGGCGCGTACCGGCGCTACCCCCGGTCGGTGGCGCTGGAGGTGCGCTACGAGGGGCTGCTGCCCGAGGTGATGCTCGGGGTGGACGCGCGGCGCTTCAGCGAGATCGCCGCGGTGGTGTTCCGGCCCCGACCGGTGCGCACGGTGTCCACCTCGCACGTCCACCAGCACCGGATCTCGGTGCGCGAGCACGCCGGGCTGCTGCGCGGGCTGCTCGCCGAGCGCGGCACCATGACCTTCGCCGAGGTGGTGGCGGAGTGCACCGAGACGATGGAGGTCGTGGCCCGGTTCCTCGCGCTGCTGGAGCTGTACCGGGAGCGGGCGCTGGCCTTCGACCAGCCCGACCCGCTGGGCGAGCTGCGGATCACGTGGGTCGGCGGCGAGGTCGAGGACGCCGGGGCGCAGGCCCGGGACGAGGACGAGGAGTACGGGTGACCGAGCCGGGAACCGCGGCCGACCAGACCACCGCAGGCCAGACCACCGCAGGCCAGACCACCGCAGGCCAGACCACCGCAGGCCAGACCACCGCAGGCCAGACCACCGCGGATCAGCCCGTGGCCGACGACGGGCTGTTCCCCGCGCCGGTCGACGCGGACCCGGTCGCGGAGCCGGACCCGGCGGCGGAGGCGGTCGAGGGGTTGCCGGACCTCACCGACGACCGGGAGTTCGAGGGCGCGCTGGAGTCCGTGCTGCTCGTCGTGGACACCCCGATCGACGAGAAGCAGCTCGCCGGCGTGTTCGAGCAGCCGGTGAAGCGCGTCACCAGGGCCCTGCACGCGATGGCCGCGCGGTACACCGACCAGCGCAGCGGTATCGACCTGCGTAGAATCGGCGACGGCTGGCGGTTCTACACGCGGGACCGCTTCGCGCCGTTCGTGGAGAAGCTGCTGCTCGACGGGCAGCGGGCCAAGCTCACCCGAGCCGCCTTGGAGACCCTCGCCGTCATCGCCTACCGGCAGCCCGTGACCCGGGCCCGGATCGCGGCGGTGCGCGGGGTGAACGTCGACGGGGTGATCCGCACGCTGGTCGCGCGCGGGCTCATCGCCGAGACGGGCACCGACACCGACACGGGCGGTCTCCTGTACCGCACTACCGAACTGTTCCTGGAGCGGTTGGGGCTGTCGTCGCTCGACGACCTGCCGCCGATCGCCCCCCTGTTGCCCGAAGTGGATGCGATCGACGATGTCTGACCAGGGACCCGAAGGGATTCGGCTCCAGAAGGTGCTCGCCAAGGCGGGCATCGCCTCTCGACGTGTGGCCGAGGAGCTGATCGACCTGGGCCGCGTCCAGGTCGACGGCGAGGTGGTCCGCGAGCAGGGCCGCCGGATCGACCCGGACAAGGCGGTCGTGCACGTCGACGGCGTGCGCGTGGTGCTGAAGGACGACGTGGTCACGCTCGTGCTGAACAAGCCGCGCGGCGTGCTGTCCACGATGCACGACGAGACGCACCGCCCGTGCGTCGGCGACTACCTGGCCAACCGCAAGGAGCGGCTCTTCCACGTCGGCCGGCTCGACGCCGACACCGAGGGCCTGCTGCTGCTGACCAACGACGGCGACCTGGCGCACCGCCTGATGCACCCGTCGTACGGGGTGTCCAAGACCTACCTGGCCGAGGTGCCGGGGCCGGTCGCCAAGGACGTCGGCAAGCGGTTGCGCGCGGGCATCGAGCTGGAGGACGGCCCGGTCACGGTCGACTCGTTCAAGCTGATCTCCTCCGCGCCCGGCCGGGCGCTGGTCCAGGTCGTGATCCACGAGGGCCGCAAGCACATCGTGCGCCGGCTGCTCGAAGCGGTCGGCCACCCGGTCGAGCACCTGGTGCGCACCGCGGTGGGCGAGGTGCAGCTGGGCAACCAGCGCCCCGGCTCGATGCGGGTGCTCAACCGCCAGGAAGTCGGCTCGCTGTACAAAGCCGTCGGCATGTAGTCGTCGCGGTGGAGGCGCCCGGACCGGGCGCCTGGTCCGGGCGCCTCCACCCTCCCCCTGGTCGTACCCCCTCCGACCACGTCCATTGCTACGGCACCCGGGTTGTTCAGTGTCGGGGCGTGGACGCTGAACAGGCTTCTCTGAACAATCGGCCCCCGGTGACGAGGGGGCGGCGATGGCCAGGCGGGAGAGCCCGTTAGACGAGGGCGCGGGCGAGTTGGGCGTGTTCGCCGGGCAGTTGCGCAAGTTGCGCGAGCAGGCGGGCAGCCCGACCTACCGGCAGTTGAGCCGCAACGCGCACTACTCGGCGGCGGCGCTGTCGGAGGCGGCGAACGGCCGCAAGCGGCCCAGTCTCGCGGTGACCCTCGCCTACGTGCGGGCCTGCGGCGGGGACGTCGGGTGGTGGGAGGAGCGCTGGCGGGAACTCGCCGCCGGCGACCGCGCTCCCTCCCCGACCGACCGGCACGCGCCCCCGTACGCCGGGTTGGCCGCCTTCCAGGTGGGTGACGCCGACCGGTTCTTCGGCCGCGACCGGCTGGTGGGCGAGCTGGTCGAGCTGGTCGCGAACCGCCGGTTCGTCGGCGTGTTCGGCGCGTCCGGCTCGGGCAAGTCCTCGCTGCTGCGGGCCGGGCTGGCGGCTCGGGCCACCGGGCCGGTGCTGGTGGTGACGCCCGGCGCGCGGCCGGTCGAGGAGCTGGCGGTGCACGTCGCCGCGTTCGCCGGGAAACCACCGGGGTCGCTGGTCGAGGAGTTCACCGCCTACCCGCAGAACCTGCACCTGCGGGTCCGCCAGCGGCTGGTCGCCGGCGACGACGACCTGCTGCTCGTGGTCGACCAGCTCGAAGAGCTGTTCACGGTCTGCCCGGACCCGGCGCAGCGGACCGCGTTCCTGGCCGCCCTGACCACCGCCGCGGCCGCCCCGACCAGCCGGCTCCGGGTGGTGCTCGGCGTGCGGGCGGACTTCCTCGGGCACTGCGGCCGCTACCCGGAGCTGGTGGCGGCGCTGCGCGGCGGCCACGTCCTGGTCGGTCCGATGACCGCCGACGAGCTGCGCGAGGCGATCGTCGAACCGGCCGCGGCGGCCGGCTGCAAGGTCGAGACGGCGCTGGTCACCCGGCTGGTGTCGGACGCGGCGGGCCAGCCGGCCGCGCTGCCGCTGGTGTCGCACGCGCTGCTGGAGACCTGGCGGCGGCGGCGCGGGATGGCGCTGACGCTGACCGGGTACGAGGCGGCGGGCGGGGTCGAGCACTCCGTGGCGCGCAGCGCGGAAGCCGTCTACCTGGGGTTGACCGAGCCGCGGCGGGCGCTGGCCAAGCAGGTGTTCCTGCGGTTGGTGGCGGTCGACGCGGGCTCGGCGGACGTGAAGCGGCGGGTGGCCCGCGACGAGGTCGACCACCCGGAGGTGCTCGCCGTGCTGGCCGACGCCCGGCTGGTGGTGCTGGACCGGGACACCGTCGAGGTGGCGCACGAGGCGCTGATCCGGAGCTGGCCCCGGCTGCGCGACTGGATCGCCGAGGACCGGGCGGGGCTGCGGGTGCAGCGGATGCTCACCGAGGCGACCCGGGTGTGGGAGGCCTTCGACCGCGAGCCGGGCTCGCTCTACCGGGGCGCGCGGCTGGCCGTGGCCCGGGAGTGGGCGGCGGGCCCCACCGCCCGGCCGACCCCGGCCGAGGCCCGGTTCCTCGACGCGAGCATCGGGGCGCAGGAGGCGGTCGCCGCCGCCGAGACCCGGCGCACCCGGCGGTTGCGGCAGCTCATCGGCGTGCTCGGGGTGTTGTTGCTGCTGGCGGGCCTGTCCACGGTCCGGGCCGGGCGGGCGGAGCTGGCGGCGACCGAGCAGCTGCACATCGCGATGGCCCGCAAGGTGCTCAGCGAGGCGGCCGGGCTGCGTGACCAGAACCCGGCGCTCGCGTTGCAGCTCACCCTGGCCGCGCACCGCCTGCGGCCGCTGCCTGAGACCCGCGACGCGCTGTTCGACGCGTTCACCACGCCGTACTCGACGCGCGTCGCGCCGGGGCGGCGGCTCGAGGTGAACGCGGCCCGGTCGCTGCTGGCCCTGGTCGGCGACGGGGCCGACCCCGACATCGACCTGTGGGACTTCGCCGACCCGCACCGCCCGGTCCGGCGCGGTGTCGTGCCCGGCATGGGGGACCTGGCGTTCCGCCGCGACGGCCGGCTGCTCGCGGTCACCGGCCGGCACCCGGTGCTGGTGGACGTCGCCGACCCGGGCAACCCCCGGGAGGTGGGCCGGCTGGTCCACCCCGAGGTCGACGACAGCCCGGTCTCGGTCGCGTTCGCGCCGGGCGGCCGTTACCTGGCGGTCGGCTACCAGCACCGCTCACCGGTGGTGTGGGACCTCGCGGACCTGCGCCGGCCGGTGCCCGGCCCGGACCTCGGCGCGCTGCCCGGCCTGGCCGGCGCCGCGTGGGACACCGCGGCGTTCCTCACCGACGACGTGCTGCTGGTCCAGGACGCCGGGCGGATCCGGCTGTGCCGGCTGTCCGACCCCGGCCGGCCGGTCGAGTTCGCCCCGCACGACGGCCGGGCGACGGCGTTCGCGGTCGCCGCCGACGCGCGGGTGGTCGTCACGGCGGGGGAGGACCGGGGCGTGGACGTGTGGGACTTCGCCGACCTGGAGCACCCGGTGCGCACCGCGTCGGTCGACCACGCCTCGGGCGTGATCCGCCGGCTCGCGCTGGGCGAGGGCGGGCGCGCGCTGGTCGTCGGGGCCGACGACCGCACCGGCGGGATCTGGGACCTGACCGACCGGACCGCGCCCGCGCTGCTCACCGACCTGACCGGCCGGCTCGGCGACACGCTCGCGCTCGGCGTCGGCGGGCGGGCGGTGGTCGTCGCGGGCCTGGACGGGACCGCCCGGCTGATGGACTTCGCCGACCTGCCGCTGGGCCAGCCGACCCGGATCCGGGCGGTCGACGTCGCCGCCGGGCGCGGCCTCGCCCTCACCCTCGACGTCGAGGGGGTGCTGCGGCTGGCCGACATCTCCGGGCCGCGCGGCCTGCGCACCGCGTGGCGGCTGACCCGGCACCCCGGCCCGGTGCTGGCCGCCGCGCTCAGTCCGGGCGGCGACCGGCTGGTCACGATCGGGGCGGGCCAGGTGGCCCGGGTCTGGCGGACCACCAACCCGGCCGCGCCCGAGCAGGTCGGCGAGTTCCCCGGCGGGTCCGCCGTGCGGTTCAGCCCGGACGGCGCGTTCTTCGCGGTCGGTGCGCCCGGCGGCGGGTTCGACCTGCGCGGCACCGCCACGCTGGGGATCGTCTCGCGCGCCCGGACCGCCGTCGACGAGGTGCCCGGCGTGGCCGAGTTCGCCTTCGACCCGGCCGGCGGCCGGCTGCTGGTCTCCACCCAGGACGGTCGGATCGCGGTGTGGGACGTGAGCGACCCGATCCGGCCCGCGCGCAGGCCCGGCGCGATCGGGTTCACCACGTCCTCGCGGGCGGCCGTCGGACCGGGCGGGCACCCGGTGGTCGTGGACGAGCGGCGGCGGGCGGTGCACTGGCGGGAGGTGCCGGGGCAGCCCGACTCGGTGGTGCGCGGCGACCTGATGGGCGACGTGCGGTCGCTGGCGGTGGGCGGTTCGCTCGCGGCGGCCGCCGCCTCGGACGGCGACGTGCACCTGTTCGAGCTCGCCGCGACAGCCCCGCCGCGCGAGGTCGCCGTGCTGTCCGGGAAGGAGGGCGGCACCCCGCTGGCGTTCGGGCCGGACGGGCACACGCTGGTCACCGGGGTCGGCACGTCGATCGTGCTGCGCGAGACCGACCCCCGCCGGGTCGAGGAGCGGATCTGCGCGACCGCCCACCCCAGGATGACCGCCGACGAGTGGCGCGGGCACTTCCCGGACCTGCCGTTCCGCCCGCCGTGCCCCTAGCCGGCCGGTCGCCGGAGGCGCCGGCGGCCCGGCGGCCCACCGCCCGGACCGGTGAACATTCGTGACAGTGATTTGTCGTGCACTCATTGTCGCGATGGGTGCCGACTCTCTAGATTGAGCCGCGTTGGCTGGGGTTGATCAACTGGAAGTAGGCGTTGCGCGTGCGTGCGCTCACCCGAGGACTGCTCGGTGTGGCCGGGTTCCTCGTCATCTGGGAGCTGTTCGGCCGGTCACGGCTGGTTCCCGCGGAGTATCTGCCGCCACCTTCCGTGGTGGGGGTCGAGTTAGCCCGGCTGTTGGGCGACCAGGCGTTCTTACGCGACGTGATCGCGACCGTGCTGGCGCTGCTGATCGCGGTGGGACTGTCCGCCGGCATCGCCGTCCCCTTGGGACTGGTGCTGGGCAGCGTCCCCGCGGTGCGGCACGCGACCCGCGCGGTGGTCGAGTTCCTGCGGCCGATCCCGTCGGTGGCGCTGATCCCGCTGGCGATCCTGGTCCTCGGCATCGGGCCGGAGTTGAAGATCACGCTCGCCGTGTACGCGGCGGTGTGGCCCATCCTGTTCAACACGATCTACGCGCTCGACGAGCTGGACCCGCTGCTCGTGGAGACCGCCCGGGTGTTCGGCACCGGCCGGGTCCGGGTGCTGTTCTCGGTGGCGCTGCCCAGTTCGCTGCCGTTCGTCCTCACCGGAATCCGGTTGGCCGCCACGACCTGCCTGGTCGTGCTGGTCAGCGTCGAACTGCTGGCGGGCGGTTCCGGTGGCGGCCTCGGGCAGTTCATCATGGACGCGCGCAGCGGCGCGGGGCGGATGGACCTGGTCCTGGCCGGGACCGTGGTCGCGGGTGTGATCGGGTTCGCGGTCAACGAGGGCCTGGAACGCGCGCAACGCCGCTGGGTCGCGTGGAGCACGGTCACCGGAGGCCGGTCATGACCCGTTTCGTCCAGCGCTGGGCGGTGTTCGCGGGCCTCGTCGTGGTCTGGGAACTGCTGACCTGGGTGGCCGACGACCCGTTCTTCCCGCGTCCCACCGTGATCGCCGAATCGGCGTGGACGCTGTGGCTGTCCGGTCCCGCGGACCACCTGTTCCTCACCGACACGGTGTTCGAGCACGTGTTCCCGAGCCTGGGCCGGCTGCTCGCCGGGTGGGGCATCGCCGCCCTGATCGGCATCTCGCTCGGCGTGGCGCTCGGCCGGTCCGCCGCCGCCATGCAGTACGCCGGGCCGCTGTTGACCTTCCTGCGCTCCATCCCCCCGCCGGCCCTGGTGCCGGTGTTCCTGCTGGTCTTCAGCGTCGGCACGCAGATGCAGCTCGCCACGATCGTGTTCGGCGTGCTGTGGCCGATCCTGCTCAACAGCGTCGACGGCGCCCGCTCCGTCGACGCGACCAAGTCCGAGACCTCGGCGGTGTTCCGCATCCCCAAGGCGCAATGGGTCCTCGGTGTCGTCCTGCCGGCCGCCGCGCCCAAGATCTTCGCCGGGCTCCGGGTCAGCCTGTCGCTGTCCCTGGTCCTGATGGTCGTCTCGGAACTGGTCGGCACCGACAACGGGATCGGGTCGCAACTCCTCGTCGCCCAGCGGGAGTTCGACTTCCCCGACATGTGGGCCGGGATCGTCCTCCTGGGAGTCCTCGGCTACGTCCTCAACACCGTGCTCCTGGTCTTCGAGCGCCGCGCCCTGTCGTGGCAGCCGAAGCGGGAGCGCACCCCCGCGACGGTGGAGGCTTGACATGACCGCGATGTTGTCCGTGGCCGATCTCGGCCATACCTACCAGGCGAAGGACGGTGCCCACACCGCCATCGCCGACCTCTCGTTCACCGTGGGGCCGGGTGAGCTGGTCTGCGTGGTCGGCCCGTCCGGCTGCGGCAAGTCCACGCTGCTGCGCACCATCTCCGGCCTGGTCCGCCCGACCAGGGGCGAGGTGACCCTGCACGGCAACGCGGTGCTGGGGGTGCCCGACGACCTGGCCGTGGTGTTCCAGGACTACAGCCGCTCGCTGTTCCCGTGGCTGTCGGTGCAGAAGAACGTCGAGTTCCCGCTCAAGCGCTCGCTGGGCCGCTCCGCGCGCCGCGCGCGGGCCGCCGAGGCGCTGGAGTGGGTGGGACTGTCCAAGGCGCACCGCAAGTACCCGTGGCAGCTCTCCGGCGGGATGCAGCAGCGGGTCGCGATCGCGCGGGCGCTGGCCTACCGGCCGGCCCTGCTGCTGATGGACGAGCCGTTCGCGTCGGTCGACGCGCAGACCCGGTTCGAGCTGGAGGACCTGCTGCTCAAGGTCAAGGCCGAGCACGACACGACGGTGCTGGTGGTCACCCACGACATCGACGAGAGCGTGTACCTGGGCGACCGGATCCTGGTGCTCTCCGGCTCGCCCGCGTCCGTCGTGGCGGACCTGCCGGTGCGGTTGCCCGCGCCGCGCGACCAGATCACCACGCGCGAGTCCGACGCGTTCGTGGGGTTGCGCGCGGAGGTGGCGCGGTTGTTGAACGTCGGCAAGGGTTCGGGTGAGGTGCGCGCCCGCCGCAAGGCCGACGAGCAGTCCGCGGCGAAATGGGCGGAGGCCGAGCGCGCCGAGGTTTCCCGCGCCGAGGCGGAGGACCGCGCCGCGTCGTCCTGAATTGTGCTGCCACCGCCGGGGGCGGACGATTCTTTCGCCGGAATCGCCCGCCCCCGGCGGTTGTCGCGGTGGGGTGCGGGACCCTCTTCAGGGGCCGACGTAGTTTTGGGCGAAATACCCGGCGGACGACCCGGACCCGATGAGGTGTTCGAGTCGCGCCTGGCCCAATCGGCTCAGGAACGGCTCCGGCGAGCGGTGGATCATGAAGACCATCCACTGCGAGAACTCCTGGGCACGCCACACCCGGCGCAGGCAGGTGTCCGAGTACTCGTTCAGTCCAGTCTCGTCACCCGATCGGTGGAAAGCGGTGAGGGCGGCGGCCAGCACCTCGGCGTCGTGCAAAGCGAGGTTCATTCCCTTTGCGCCCACCGGCGTGATGATGTGGGCCGCGTCGCCGAGAAGGTACAGGTTGCCGTGGTTCATCGGTTCGACCACATGGCTGCGCATGTCCAGGATGCGCTTCTCGATGATCCGGCCCTCGGTCAACGACCAGTCCGAGTCGTGCAGCGCGAACCGCTTGTGCAACTCGGTCCAGACCCGCTCGTCGGACCAGTTGTCCACCGTGTCGTCCACCGGCACCTGGAGGTAGTAGCGCGACACCGTCGCGCTGCGCAGCATGTGCCCGGCGAAACCGTCCGGGTGCAGCGCGTAGATCACCTTGTGCGTCGACGGCGGCGCCTCGGCCAGGATCGACAGCCACTCGATCCCGTGCTGGTGGGAGAACTCCTGGATGGCCCCGGCGGGGATGCTGCGCCGGGTCACCCCGTGGAAGCCGTCGGCGCCGGCGATGAACGAGCAGTCCAGCCGCTCCGCGCGGCCGTCGGCGGAGGTCCAGGTCAGCGACGGCTCGCCGCTCTCGATGTCGTGCAGCTCGACGTCGGTGACGCTGAACCGGACGTCACCGCCGCCCGCCACGTACGCGCCCACCAGGTCCTTGACGACCTCCTGCTGGGGGTAGACGTAGTGCGTCTGCCCGTCGTAGAGCGACGAGTAGTCCACCTCGTAGGCCCGCCCGTTGACCCGGAACTCGCACGCCCCGTGCCGGTCGGCCTCGGCCAGCAGCCGGTCGGCCAGGCCGTGGTCGTCCAGCATCCGGACGGCCCGGTGCTCGATGACTCCCGCGCGGGGGCGCGTCTCGACGTGCTCGCGGGTGCCCCGCTCCAGCACCACGCAGGGGATCCCGGCCTGCTGGAGCAGGTTCCCCAAGGTCAGTCCGGCCGGTCCCGCGCCGACGATCCCCACCGGACGCCGGTTGCTCTGTACGGCCCATTCCCCATCAAGATCGCTCACCGCGTACCCCAACCTCTGGACAGCCTGTGCAAAGATGCTCACCGAAGGTAGTGGATCAGCCTTCGAGTGTCGGTCGACTGGGGTCTTGTCGAACCACCAAAGTCACTTTGAGTGGGTTCTGCACTGACCACCTGTCGCCCGTGCATCCTGCCCCCGCACTGTCGCCACTCCAACAGGAGATGCCCCCCATGACTCGAAGAGTCGGCCTCTCGGCAAGAAGGATCATCGGCGGACTGACCGCGCTCACGATGCTCGCCGTGGTCTCCGGCTGTGGTCTGCTCGGCGGTTCCACGGACAAGCCGACGGACGGCGCCGCCGCTCCGGGCAAGGTCGAAAAGACCAAGATCAAGCTTGGTCTGCTGCCGATCCTCGACGTCGCCTCGGTGCACGTCGCGATCAAGAAGGGCTACTTCAAGGACGAGGGCCTGGAAGTGGAGCCGGTCTCGATCCAGGGTGGCGCCGCGGCCATCCCGGGTCTGGTCAACGGTGAGCTGGACATCACGTTCGGCAACTGGGTCTCGTTCTTCGCCGCGCAGGCCAAGGACGTGGCCAAGGGCGTGGACGGCCTGAAGCTGATCAACGACGGCTACCAGGCCAAGCCCGAGATGTTCCTGATCCTCACCGGCCCGGACTCGACCATCAAGTCGCCCAAGGACCTGGCCGGCAAGACGATCGCGATCAACACGTTCAAGAACATCGCCGAGCTCACCGCGAAGGCGACCCTGGAGGCCAACGACGTCGACCCCAAGTCGGTGACCTTCAAGGAGTTCCCGTTCCCGGACATGCAGGCGGCGCTGCAGAACAAGACCGTCGACGCCGCCTTCATGGTCGAGCCGTTCATCAGCAAGGCCCAGCGCGCGATCGGCGCGATCACGGTGCTCGACGCCGCGTCCGGCCCGACGGACGGCATCCCGGTCGCGGGCTACGGCACGACCGGCAAGTTCGCCAAGGAGAACCCGAACACCGTCGCCGCGTTCCAGCGCGCGCTGACCAAGGGCCAGCGCGACGCGGCCGACCGCCCCACGGTCGAGCCGCTGCTGGTGGAGTACGCCAAGGTCGACAAGGAAACCGCCAGCCTGGTTCACTTCGGTGAGTTCCCCACCACGCTCGACGCGACCCGCCTGCAGCGGGTGGCGACGCTGATGAAAACCTATGGTCTGCTGGAGAAGGACTTCGACGTCAAGCCGATGCTGGTGGCCGCGTCGGGTAGCTGACCCGGTCGCGGGGGAGCCCGGCGACGGGCTCCCCCGCGACGCGTTATCCGTTCGGGTCGGTGGCGTGAAAAAGCCGTGAACGCGGGTTAGCGATCGTTTAGCCCGCGACCCGCGGCGGTGCGGGACAATGGTTGATTTGCAAAATACCGGCGTCCTCGTCCGAACGGCGGTATGACTCCGGGGGATTTTCCACCAAGATCCACCGGGTTTGTAAGGACGTGTCGTTAACTGGCTGGGGGGCTGGGGAGTGTGCTGACGGTGCGCGGTCACGATGACCACGCCTCCGGGAGTGAACCGGAGCGGATTGAGCCCGACGAGACGGTGGACGCCGTTCCGCCCGAACCGGGTCCGAGCACAGGCACCACCGCGCCCGCCGACCGGGAGATCTCCCGGTGGCGCCTGCGCAACTGGAGGCTGCGCAGCAAGCTGGCCGTGGTGCTCCTGGTGCCCGCGCTGAGCACGCTGACCCTCGCGGGCCTGCGGCTCAACACCCAGCTCGACGACGTCGAGCTCTACGGCAAGGTGCAGCGCGAACTCCAGCTGTCCGCCCAGGCCGCCGCCGTGTCCGACGCGCTCCAGCTCGAACGCGACGCCGCGGTGTGGTTCGTCGCGGGCGGGCGCGCGGACAACAGCGCCGACCTGGTCGCCCGATCCGCGAAGGTCGACCAGGAGGTCGGCGAGTACCGCGAGGTCGCCGCGTCCACCTCGGGCATCGACGAGAGCGTGCGCGAGTCGTTCCAGAAGTCGCTGCAGTCCCTCGACGGCCTGTCCGCGCTGCGCAACACCACGCTGACCACGAAGTACCCCGACATCTCGGTGGCCAGCGCCTACGGCCAGGTGCTCAGCGCCCTCGCCCAGGTGCACCGGACCACCGCCAGCAGCCTCAGCAACGAGGAGATCACCCCGCTCTCCGGCGCCAACCTCGCGCTCTACAGCGCGAAGGAACAGCTCTTCCAGCAGAACGCGATCCTGCTGTCCACCGCGAAGCGCGGCGAGTTCGCGCCCGGACAGGTCAACGCCCTGCGCGCCGCCCAGTCCCGGTTGGACGCCGCGCTCACCGACTTCGCCAACACCTCCACCCAGGAGAACCGCCAGCGGTACTCCGACACGGTGTCCGGTGCCGCCGTGGACGCCCGCAGCCGGCTGGTCCAGCTCGCCCTCGTGCAGCAGGACGAGTCCGGCGAGGTGTCCATCTCCGACGCCGAGGTCATGCGGGTCGGCGAGGAGACCGGCGCGCTCTACCGGCAGATCTCGCTCGACATCGAGCAGCAGGCCGACCGGACCGCGGTGAACCTCACCGAAGGCGCCCGCGGCGCCGCCTGGCGCGACGCGGCCCTGGTCGCCGTCGCCCTGCTGCTCGCCTTCGCCCTGATGGCCTTCGTCGCCCGCTCGATGCTCACGCCGCTGCGCGTGCTGCGCCGCGCCGCCATGGACGTCGCCCGCAACCGCCTGCCCGAGGCGATCAAGCGCATCCGGACCCACCGCGACCCCGCCCGCGCCGCCGAGGAGTCGCTGGTGCCGGTGCCCATCCACACCACCGAAGAGGTCGGCCAGGTCGCGCGGGCGTTCGACGCCGTGCAGCGCGAAGCCGTCCGACTCGCGGTCGAGCAGGTGGCGCTGCGCGCGAACGTCAACGACATGTTCATCAACCTCTCGCGCCGCTCCCAGGCGCTGGTCGAGCGGCAGATCACCGTCATCGACCGGCTGGAGCAGGACGAGCAGGACCCCGACCAGCTGGCCAGCCTGTTCGAACTGGACCACCTGGCCACCCAGATGCGCCGCAACAGCGAGAACCTCCTGGTGCTCTCCGGCACCACGGTCAACCGCCGGGTCACCCGGCCGGTGCCCATCAACGAGGTGCTCGGCGCGGCCGTGTCCGAGGTCGAGAAGTACGCCCGCGTCCAGGTCGCGCCCGCGCCCGAGCTCAAGGTCCAGGGCCGCGTGGTCAACGACCTCGCGCACCTCATCGCCGAGCTGCTGGACAACGCCACCGCGTTCTCCAAGCCCACCACCAAGGTGACCGTCCGGGCCATCGAGACCCGGCGCGGCGAGGTGTCCATCCGCATCCACGACCGCGGCGTCGGCATGCAGGAGCAGGACATCATCGACTCGAACATCAAGCTCGCCGAACCGCCCGAGGTCGACGTGTCCGTCGCCCGCGAGATGGGCCTGTACGTCGTCGGCCAGCTCGCCAAGCGGCACGAGATCCGGGTGACGCTGACCAACAACGACGACATAGAGGGTGGCGTGACCGCCCAGGTCGTGCTGCCCGTGTCGCTGCTGCACCGCGGCCCCGAACCGCTGGCCGCCCGGCCCGCGCCCGCCCTCCCGCAGCGCCAGGCGCCGCTGGAGATCGAGGGCAGCGGCGTCGGCGTGCTCGCCGGCGTCCCCAAGTGGACACCCGACCAGGCACCCGCGTCCTTCACCGCACCCGACGCCACCCCCGCGCCGTTCCCGGCCCCCGCCGAGACCGCCGCCCCGTACCCGCAGGTCGTGCAAGCCCCGGCCGACGAGGGCCCGAACTACTTCCAGGTCGAGCAGACCCCCGCGGCCGACCTGTTCACCGCCACCGTCGTCGAGACCCAGCCGCCCGCCCAAGGCGCCATCGACTACTCCTACCCCGGCACGGCCGCGGCGCCGCCGATCGTCGTGGAGGAAGACGACGCGTCCACCCAGCGGCTGCCGATCTACGAGGACGTGCTGTCACGCTGGTTCCAGGGCACCGAGGGAGCGGAGGCGGCGGTGCACGGCGAACTGGGCGACACCGTCCCGCCGGAGACCCCGGCCGAGCGGACCATGTTCGCCGACCGGGTCGACCTGGTCGGCCCCGACCCGTCCGCCGAACCGACCGTGTACGCCGACCGCGTCGACCTCATCGGCGACCCCGACCGCCCCGAGAAGCCGGAGAAGGTGGAGCGGGTCAGCCCGACACCCACCGCCGCCGGCCTCCCCAAGCGCGCCCCCGCCCCGTCCCCGGTGCCCGCCACCACCACCGGCTGGGGCCCCGCCGACGAGGGCTGGTCCGCCGCCGGCGACAAGCTCAAGTCCGAAGTGGACGACACCACCACCGCCGGCCTGCCCAAGCGGGTGCCCAACGCCCGCCTGATGCCCGGCTCCCTGAGCGCGCCGCCGCAGCGCCCCTCCTCGCCGTCCGCCAACGGGAGCTCGGCCGCCTCGGGCGTGGCCACCGCCGCCCCGCCCCGCCGGTCCGCCGACCGGCTGCGCCAGCGGTTCGCCACCTACCAGCGCGGCATCCAACTGGGCCGCGAGTCCGCCGACGAAAACGGGATGCCCTGGGAAGGCGCGCCGTTCGGCAACGGAGAAAACCCCGGCAACCAAGGCAAGGAGCAGACGTGACCACCGCAGCCGAGGAACTGGACAACTTCAGTTGGCTGGTCGACGACTTCGTGAGCCGCGTCGCGGGCGTGGCGCACGCGATCGTCGTCTCCGCGGACGGCCTGTTGCTCGCGTCCTCGGAACGGCTCCCGATCGACCGCGCGGAACAGCTCGCGGCCGTGGCGTCCGGTCTGGTCAGCCTCAACCTCGGCGCGGCGCGCTGCTTCGAGGCGGGCGACGTGAAGCAGACCGTGGTCGAGATGGAACGGGGCTACCTGTTCCTGATGTCGATCAGCGACGGCTCGTGCCTGGCGGTGCTGGCCGCGCCCAACTGCGACATCGGCCTCATCGGCTATGCGATGACCCGCCTGGTCGAGCGGGTGGGCGTGCAGCTCACCCCGGAGATCAGGTCCCAACTGCACGTCGCGATGCGTGGCTAGATCCTCTCCTAGGGAAAGCGGAAGCAACATGAGCGGTGGCGCTCCCGGGCCGGGCACACCGAGCCTGACGGTCACGTCGACCAAGATCGTGGTCGCCGGCGGGTTCGGCGTCGGCAAGACCACGTTCGTCGGCTCGGTGTCCGAGATCGTGCCGCTGACGACCGAGGCGGTGATGACCGAGGCCAGCGTCGGCGTGGACGACCTGTCCAGCACGCCGAACAAGATGACCACCACCGTGGCCATGGACTTCGGTCGCGTGACCCTCGACCAGGACCTGATCCTGTACCTGTTCGGCACCCCCGGGCAGCACCGCTTCTGGTTCATGTGGGACGACCTGGTGCGCGGCGCGATCGGCGCTGTCGTGCTGGTCGACACCCGGCGGCTGTCCGACGCGTTCGCCTCGATCGACTTCTTCGAGGACCGCGAGCTGCCCTACGTCGTCGGCGTGAACTGCTTCGACGGCCTGCTGCACCACCGGATCGAGGACATCCGCGAAGCGCTGACCATCGACCAGGCGGTGCCGATCGTGCCGTGCGACGCGCGCAACCGCCAGTCGACCAAGCAGACGCTGATCACGCTGGTGCAACACGCGATGCGGCTGCCCACCTTCGCCTGAGATCCCACACCGGGGGCGGGTGCGCGGGGACAAAACCCCGCGCACCCGCCCTCGGTGTTTCGGCACACTGCGTCACATGCCGGACCCTTACGAAGACGAAGAACTGGCCGCGCTCTACGACACGATCAACGGCTGGGACGCGAGCGACGACTTCTACCTGAGGCTGGTCCTGTCCGCGAACTCGGTGCTCGACGTCGGCTGCGGCACCGGAACCCTGCTCAAAGCCGCGAGGGACAACGGGCACACCGGCCGCCTGTGCGGCCTGGACCCGGCCGACGGCATGCTCGCCCAAGCCCGCGACCGGCCGGACGTGGAGTGGGTGCGCGGAACGTTGGGCACGGTCCCGTTCGCGGGTGAGTTCGACCTGGTGGTGATGACCGGCCACGCGTTCCAGATCCTGCTCACCGACGACGAGGCACGCGCGCTGCTCGACGGGGTGCGCCAAGCCCTGACCCCCACCGGCCGCTTCGCCTTCGAAACCCGCAATCCGGCCGTGCGGGGGTGGGAGCGCTGGAACCCCGCCGACGCCAGCGAGATCACCGACGCGGCGGGGCGCACGGTCGTGGTCACGCACGAGGTGGAGAGCGTGGTGGACGGGGTGGTGAGGTTCAGCGAGACGTACAGCGGCCCGTGGGAACAGCCCAGGGTGACGTGGGCGTCACTGCGCTTCCTGCCGGCCCCGGAGTTGGACGAACTGCTGGGGGACAGGGGTTTCGTGGTGACCGAACGCTACGGCTGGTGGGACCGTACGCCCTTCACCGAGAACAGCCGAGAAGTCATCACCATCACCCACCCCCTGGTCCCCTCCCTCCCCGCCGTCCCACCCGCTGATGCCCGCTGATGCCTGGCGACGCCCCGCTGACACCCGCCCCGCTGAGTGGCCCGCTGACTGGCCCCGCTGACTCGCCCCGATCCTGACGGCCGGTGCCGGGCCACGGGCCACCGCACGCCGGCAGCCGACCTCCGGTTCCGCGCTGATCCGGCCACACCACCGCGTCGCCGCTGTTGCGGCTCCCCAGCGCGGGCTGCTTGCCGTTATGACACGTGCGAGTGAATCGGCTGGATCATGACAACCGAACGCCAGCCTCGAAGCATGAGCCTATATAGGCACGGAGGCGACTCGGGCGACCAACAACCTCGCGAGCGTGCGGCAGGTCGTCCGCATCCAGCGGACCGCAGCCCAGCGGACCGTAGCCGAGCGGATCGCAGCCCAGCGCCGGACGTGCCGACAGCGCGGCGGCCACCCGGCCACCGGACACAGAACGATGCTCCCGCGGGCGCGCGGAGGACAGGCGAGGGGGTGGTGGTGCTCACCAACGCACGGTGAGGTCGGCTCCCGGCACGTCGCTGATCACCAGCGCGCCGGTCGACCGCACCAGCGGCACCAGCATGGCCAGCGCCTCGCGGGCCACTGGTTCCCGAGCCGGGTACTCGTGGCCCGGCTGCTCGTGGCCCGGCTGCTCGTGGCCCGGCTGCTCGTGGCCCGGCTGCTCGTGGGCTGCGTGCTGGTGGGCCGCGTGCTGGTGGGCCGCGTGCTGGTGGGGTGAAGGCTCGGCTGGCTGGTCGGTCGGTTGCTCGTTGGGCGAGCCGTGGGGCTGGTGTGCGGGTGGGGTGTCCAGCTCTACGCCGTGTAGCGCGTGTCGCTGTACCAGGGACAGTTCGCGCAGTCCGCAATCGAATCCGTGGAGCAGGCGGCGGACGCCCATGTCCGCGAGGGTGGTCAGGTTGTCTTCCACCGCGTCCAGGCCGCTTGCCAGGCAGCTTGATGCCAGGCTCACCCAGAGGCACGCCGGGGCCAGGCCGGTGGTGCGCAGGGCGTAGCTGACCTTCGTTGCCAGGTCCGGGTCTCGGGACTGGTCGGCTGACAGGCGGACCACCACCGGGACGCCTTCTGCTGCGGCGAAGGCGCAGGCTTCGTCCAGGAGCCACTCTCCCAAGTGGCCGCTCAGGCCCAGGGTGTCGGCGAAGGCTAGGCACTCCTCGTGGCCTACGACGCCGAACTCCGGTTCGTCCCAGCGTAGGCGGGCCGCAACGGCGACACGATCGCTGCCGCCGTAGCGGTTGTCGTCGCTGGAGTTGATGCCGTCAGCGGAGCGGTTGTCGTCGGTGCAGTGGGGGTTGTGGGTGGAGTGGGGGTTGTGGGTGGAGGGGGTGTCGACGCTGGGGTGAGGGGTGGGGGTGGCTCGTTCTATTGGGCGGTAGTCGATGGCTATTTCGCCGTTTTCCAGGGCTCCCGGCATGGTGGCTATCAGGGCCAGGCGGCCTCGGTCTCGGGCGTCTTGGCCGGCGTCGTAGATGCCCCATTGGCCCTTGCCTCCGGTTTCCGCGCGGCGCAGGGTCGAGTGGGCTTGGCGTAGCAGGGCCATCGCGTCGCCGTCGCGGGCGGAGGTGCGGACGAAACCCATGCCCGCTGTCACGCCTACGCCGCGGCCGGACAGGTAGACCGGTTCGGACAGTTCCTGGTCGATCGCCTCGGCCAGCGCCGAGATGCTCGGGGTGTCCGGTGTGTCCTCGATCAGCACCACGAACTCGTCGCCGCCGATCCTGGCCACCGTCGCGTTCTCCCCGGACACCACGGTGGTCAGCCGTCGCGCCACGACCCGGAGCATCTCGTCGCCCGCTTCGTAGCCGATGCCGTCGTTGACGATCGCCACGCTGTCCACGTCCAGGTAGCACAACGTGATCGAGCCCGGCCTGCTCAACGCCCGCTCCAACCTCGGCAGGAAGCTCTGCCGGTTCGGCAGGCCGGTCAGCACGTCGTGCAACGCCTGGTGACGCAGGTAGTCCCGCAGCATCCGCTGCTCGGTCACGTCCTCGATCACCGCCACGTGGTACTTCGGGTTGCCCTCCGGGTCGCGTACGGCGGACAGGGCCACGTTCGTCCACATCGGATCGCCGGATGGGCCGGTGAACTGCTGCTCCAGCCTGGTGGCAGCGACCGGGGAGGGAGTCGGTAGAGCGGCCAGGGCGGGCGGAGAGGGTGCGGTGGGGGGTAAGGGGGCGGGAGGGGTGGTTGTTCTGTCGGCGGCTTCCCAGGCGGTGCGCAGTGCGGCCAGGTCTGCTTGGGTGAACAGCTTTCCCGGGTCCGGGGTGTTCCCGGTGTGGCCCAGCATCCGGGCCAGCGCCGGGTTCGCTTCCACGACCTGGCCGGCCGCGTCGAAGATCGCGATGCCCGCGCCGGCGGACGTGAACACCTGGCGGAACCGGGCTTCGCTGTCGTGCAGGTCTTGGCGGGCCTGCTCCAGGGTCACCAGCAGCGACGTGCGGATCTCCTCCTGCTCGGTGAAGATCTGGTCGCGCGCCGCGTTCGCGTAGCCGGCGGCCACCGCGCCCAGCGCCTGCGCCACCCGCACCGGGTCGTCGCCGGCCAGTGCCGCGCCCAGCACCTCGACCGTGCGGCTCAGGCTGTCCTGGCCGGTGAACCGGGCCTCGACCAGCCACTCGCCGAGCGCGGTCGCCGCGTCCGGGGTGAACTCCGCCGCCCGCACCGAGCCGGCCAGGGCGGCCCAGTGCGCGGCCAGCCGGCGGCGGACCTTCGGGCGGGACAGGGGTGTGTACGCGGAGTCGAGGAGCTCCCTGGTCCAGCGGCCGACCGGGTCGGGGCGCGCGGCACCGGCCACGGGAGGCGCTCCCGAGGCTTGCACGTCTGGTGCCGAATCGGTCATCGCGGAGGGGTGGCGCATAAGATCAGGTGCGCAAATCTTGCGTACCCGACCCACCCCGCGTCAAGGCTTGCGGCCGACCACCGCGTACAGGTTCGCGCGACCCGGGTCCGCCGGCACGTCGTCGGGTGACTCCGGCCGCCACTCGGGCGTGAACACCAGGCCCGGCTCGACCAGGTCGAAGCCGTCCACCAGGGCCAGCACCTCGGCACGGGTGCGCGGCGTGATCGGCTCCGCGGTGTGCTGGAAGATGTCCGCGCCCGCCGCCATCTCGCGCGGCATCCGGTCGGGCGTGAAGTGCGACAGCGCCAGGTAGCTGCCCGGCGCGAGCAGGTCGCGGTAGCGGGCCAGCACGTCGCGCGGCCGGTCGGCGTCGGGCACGAACTGGAGCACGCCCACGGCGAGCAGCCCCACCGGGCGGCTGAAGTCGAGCAGCAGCCGGGTTTCCGGCGCGTTCACCACCGCGTCCGGGTCGCGCAGGTCGGCCAGGATCACCGTCGCGTCCGGGTTGGCGGCCAGCAGGAGTTCGGCGTGCGTCACCGCGACCGGCTCGATGTCCACGTACACCACCCGGCACTTCGGGTTGGCGTCCTGCGCCACCTCGTGCACGTTGCCCACGGTCGGGATGCCCGACCCGAGGTCGAGGAACTGGGTGACGCCCGCCTCGACCAGCGCCAGCACCACGCGCCGCAGGTAGGACCGGTTGAGCCGGGCCATGTCGCGGACGGGCAGCACCTCGGCCAGCGCCTCGCCCACGGCCCGGTCGGCGGCGAAGTTGTGCCCGCCGCCCAGCAGGTAGTCGTAGATGCGGGCCGAGCTCGGCAGGTCGAGGTCGACCCCGGCCGGTGACCAGCGCACTTGTTCGGTCACCGCCCACGCCTCCGCCGTCGGGAAGAAGATCCGGCTTCACGGTACTGGCGGCTGGGCCTGTTCCGATCGATTCGGCACCGTGATCACCCACAAGTGGACAACGGCGAGCAGACAACAGAGGACGGGCGTGACCGGGCAGGAGGGGGCAACGGCGAGCAGGCAGCCACGGCCGCGGGGCGGGCGTGAAAGGGCCCCGTCGCGAAGGGCTGGGCATCGCGACGGGGCTAGACGCAGACCCAGTCGGTCATCACGGTCGTGCTGCCGGTCTGGAGGCGGAACCGGATCGGGCCGGCCGGGGGTGGTCCGAGCAGGAAGCACCCCAGTTCGTCCAGTTCGGCGTCCTCCACCGGGCCGGTCGCGGTGAGCAGGGTGACCCGGGCCGCCCGCGCGGGCAGCACCTGCCCCGCCACGCCGGCTTCGGTCACCTCCACCTGCACGGAGATCCCCTCGGCGTCGAACACCAGCTGCCGGGCGGTCAGCGCGGCCCGCGCCCGGCCCGCCAGCTCGGCGTCCAGGATCGAGTCGTAGCTGGTCAGCAGCATCAGTTCGGCGTCGACGGTGCGCCAGGTGAACGCGGCCCGCGCCGCCTCGTAGAACTGCTCGGGCACGGCGCGCGCCTCGGCCAGCGCTTCGGTCAGGTCCCTGAGCAGGACCTCATCGCCTTCCCACCCCGGAACGCTCACCGGGCACACCTCCTCCGACACCGCCGCGGACCGGCCGGGGGTCGAGGTGCCGCAGCACCTCGGGGGTCCGGCGCAGCTTCTCCAGGCACCGGATGCGGGTCGGCCCGATGCTGCCGACCGGCATCGCCAGTTGCTCGCTGACGGCGGCGTAGCTGGGTGGCGGGTCGGCCATCAGCTTGGCCAGCAGCTCCCGGCACTGCGCGGTCAACGTCCGGAACCCGTCGCGCAACGCCTGCCGGCGCTGCGCGGCCTCCATCTCCTCGTCCAGGTCCGCCACCGCGTCGACCGGGCTGGCCGGCTCCTCGTCGGACAGCGGGTCGTACGGCTGGGTGCGCTGCTGGATGCGCAGCATCCGCAGGCACTCGTTGCGGGTGGTGGTGGAGATCCAGCCGGGCAGCGCGTCGGGGTCGCGCAGTTTGCCGATCTGCTCGACGAGGCGCAGCCACAGCGTCTGGTTGACATCCGCCGCGTCCGCCGGGCGCAGCCGGTGCTTGTAGATCACCGACAGCACCAGCGGCGTGTAGCGGTCCACGATCTCGTTCCACGCCCGCTGGTCGCCCTGCGCCGCCGCGCCGACCAGCGCGGCGGTGGGAGATGCAGGGGTCACGGCCCCTCCTGGGCTCGGGTCTCCTCGTTGCTTCCACACACTACGGAGCGCGGGCGTCCTCGCCAGATACGCCTACTCCACGAGAACCCCGTAGTTCGGGAAGAACGCCGGTCCGGCGAGCAGCTTGTCGCGGGCGGCCTCGGCGGTCAGGCCGTGGGTGGTCATGGTCTCGGCGATCCGCCCGGACACGTGCGGCGCGGCGAACGAGGTGCCCAGCCAGTAGGCGAACCGGTCGTAGACGTCGACCGCGGTGTCGCCCGGCAGCGCCCACTTGCCCTTGAGGTAGGTGCTGGTGCGGTTGCCGACCGCGCACGCGTCCACCCAGTGCCCGAAGTTCGAGTAGCACGCCGGCGCGCGCGTGCCGTCCCGCTCCTGCGCCACGGCGGCCACGCCGACCACGCCGGGCAGCGCGGCGGGCCAGCTCGGCCGGTTGGTGCCCTGGTTGCCGGCCGACGCGACGACCACGGTCGTCCTGGGCAGCTTGGCCAGCGCGCGGCGGACCGGTTCCGAGGCCACGTCGTCCTGGGTGAAGCAGCCCAGCGAGATGTTGACGATCTGCACCTGCTCGTCGAACGAGCCCAGCGCCCGCGCGAAGTCCTCCTCGGTGCCCAGCCCGGACGGGTCGAGCGCCTTCTCCGGGTCGAACCGCACGCCCGGCGCGGCCTGCCGCACCACGCCCGCGACGAACGTCCCGTGCCCGCCTTCGAGCGCGAACACGTCGCCGCTGGAGTAGGCGGCGTCGACCTCGTCGGCCCGGGGCAGGTACGCGCCGCCCAGCCACAGCGGGTGGTCGTTCGCGGCGGTCTTGGCGATGCCGGTGTCGAGGATGCCGACGACGACGCCCTTGCCCTTGGCCTCCGAGCCCGCGGGCGGGTCCGGGATGGGGCCCGCGACGTGCGGGGGCTGCCCGGGGTGGCCGTGCATGTTGCCGCCGTGGCCGACGACCGCGTGGTGCGGCTGCACGAACGGCACCCGCTCGCCGGGCCACTGTTGCGGGTCGCGCAGCAACCGGACGATGGCCGGGATGTCGTCGGGGTTGCGCGGCAGCACCAGTCGGGACATGCCCGCGAAATCGCGTCCGCGTTCGTTGCCGATCCCGTTCTGGGTGAGCTTGCGAGCGACCCGCAGCACGTCCTCGGGGATGGTCAGCAGCTCCCGCGCGACGAACAGGAACTCGCGACCGCGCTCGGCGTGCAGCCGCAGGTCCTTGTGCTCCCTGATCGCCTGCTCGAACGCTCTCACGTACAGCTCTGGGCGGTTCGACGATTCGGACACCACGGCCTCACATGCAGCGTAGACGGGTGCTGAGCTTGATCAAGCTACCACAGTGTTCTTGGTAATAAAGTGTGGTTCGTGACCGGTGTATCCGCTGCCGCAGCGCTGGAAGCCCGGCAACGGGACCCGCACGCGGCAATAGAGATGGGCCGTTCGGCGCTGAAGGCGGCGCGGGCGGCGGGCGACGCGCGCGAGGCGTCCACCGCCGAACGGGCGATCGGCCTGTCGTTGCGCGAACTGCACGAGTTCGACGGCGCGCTGCGGCACCTGAGGCGCGCGGTGCGGATCGCCGAGCAAGCGGGTTCGGGCCGGCTCGCCGCGCTCGCCCGGGTGAGCCTCGCGTTCGTGCTGTCCAACACCGGGCGGCACGCGCAGGCGTTGCGCACGGTGAACGCGGCGCTGCCCGAGCTGCGCGGGGTGGACGCCGACTACGCCCGGATGCAGCGCGGCCTGGTGCTGCACTACCTGTGCCGCTACGACGAGGCGCGCCGCGAGTACAACTGGGCGATCGAGGCGGCCCGGCGCGACGGCGACAAGCTCGGCGAGGCCCGCGCCCGCAACAACCGGGGCCTGCTGCGCGCCTACACCGGTGGCCTGCGGGCGGCCGACGAGGACTTCGACCGGGCCGCCGCGCTGTACCGGGAGCTGGACCAGGAGCTGGCGGTCGCGGACGTGCGGTGGAACGCGGGCATCTCGGCGTCGCGCGCCGGGGACGTGCCGCGCGCGCTGACCATGTTCGCCGAGGCCGAGCGGGAGTACCGGCGGCTGGAGGTGCCGCGTCCGGCGCTGCTGATCAACCGGCTGGAGGTGCTGGTGTCGGTGCCGCTGCTGGAGGAGGCGCGGGCGGCGGCCGACCGGGCGCTGCTGGAGCTGGACAAGAGCCTGGTGCTGGCCCGCTCGGAGGCGTTGTTCTACCGGGCGCGGATCGCCCTGATGGAGGGCGACCTCGACCTGGCGGTGCGGACGGCGGTGTTGGCGCGCAAGGGTTTCCGTCGCGAGAAGCGCGAGGTGTGGGAGGTCGGCGCGCGGCACGTCGAGCTGCGCGCGGCGTACCTGAGCGGCGAGCGGTCGCGGGCGCTGTGCACGGCGATGACGCGGGTGGCGTCCCGGTTGGACGAACTGGGCTGGCGGATGGCGGGCCTGGAGGCGCGGGTGGACGCGGCGCTGATCGCCCGCGAGCTCGGCGACAAGAGGCGGGCGCTGGTCGAGCTGACGGCGGCCGGCGCGGCCCGGCGCGGCGGCCCGGCGGCGCACCGCGTGCAGGGCTGGTACGCCGAGGCGCTGCGGCGCGACCTGGCGGGCAACGCGCGGGGCGCGCAGAGCGCGTTGCGACGCGGGCTGGGGCTGCTCGACGAGTACCGGGTGTCGTTGGGCGCGGCGGAGCTGCGGGCGCTCAGCGGCGCGCAGGGCAAGGCGCTGGCGCTGGAGGGTCTGCGCACGGCGGTCGCCGGCGGGCACGCCGGGCAGGTGCTGAGCTGGGCGGAGAGCTGGCGGGCCGGGGCGATGCGGATGACGCCCGCGCGCCCGCCGGAGGACTCGGGGTTGGCCGACGCGCTGGCCGAGCTGCGGGCGGTGACCTCGGACATCGACCTGGCGCTGCTGGCCGGCAAGCCGACGTCGGCGCTGCGGCAGCGGCAGTTGCGCGGCGAGCAGCGGGTGCGCGAGCTGACCCGGCAGACCAGCGGCGGGGGAGCGGTCGACCGGGTGCCCGCGGTGCGCGACCTGGCGTGGGCGCTGGGGGACGCGGCGCTGGTGGAGTACGTCGACTTCGAGGGCGCGCTGCTGGCCGTGGTGGTCGCGGGCGGCCGGGCGAGCCTGCACCGGCTGGGGCCGTTGGACGGCGCGGTGCGCGAGATCCGGCTGCTGCGGTTCGCGCTGCACCGGCTGGTGACGCTGCCCGAGCACCTGGACCGCACGGCGGTGCGCGCGGGCGCGGAACACGCAGCGTCCCTTTTGGACCGACGGCTGCTGGAACCGTTGCGGCGCAGGCTGGACGGGCGTGCGCTGGTGCTCGCGCCGACCGGGCTGCTCGGCGGTCTGCCGTGGTCGGCGCTGCCGGGCTGCCGGGGGCGTTCGGTGACGGTCGTGCCGTCGGCGACGGTGTGGCAGCGTGCGGCGGCGTCGTCCCGGGTGCCGCACGACCGCCCGGTGCTCGCGGCCGGGCCGAGGCTGCCCGCCGCGCCGACCGAGATCGCCGCCATCACGCCGTTCGCGACCGAGGCCACGGTGCTGGTGGGCGGGGCGGCGACGGTGGACGCGGTGGCGGCGGCGATGGACGGCGCGCCGCTGGCGCACGTCGCGGCGCACGGCTCGTTCCGCGCGGACAACCCGCTGTTCTCGGCGCTGGAACTGGCCGACGGCCCGCTGACGGTCTACGACCTGGAGCGCCTGCGCACCCCGCCCGCGCTGGTGGTGCTGTCGGCGTGCGACTCGGGGTTGTCGGCGGTGCGGCCGGGCGACGAGCTGATGGGCTTCACGTCGGCGTTGCTGGGCCTGGGCACGCGGACCCTGGTCGCGCCGGTGGTGCCGGTGCCGGCCGAGGTGACCACGCCGCTGATGGTCGACCTGCACCGGCGGCTGGGGCTGGGCGAGGCCCCGGCGGTCGCGCTGGCGGGTGCCCAGCGGGCGCACGCCGACGGCGGTGACGCGGAGTTCGCGGCCAGCGTCGGGTTCCTCTGCTTCGGCGCGTAGTGCTCCGGCGCGTAGTGCGCGGCGGGGGCGCCGGACCGCTGCCCCGCCGGTTGCCCACCGTCAGCGATACCTTGGGGTGATCTCATGACCAGTGCCGACGACCTCTCGGCCCGCATCGAGGCGAACCTGGCCGAGCACGCGTGTCACCTGCGCCGCGGCCTGCCGGGCTCGACCGTAGCCGAGCCCGGTGACGTCCTGGTCGCCGACAGCGGCTTGGCCGACGACACGTTCAACATCGTCGCCGCGGCCCGCTTCACGGCCGGCAGCGCCGACCGCCGCATCGCCGAGACGGTCGCCGGCCTGCCTGCCGGCCGTCCGTTCTCCTGGTGGGTGGGCCCCGCGTCGACCCCGCCCGACCTGGCCGACCGGCTGGCCGCCGCCGGGTTCCCGCCGGTCGAGCGCGAGACCGCGATGTGGGCCGAGCTCGACGACCGCCCCGCGCCGCCGACCGAGCTCGACCTCCGCGTGGTGAGCACGAAGGACGAACTGGCCGACTTCGCCGGGGTCCTGGCCGCGAACTGGACGCCGCCCGCCGCGACCGTCCGCGACTTCTTCGCCGCCACCGAGGCCCTGACGAGCCTGGCGCGGTACCTGGTCGGGTACGCCGACGGCGTCCCGGTGTGCTCGGCCGAGGTGTTCCCGCACGCCGGTGTCGCCGGGATCTACAACATCTGCACCTTGTCGGCGCACCGCCGCCGGGGCCACGGCGGCGCGATCACCGTCGCCGCCCTGCGCACCGCCCGCGCCCTGGGCTCGCGGATCGCGGTCCTCCAGGCGTCGGCCGACGGCGAACCGGTCTACCGCCGCCTGGGTTTCCGGGCCTGCGGCCACTTCACCGAGCACGCCGTCAGGCGCTGACCCCGCGTGCCCGCCGCCGACCTGCTCGACCGCCCCGAGGGCGACCGCGTCGGCTCCAGCACCTGCGCGCCGACCGGCGTCGGCGCGCGGGTGACCGGATAGGTTGGGCGGGTGGACGCACAGGACATGCTCGCGGTGGCGGTGCGGGAGGCCCGGACGGGGCTGGCCGAAGGCGGGATCCCGATCGGGGCGGCGCTGTTCGACGTGCACGGCGTGCTGCTCGGCAGCGGCCGCAACCGGCGGGTCCAGGACGGTGACGCGTCCACCCACGCCGAGACCGCCGCGTTCCGCGCCGCCGGCCGCCGGCGCACCTACCGCGACACGATCATGGTCACCACGCTGTCGCCGTGCTGGTACTGCAGCGGACTGGTCCGCCAGTTCGGCATCCCCCGGGTGGTGGTCGGCGAGGCCCGCACCTTCCACGGCGGCCACGACTGGCTGGCCGAGCACGGCGTGGCGATCACCCTGCTGGACGACCCGGCGTGCGCCGGCCTGATGACCGACTTCATCGCGGCCCGCCCGGAGCTGTGGTTCGAGGACATCGGCCAGGACTGAACCCGGGACGACGAAGGGGGTCCGTGCGCCCCCGACGCGCACGGACCCCCTTCCCCCCGGGTCAGCTGGCGGGCTTGACGCCGATCGTGTCGACCACCCCGGTGTCCACCGACGTGAAGCTCAGCACGGTGCCCGCCTTGAACGAGTCCCCGTCCCGGCTCGCGACCTGGCGCTCACCGATGAACTGGCCCGTCGCGGGGTCGATGATGATCTCGTGCCGGGTGGTGCCGTCGTCGATGCCCAGGGCGGTGCCGACCCGCCCGGCCAGGTTGGCCTGCTTCTCGGTCACCTCCAGGCCGGGCAGCTTGGCCAGCGCCTGGTAGAGCGCGGCCCGCAGGTCCTTGCCGACCAGGCCGCTGCGCAGCGCGTCGGCGGCGTAGACCAGCAGCTCGGCGTCGCCCAGGTCGTTGTCCGGGGCGTCGGCGGACAGCCGCTCGAACAGCGCGTCCGGGTCGGTGGGCAGGCCCGCCTGCCACTGCGCGGTCGGGTTCTGCCAGTTGCCCGGCTCGGCGCAGCGCTTCGCCGGGTCCTGCGCGAAGAAGTCGCCGCACGGGGCCCGCCACTCGCCCTCGGGCCAGCCGCCCTCGGCGGACACCCCGGCGGCCTTGGCCTCCTGCTCGGTGCCCAGCACCCACTGCTGGTTGCCGGTCACGTCGCGGCGCAGCAGCCACTCGTCGCGCGGGTCGGTCGGCGCCCACGTCTCCAGCACGTTCTCCGCCAGCCGGGCGAACTGCTTGTCGGTGCCCGCCGTCGAGGCCATCCACCACGCGTGCGTGGCGACGTAGCGGTACTGGCCGGGCCCGACCGCCGGGTCGGCCGCGCCGATGGTCAGGGCCGCCGCCCGGTCCAGCGCCGAGACCGCCTCGGCGCTGGCCGGCGCGCGGTCGCGGCCGAACGAGACGGTCTGCGCCACGAGCCCGGCCGCGACCAGCACGGCCACCGCCGCCGCCCCGGCCAGCCAGCGCCGCTTGGACCGCGTGGGACGCTGTTCCTCGGTCACTTCGATCTCCCCCTGCTCGGTGGTGCTCGTCGTCGTGCCGCCGGCGAGCGCGGTGCCCACCAGCGCGGCCCTGGCCCGCGCCAGGGCCGGTTCGTCGGCGCGGGTGTCCGCGTTGAGCGCGTCCAGCGCGCCGTCGAGCTCGTCGTCGGTCCAGATGCGGTGGACGTTGTCGTCACTCATCGCGAGTCCTCGCGTGGTCGGTGGTGGGTGCGTGGGCGCGCAGGGTGCGGCGGACGCGGTGCAGCCGGGACCGGACGGTGCCGACCGGGATGCCCAGCGCCTCGGCGACCTCGTTCGAGTCGAGCCCGGCCCAGCTGGTGAGCAGCAGCACGTCCCGGTCGCCGACGTCGAGCCCGGCCAGGGCGCCGGCCAGCAGCCGGGTCCGGGCCTGCGCGTCGACCTGGTCGGACACCCGGTTGCCGTGGTCCTCGTCGCCCGCCGCCGAACCGGCCGCCCGCGCGGCGGCGTGCAGGCCGCGCACCTCCTGCCGGAGGTGTCGGCGCAGCAGGTTCGTGGCGATGCCGTAGAGCCACGCCCGGACCGTGCCGCGGTCGGGCTGGTAGCCCGTCCGGGTCTGGAACGCCACCAGGAAGGTCTCGCCGACCAGGTCGTCGGCGAGGTCGCCCACCCGGCGCGCCAGGTAGCGGTGCAGCGGCCGGGCGTGGCGGTCGAACAGGTCCCCGAAGACCTGGTCCGGCCGCGGGCCGGACAGGTCGGGTCGGTCGTCCGCGTGGGCCGCCCGGGACGCGGGTGCCGCGTGATCGGTCATCGTCCTCACACCCGGTATTGCCCGCAGGAGCCGGTCACGTTCACGGCCAGCCTGCCGGGTGGGCGCGCGGTGCGCTCGGGACGCCCGCCACAGGGGTGGGAAAAGCGAACGGCGGGCGGAGTTCCGGTGATCGAGCACCGGCTCCGCCCGCCGCACCTGGCGTGCGCGAGGGCTAGATCCGCCCGAGGGCCTCTTCCAGGGTCTCCGCGAGGGTGAACACCGCGGTCAGCCCGGTCGCCTCGATCGGCCGCAGCACCGCGCGGCCGACGGCGACGACCAGCAGCGGCACGCCGAGCCCGTCCGCCCGTTTGCTGCCGGTGACCAGCGATTCGAGACCCGCCGACCCGAGGAACCGGACCTGCGTCAGGTCGACCACCACACCCCGCACCCCGTCGACCAGGGCGCTCTTGAGGGGCCTGGCCAGTTCGTCCGCGCTGCTCGCGTCCAGCTCGCCGGACACGCGCAGCACCACCACCCCGTCCGACCGGTCCACCTGTACGGACGCGAGCGCTGCCGAGGGCTCTGGCACGCCCGTCTCCTCTCTCATCGCGCACCGCCGGTGCGGCGCGTGGTCCACGGTAATCCGGAATCCGTCGACTCCGGGGTGATCCTGCACTGCAGACGGGGGGATGCGCGCCGGGACGTCGACGGGCGGCGTCCCCCCGCCCACGGTCCTCGACTGCGTCATGGCGCACCAATACCCCGTGGGCGCGCGGTTCAACCCAAACTTCCGGGTGAATTTTAGCGAGTGGGTTTCCGCCGCCGTGCCCACGGTCCCGGCACCGCCCGCCCAGCGGGTCGCGCGGTGACGTCTTCAGTCGCGCAACAGCGCGCCGGAGTCCTCGTGCAGCCGCACGGCGTCGCCGACCAGCACGACCTCCGCCCCGGACGCCGCGGCCAGCAGCGGCAGCACCTCGTCGGCGCGCCCGCCGTCGGCGTCGAGCGACCCGACCAGCGGGTCGCTGAGCAGCAGCGTGCCGACCGTCCCGGCCTCCAGCGCGGCCTGCACCGCCGCCACGCCGTGCACGGCCCGCCCGGTCAGCCGCGCCGACTCGTCGCGGAACCGCTGCACCACCGCCCGCCGGCCGTCCTGGTCGGCCCGCCCGGCCAGCGCCGCCACCGCGCGGTCCGGCGCGCCCTCCACCTCGACCACCAGGTGCCGGTACCGCTCGGGCAGCGCCACCCGCAGCGACCGCCGCGCCGACAACGTGCCGGCCAGCACCAGCAGCGGCGCGCGCACCAGGTCCACCAGCGAGGTCGCCTCGGACGCCACGTCGGCCAGTTCGGCCGGGTCCAGCCGGCGGTCGGGCCGGCGCGCCCCCACCGAGGCCACCGCCACCGCCCGGCCGGTCGGGTCGACGCCGCGCAGCTCCGCGCCGTGCGCGCCGACGTCGACCACGACGTGCGGCAGCAGCGGCTCGGAGAGGTCCACCATCGGCAGCAGGTACGGCAGGTCGCCGAACCGCGCCACGTACCCGGTCGGCGGCACCGGCAGGAACCGGTCCACCAGCACCCGCCCGTCGCCGACCACCAGCGCCCGCCCGGTCATCCCGGCCGGCGTCGCCTCCACCATCGCCCCGTCGAGCACCGCCAGCACGCCGGGCCCCGCGCCGAAGCCCTCCAACTGGTCCCGGACCGCACGCCACCGCAGGTCCAGGTGGTCGCTCACGTCGAGGTAGACGGAGGCGAACGGACCGTCGACCCCCACCACCCCGTGCCAGCTCTGCATCGCGGTCCCTCCCGGTCGTCGTCACCGAGGAGGTACCCGTCCCACGTCCGGGGCAACCGCGCGGCGGGCTAGGGCAGGCGCTCGACCCGCCGCACCGCGCCGCGGGTGCGCTGCTCGCACCACACGCAGCTCTCCGCGATCCCGACCGACGCGAACCCGAGCAGCAGGTGCGCCGCGTTGCCCAGGAACCCGGCGTCCATCGCGCCGCCGGTGTCGCCCAGCCCGTAGGCGAACACGACCAGGAACACCAGTCCCATCAACGTGCCCACGAGCCGGATCGCCCGCGCCCGGAACGCGGCCACCAGCACCGCCGCCCCGGTGATCACGTGCAGCAGCCCGAGCGGCGTGCGCCCGGCGACGAAGTCGACCAACCCCCACACCACGAGCAGCGCGCCGAGCACCAGCGCCGTGCGCTGCGGCCAGGACAGGTCCGCCACGGCGACCACCCCGCTTTCCAGCCCGGTGTGGGCTCAGTCACACATCATCGAGCAGACTGCGCAACCGGGCCAGTGATCGGCTCAAAAGCCTGGACACGTGCATCTGGGAGACTCCCACCGAGTCGGCGATCTGGCTCTGCGTCATGTTCCGGAAGAACCGCAGCACCACGATCCGCCGCTCGCGCCGGGGCAGGCCGCGCAGCATCGGGTCCAGCGCGTGTTGCAGCTCCACCACCTCCAGCGCCGGGTCGTCGAACGCCAGCCCGTCGGCGGCCAGCTCGCCGCCGGTCAGCTCCTCCAGCGACAGCAGGTGGTGCGCGGAGGTGGCGTGCAGGCCCTCGTACACCTCGTCCAGGCCGATGCCCAGGTGCCGGGCGACCTCGGTGGGCTTGGGGGAGCGGCCGGTGCGCCGGGCCAGCTCGACCCGCGCGGTGTCGATCGACAGGCACAGCTCCTTGAGCCGGCGCGGCACCCGCACCGCCCACCCCTGGTCGCGCAGGTAGCGCCGCACCTCGCCGGTGATCGTGGGCACCGCGAAGGCCAGGAACTCGATGCCGCGACTCGCGTCGAACCGGTCCACGGCGTGGATCAGCCCCAAGGCGGCGACCTGCCTGAGGTCGTCCGCGTTCTCCCCGCGTTCGGCGAACCGGTCGGCGATGTGCCAGGCGAGCGGTAGGTGCTCGGTGACCAGGTGGTCGCGCAGCCGCGCATAGCGCGAGCCGTCACGTTGTGCCGCCGCCAGTTCCACGAACAGCGGCTGGTAGTCGACCGCGTTCATGCCCGGCACCTCAACTCGACGTGCAACAGGCCGTCTCCGTCCACCCAGGTGGCCACCGTGTCGGTCACCGAACTGACGACCCGCCAGTACAACGAGCGGTGGTCGGGGACGGTCACGGCCGAGGAGCGGACCTGTGCGCGAAACCGAACGGAATCACCGTCTCGGACGAACCGGCACACCAGCAGGGCGTGCCGGCGGGCGCGGGCGATCAACGTCCCGCACGCCTCGTCCACCGCGATGACCAGGTCCACCGCGAGTCCGGGCAGCGGCCGGGCAATGGCCTTGGCGACGGCTCGGACCGTGGACAGGTGCGCGGGTCGTGCCGCCAGGGTCAATTCCACGTCCGCGCGGTCCATGCGTGGCGCATACCCGGGTCGTGCGCCGACTACACCCCGTCCACACAGGACAGGACGTCGGAATCGAGAAAGCTCCGGCCGGCGGGCACGGCGGTTCGGGGACGGCGTGAGGCGGCCGGCGGGGGTCGCCGGCAACGAAACGGCAATCGGTCGTCGACATGCTGTGACCCGGATCGACAGCCCGGTCCGACCAGGTCGGACGGTCCGAGGCCCGATCCACCGGCGTAGGAGAGGGGATTGCCGTGTTGTCGAACAGGGTGAACAGGCTGGGGCGCGCCAGGGGACTGGTGCTCGCGGCGGCGGTGGCCGTCTGCGTCGCCGGAATGATCTCCGGCACCGCCGCGGCGGCACCGCGGGCGGAGGGGGCGGTGACCGCGCCGGCCACCACGCCGATCTCGATATCGAACTGCGACGGCCGGGTGGAGAACTTCCGCATCGGTGACAACGGGGCGCTGTGGCACCAGTGGCAGGTGTCCCCAGGCGGTCCGATGAGCGGCTGGCACAGCCTCGGCGGGTCGCTCGTCTACGACATCGCCGTCGCGCGGAACTACAACGCCGCCTGCACGTTGGAGGTGTTCGGCATCGGCGGCGGGAACGCCATGCACCACATCTGGCAGTCCGCGGGTTCGCCCGGCGGCTGGAGCAACTGGAGCAGCCTCGGCGGCTACCTCACGACCAAGCCGAACGTGGGCTACGCGACCGACCTGAGCATCGTGGTCTGCGCCTGGGGCCCCGACCACATCTCGCACTGCAAGCGGCAGGCCAGCGCGGGCTCCGGACCCTGGTCGGACTGGTACTGAGCCGTCTCCGGCGGCCGGCAACCCCGGCCGCCGGAGACGGTCACTACTTCAGGCCGGCCAGGAAGGCCGTCAGGCCCTTGGCGGTGAACGCGAGGGTGGGGCCGGTGGGGTTCTTGGAGTCGCGGATGGCTGCGGTTGCGTCCGTGCGGGCGAGTTCGACGCAGTTCGACGTGTCGCTGCTACGGCTGCTCTTGCGCCAGCGGGCTGTGGTCAGGTCCACGGTCACTCCTTGATCAGCTCGGCGAGCACGTGCACGGGGACGGCCCGTGATCAAAGTCCAAGATCATGAATGGCCGGCGCTACTTCAGGCCGGCCAGGAAGGCCGTCAGGCCCTTGGTGGTGAACGCGAGGGTGGGGCCGGTGGGGTTCTTGGAGTCGCGGATGGCTGCGGTTGCGTCCGTGCGGGCGAGTTCGACGCAGTCGGAGGTGTTGCTGCTGCGGCTGCTCTTGCGCCAGCGGGCTGTGGTCAGGTCCACGGTCACTCCTTGATCAGCTCGGCGAGCAGGTCGGCCGTTGCACCGGGTGCAAGACTCACCCCGAGGATATTGCGGAGAGCAAGGCGATAGCCCTCCAGATCCGCCGGGTCCTCCAGGAAGAGGCCCGTCACCTGGTTCTCCACGTGCACGATCGCGGGCTCGTGCTCGAACTCCAAGACCATGAACGCACCGCGCAGCCCGACGTGCGGCCCGGCGCTCATCGGTACGGCCACGACGGTGACGTTCGGCCGTTCGAGGACGTTCTGGAGTTGGCGGAGCTGGCGGCGCATCACCCCGCGATCGCCGACCTCGATGCGCAGCGCCGCTTCGTGGACCACCGCGAGGTACTGCGGACCGTTGCTCCGGGACAACAGGGTCTGCCGGGCCATCCGGGCCGAGACCAGCTTGTCCAGTTCGTACTCCGAGAGGGTGGGGTCTATGGCTTTCACCAGCGCGTGGGCGTATTCGGCGGTCTGGAGCAGGCCGGGGATCATCAAAGCTTGGTAGTTGTGTATGCGCAACGCTTTGTTCTCGAAGTCGATCAGTGCGCGCCACAGCTTCGGAAGTCCGGCTTGACGTTCCCACCAGCCCATCTCCTCGCCCCGGCGCATGAGGTCGAGCAGTTCGCGGCGGCGTGCGCCGGGGACTTTGTAGAAGCCGAGCAGGGAGGCGACGTCGTCCATCTGCAGCCCGCTCTTCCCGGTCTCCATCCGGCTGATCTTGCTGGCCGACACGCCCAGCATCTCCGCGACGTCTTCGCAGCTCATGTGGTGTTGCTCGCGGTAGAGTCGCAGTGCGTTGGCCACGGTCCGCGAGCGCACCGACGTGTAGGCGTTTCCTGGCATGCGGCCAATCGTCGTCAATTCTGCATTTGATCGGCAATGACCCGATCGGGCTATGTATTGCACCCGTCGCACAATGTCAACCTGCCGTCATGAACACCCAGCAGAAGCTCGACCACATGGCCAGTCGGCCGCTCGGCAAGCGATTCGTCGTGCCCGGGTTCGGCGATCTCGGACCGGCGGTCATCGAACTGTCCCTGCCGCACGTGAAAGTGACCGATTCGGCCGGGCGGGTCATCGTCATCACGCCCAGGCAGGCCGAGTTGGTCGCGGCCGCGCTGGACAACGTCACGTCGTGGTTCGAGGACGTCGAGGACCTGCCGGAGGACGTGGCCGAGGACGTGACCTCGTACGTGGCCGAGGGTTGAGGGGTTCGGGCCGGCTCGGAAGGCGAGCCGGCCCGGGGTCCCGCCCCCTTGAACGGGTCGGGTGGTCACCTGACCGGGATCAGCAGCGGGTCGGCCCACACGCCCACGCGTTCCGGGCCGGGGCAGTTGCTGGGGTCGCCGGCGGGTGGTTTGACGCCGATCACCAGGCGGGCCACGCCGGTCACCGCGATCTCCACCAGTTGCGGCGCTTTGTTGCTCACCGCGGCCAGGTCCACCACGCGATTTCCGTCGGTCAGCGCGAAGAAGTCCAGCGGTTTGGTCTCGGCGGACTCGTCGGAGATGCCGACGAATGCGGTGAACCGGTCGAACCGGCCGTCCAGCGGGTATTCGATCTGGTTCGAACCGCACCACGCGCCGGTGGCCGCTATCGCCTGGTCGTGCGGCACGCCTTTCAGCCGGACCGGGCCGGTGGTCCAGAGGTTTTCCGCCGGGTCGTTGCGGACCGGTCCCACGTCGACCAGGGAAATGGCGCCGGGGGCGGTGTTCGGGATCGATTTCGCCGATCCGATCGTGTCGGCGGCGGTGGTGGGCGTGCCCGGCGCGGCCTGCGAGGTCGCCTGCTCGGTCGGGGCGTGCCCGCTCGCCAGCACGACTACCAGCGCCAATGCCGCGCCGCCGGCCAGCGTCAACGACAGCAGCACGCGCGGCGGGGGTCTGTCCCGGGCCCGCGTGGTGGTCAGCACGGTCACCCCGATCAGCAGGCAGACCGCCGCGCCGATGATTTTCAGCACTACCGTGGGAAATGTCAGAATGGCGATCAGCGTTCCGGTGAGACTGGTCGCCGCGCCGGACCAGCGGGCCACCGAGATGGCCGTCCGCGGCGAAGTCGGCTCACTTTCGGGATCGTCCGACGAGGTGCGCGCCCGTTGGTGCCGACCATCCATTGGCCACGGATCCTTTCTGCGGCAACCATCCGAGGACGGCTCGCGAGTTCGCCCGGGACGTCTCGGTTGGCGCGCACAGTAGCACCGATCAGGTCGGGTTCAATACGCGTAAAAGCGGAGGCCCGAACCGTCGTTTCCGTAGTACTGCGGTAATTGCAAATGAAATGGTTGGGCCGGTGAACTGCCCTCGCGGGCAGCCGGCGCTGCCCCCAGGACCGCCGCCGCGCCGCTGCCCGGCGACCTTCACCGCGGCCCAGGGTGGGAGCGTGATTCACGAGGTGGACGAGGCCCTTCGCCGGCTGGTCCGGGACGACGCCCTGCGCGGCACGGACGTCGAGGTCGCGTTCGACGCGCCGACCAAGGACTGGGCGGCGCGCCGCAACGCGCCCACCGTGAACGTCTACCTCTACGACATCCGCGAGGACGTGCGCCGCCGCCAGCGCGGCCTGCTCAACGAGTACGACGACGGCAAGGTCGTCGCCCGCCACCTGCCGCCCCGCTACATCAAGCTCTCCTACCTCGTCACCGCGTGGACCCAGCGCTCCGAGGACGAGCACCGGCTGCTGTCCGAACTCCTGGTCGGGATCCTGCGGCACGAGTCCCTGCCCGCCGCCCTGCTCACCGGCTCGCTGGCCGCGCTGGAACTCCCGGTCCCGATGACCGTCGCGCTGCCGCCGCCGGAGGACCGGGCGTTCGCCGACGTGTGGACCGCGCTGGGCGGCGAGCTCAAGCCGTCGCTGGACGTCGTGGTGTCCGCCCCGGTCGACGCGGGCCGGGTGTTCGCCGCCGGGCCCCCGGTCGAGGACGGCCTGCGGCTGGAGCTGGGTGACGACTCGGTCGCCCACCGCCCCGCCCTGTCGCGCAGGCTCCCGTGAACGCGGGCAGCCTGCCGCACCTGTTCGCCCGGCTGGCCGCGCTGGAGCGGCGCATCCGGGACGCGGTCGCGGCGCGCCGCCAGGCCGACCCGAACCCGGACGACCCGTTCCGCGGCCTCTACCTGTCCGACGAGGCGATCGAGTCGCTGCTGGCGTCCCGGCGCGATCCGTTCGTGCCGTCGCAGTCCGCGGTCGCCTCCGGCCGGCTGGGCCGGCTGGCCGAGGTCGGCGGGCTCTCCGGCCTGGACGTCGAGGTGCTGCTGGTGGCGCTCGCGCCGGACGTGGACAGCCGGTTCGAGCAGTTCTACGGCTACCTCAACGACGACGTGACCCGGCGGCGGGCCACGGCCGGGCTGGCCTTGCGGCTGTGCGGTCTGCCCGAGGCGTCGGCCGCCGGGCGGTCGCGGCTCGACCCGTCCGCCCCGCTGCTCGCCGCCGGCCTGCTGGTGGTGGAGGACCGGGAGCGCCCGTTCCTGTCCCGGTCGCTGCGCGTGCCGGACCGGGTGGTCAACCACCTGCTCGGCGACGACGTGCCGGACGCGGCGCTGGCGGGCGTGGCCAGGGTGGTGGACGAGCCGGTGCCCGCCGCCGACGTGGCGCGGATCGTGCGGGCGCTGCGGGCCGAGGTCCGGCTGGTGCACCTGCGGGAACGGCCGGGCGGCGGCGCGCGTGAACTGGCCGCCGCCGCGCTGGCGCACGCCGGGTTCGCGGTGCTGGAGGTCGACGCGGTCCGGCTGCGCGCCGAGCCGGACCACGACGAACTGGCCACCGCCGTGCTGCGGGAGGCGGTGCTGCGCGGCGCGGGCGTGGTGCTCGGGCCGGTCGAGGACGAGCCGCGGCTGCGCCCGCTCACCCACCCGTCGGTGCCACTCGTGGTGCACGGGCCCGACATCTGGAACCCGCAGTGGAGCACCGATCCCCCGCTGCTGCACGAGGCTCCGGCGCTGCCCGCGGCCTCCCGCGCCGACCTGTGGCGGGAACGCCTGCACGGCAAGCTCGCGCCGGGCGTCGACCCGGGCGCGGCCACCGCGCACTTCGTGCTCGGGCCCGGCCAGATCACCCGCGCCGCGCGGGCCGCGTCGGTGTCCGCGCTGGTGGACGGCGGCGTCGTGACCACCGCGCACCTGCGGGCGGGCGCGCGCAGCCAGAACGCGGCCGGCCTGCAACGGCTGGCCCGCCGCATCGAGCCGGCCGTGACGTGGGACGACCTGGTGCTGCCGGGCGCGGTCGTGGGCATGGTGCAGGAGCTGGCGGCCCGCGCCAAGCACCGGGGCCAGGTCATCGACGAGTGGCGGATGCGCCCCGGCGGCGGGCGCGGGCGGGGCGTGACCGGGCTGTTCGCGGGCGACTCCGGGACCGGCAAGACGATGTCGGCGGAGGTGATCGCCGCGTCGCTGGGCCTCGACCTGTACACGGTGAACCTCGCGACCGTCGTGGACAAGTACGTCGGCGAGACCGAGAAGAACCTGGAGCGGATCTTCACCGAGGCGGCGGGCGTCAACGGCGTGCTGCTGTTCGACGAGGCCGACGCGATCTTCGGCAAGCGGTCCGAGGTCCGCGACGCGCACGACCGGTACGCCAACATCGAGAGCGCGTACCTGTTGCAGCGCATGGAGACCTTCGACGGGATCGCCGTGCTGGCCACGAACCTGCGGGCCAACCTGGACGAGGCGTTCACCCGGCGGCTGGACGTCGTGGTCGACTTCCCGGTGCCCGAGCGGGACCTGCGCCGGGTGCTGTGGGACAAGTGCCTGGGCAGCAGCGCGCCGCGCACCGAGGTGGACCTGGACTTCCTGGCCGCGGCGTTCGAGCTGGCGGGCGGGCACATCCGCTCGGCGGCCGTCACCGCCGCCTACCTGGCCGCCGGGGGCGGCCGGCCGGTCGGGATGGCCGAGGTGGTCGGCGCGGTCGCCCGCGAGTACCGCAAGCTGGGGCGACTGGTCGGCGCGCGGGAGTTCGGGCCGTACCTGGACCTGGTCGCGTCGTGACCGGGGACGGTGCGCCAGGCGGGCGTGCACTGCCCGTTCGGGCAGCCCGGAACGCCCGTGTGGGCGTGCGGCCGATGCCGGCGCGGCCCGCGCCGGCGGGACCATCCTCTAGGGCGACACCTCTGACACGTGGGGGCGACCATGCGCGGTCACGAGCACGACGGCGAAGCCTCGTTCCGGCCGAAGGGCGACCGGGTCGAACGCGAGGAGCACGACCTGATGGGGCGTGCGGCGGCGGCCGGCCGGGCCGACGTCCTGGGCCCGGCGGGCATGCTGGGCCTGCAACGCGCGGTCGGCAACGCGGGCGCGAGCGCCGTGGTGGACGAGGAGTCCCCGGTGCACGGCGTGATCAGGTCCACCGGGTCGCCGCTCGACGCGGGCGTGCGCGAGGACATGGAATCCCGGTTCGGCCAGGACTTCTCCGGCGTCCGGGTGCACACCGACGGCGCGGCCCACGAGTCGGCCAAGTCGGTCAACGCGCAGGCGTACACGGTGGGCGAGAACATCGTGTTCCAGAACGACAGGTACGACCCGTCGTCCGACTCCGGCAAGCACGTGCTCGCGCACGAGCTGACGCACGTCGTGCAGCAGCGCAGCGGCCCCGTCGACGGCGCGGACGCCGGCGGCGGCGTGAAGGTGAGCGACCCGTCGGACCGCTTCGAGCGCGAGGCCAGTGCCAACGCCGACCACGTGATGTCGGCCGCGCCCACCGCCCCCGTGCAGCGGCACGACGGCCACGACCACGTCGGGGAGACCGTGCAGCGCGAGGACGCGCCCGTGGAAGAAGAGGAAGCGCCGGCCGCGCAGACCTACGTGCAGCGGGAAGAAGAGGAAGAGGCCGAGTAGCCGCTTCCCAGGGGCCCTTCCCGTTCGGGACGCACGCACGACGATCGTCGGCGTGCGTGGAAACCGTTGTGGTGCAGTGAATTCCGCTCTTCGACGTGCGCGCCGGTTGGTCGGGACGCCTCCCGTGTGGTGGTTTCGGCTGCCCGTGGAACGGCCGGACCGGCGGTTGCCTCTTCGGGCAGCTATCGGTTCCCCCTGGCACAGCCCGCACGGTCGTTTCGCGGAGGTGCTCGCCGGCCGGAGCATTCTCCCCACAGCCGGTTCCGCACGGACTTGGGAGGCAACGCAAATGCCCACCTATCTCTCGCCGGGGGTGTACGTCGAGGAGGTGGAAGCGGGTGCGCGGCCCATCGAGGGCGTGGGCACCGCCGTCGCCGCCTTCGTCGGATTCGCCGCGCGCGGCCCCTTCAACACCCCGACCCTCGTGTCCAACTGGGCGCAGTACACGCAGACCTTCGGCGACTTCGTCGAGGACTGCTACCTGGCCCAGTCGGTCTACGGCTACTTCCTCAACGGCGGCAGCAACTGCTACGTGGTCCGCATCGGCGGCGAGCGCGGCAACGGCAGCGGCAACGGCGCGGAGCCGACCGGCCCGCAGGCCGTCCTGGGCAACTACCGGGTGCAGGCCAAGGAACTGGGCGCGCCGGAGATCACCGTCGAGGTGGCCGACGCGGTGGGCGAGAACCAGCCGGAGGACCGGTTCACGCTGCTGGTCAGGCAGAACGGCCGGGTGGTCGAGACGCACAACGTGACCACCAAGCGCACCAAGGACAACGTGCTCACCGTCGTGCAGGAGAAATCGAACCTGATCACGATCGAGGAAACGTCCACCGCGTTGGCCAAGCCCGACAAGGGCGCGGTCACGCTGAAGAACGCGCCCGCCGCCCCGCCCGTGCCGCGCAAGATCGCCCCGGACGACTACGTGGGCGACGTCGCGGACCGCACCGGGTTCGGCGGCCTGGAAGCCATCGAGAACATCACCATGGTCGCCGTCCCCGACCTGATGAGCTCCTACCAGCGGGGTCTGATCTCGCTGGAGTCGGTCAAGGCCGTGCAGCTGGCGATCATCGCCCACTGCGAGCTGATGGGCAACCGGATGGCGATCCTCGACCCGCCGCCCGACCTGAACCCGCAGCAGGTCCGGGACTGGCGGCAGAACGTCGCGGGCTACGACTCGAAGTACGCCGCCCTGTACTACCCGTGGATCAAGATCTTCGACCCGGCGAGCGACGAGCACAAGTTCCTGCCGCCCAGCGGGTACATGGCCGGCGTGTGGGCGCGCACCGACGGCACGCGCGGCGTGCACAAGGCTCCCGCCAACGAGGTCGTGCGCGGCGCGGTGGCCCTGGAGACCCAGCTGACCAAGGCGGAGCAGGAACTGCTCAACCCGATCGGCGTGAACTGCGTGCGGTCGTTCCCCGGCCGGGGCATCCGGGTGTGGGGCGCGCGCACGCTGTCGTCCGACCCGGCGTGGCGGTACCTGAACGTGCGGCGGCTGTTCAACTACCTGGAGGACTCCATCCTCATCGGCACCCAGTGGGTCGTGTTCGAGCCGAACGACGACGCGCTGTGGGCCCGGATCCGCCGCACCATCAGCTCCTTCCTGGTGACGGAGTGGCGCAAGGGCGCGCTGTTCGGCCTCACGCCGGACGAGGCGTTCTACGTCAAGTGCGACCGCGAGACCAACCCCGCCGAGAGCATCGACCTCGGCCAGGTGGTCTGCGAGGTGGGCATCGCCCCGGTGAAGCCCGCGGAGTTCGTGATCTTCCGGTTGGCCCAGATCTCCGGCGGCACCAGCCTCGTCAACGAGTAAAGGCGGTTGAGTCATGGCCCTTCCCGACCTCGACACCTCGGTCGGCCATTCGTTCGGGCTCGAAGTCGACGGCGTCGCGATCAAGCAGATCTCCGAGGTCTCCGGCTTGAAGATGGAGCAGGACGTCATCGAGCTGAAGCAGAACACCAACGACGGCAAGTACATGATCAAGAAGTTGCCCGGCCGGCCCAAGGCGGGCGAGGTCACCCTGACCCGCGGCCTCACCGGCGACAACAGCTTCGAGAAGTGGGTCAAGGACGCGCACTTCGGCAAGATGGCCAGCGCCCGCAAGGGCGGCGCGATCATCGTCTACGACTACGAGGGCAACGCGATCAAGCGGTACAAGCTGACCAACGCGTGGCCCAAGTCGCTGGAGATCGGCTCGCTGAAGGCCGGCGACACCAGCGTCCTCACCGAGAAGCTCGTGATCACCTACGAGCAGATGGAAGTCGAGTGACGCCATGCGCAGGGTGATGGCCGCGGTTCCACCGCAACCACCGGACCCGGTGCCCGCGCCGGAGTCGTTGATGCGCACCGAGTTCGCCTTCGAGCTGCCGCGCGGGTACGTGGACGACACGGGCGTCGTGCACCGGTCGGGCGTGATGCGCCTGGCCACCGCGCGGGACGAGCTGGTGCCGTTGCGCGACGACCGGGTGCGGGAGAACGCGGCCTACCTCACGGTGGTGCTGCTGGCCCGCGTGATCGAGCGGATCGGCACGGTCACCGACGTCCACGTGGGCGTCGTGGAGAACCTGTTCGCCTCGGACCTGGCGTTCCTCCAGGACATGTACCGCAGGATCAACAGCGAGGGCCACACCCGCGCGGCGGTGGCGTGCCCGGAGTGCGGGCACGGGTTCAGCGTCGACGTCGCGGGCGGCCGCCTGGGGGAATCGTGACGTACGCGGCCGATCGCCTCCACGAGGAGGTCGCGTACGTGGCGTACCACTTCCACTGGTCGTGGGACTCCATCGTGGACATGGAGCACCACGACCGGCTGCGGTACGTGGCCGAGATCGCCCGTATCAACAACCGGATCAGCCAGGGGCGGTGAACCGCGATGTGGCCGTGGGGCAGAAGGCAGGCCGAGCCGCGTGCGGCGCAACCCGTGCTGCGCGGGGAGTGGCGTGCGCTGCCGCCCATCCAGCGGGTGCTCCCGGACCACCCGCTGGTGAACCCGGTGGAGCGGTTCTCGTCGTCGCTGGCGTCCTGGCGGTCCCCGGCCTACCTGGAGCCGCTGGCGCACCGGGTGGCGTCCGACGAACCGTCCGGCCTGATCGACGGCCTGGCCCGTCCGGTGGTGCCGAGGCCGGCCGAGCCGTCCGTGGCGATGCCCCTGGCCCACTCCCCGACCCGCAAGCCACGCGGCTCGGTAGTGCAACGCCTGCTGGCCTCACTGAGACCTCCCGCCACTGCTCCCACCACGGCGGCCCCTATTCCGACCCCGATCCCCGTTTCGGCGCAGATTCCGACGCCGGACGTTGAGCTGGCCACGGCAGAACAGGTCGCGGCAGAACAGATCGCGGTCGAGCCCGCACCCGCCGAGCCGATAGCACTCGGGTCCGCTTCGGCCGAGCCGGTGCCAAACGGGTCTGCGTCACCCGAACCTGTGTCACCCGCACCGGTGCTGGGAGTTCCGGAGTCGGTGCAGGTGGAGCGGGCCATCGCGCCTACGGAAACGTTTGCGGAGCCGGGTTTGCCGATCGTGGGCGAGTCCCGAGTGGAGCGCACCGTTGAGCCTCGGGCCGGTGCAGCCAGAAGCGTGGAGCCGCCGAGCGTCGAGCCGCCGAGTGTCGTGCAGCGGTCCGTGGAGTCTGCGCACCGGGGGTCGGTTCCTGTTTCGGGGACCTCGGTGTCGGTTGAGCGGCCGGTCGTGGCTCGGGTCGAGGCCCGACCTCGATCTGCTCCGCCGCGGCTGGGGCTGGGGTTGCCTCGGGTCGAACCTGCCGCTGGTCGGGCGGAGGAAGGGTCGCCGTCAGGCGGGAGGACGCTGGACACGGGACTCGTGAGGGAGTCCACCGGGCCGGTGCTGGGGATGGCATCGGCATTGCCTGTGTTGAGCGAACCAGACCATGTCGAGGCGCAACTGCCCGTGCCCGAGATGCAAACAGCGCCTGGCGTGACCGTTGTGCCGTCGGGGCTTGCGCCGACGATCGCGGCCCAACGGATCGTCACATCGAGTGTCACCGCATCGGGAACCACCGCGCCCGGCGTCATGTCCTCGGGATCTTCTGAGCGGGATGGAGTGTTGCGGAGTGCCGATGTGGTGGCGGGTGTCGAGCCTGACCGGAGCACGCTCGGTGTGGGGGGTCAGGCTGGGCCGCCGGCCCCGGCAACGTCGACGGCCCCGGTGTCAGCGGCGACAGCGCGCACAGCGCGCACAACGCCGAACGGGTACGTGCAACGAATTGTCGAGGAGACCGGGGCGTTGTTGCCTCGGGTTCGGCAGGTGGGGTTGGGGGCGCCGGTGGCGGTTTCGCACACCACCGGGACGTTCGTGCAGCGGGTCGAAGGCCCGGCCTCGACGCCCGAACCGCAGGTTCCGCAGCGTGCCGCCGAGGTCGTGGTGGCGCGGGAGGTGGCCGATGTGCCCGCCGACGCGCCCGACGTGTCCGCCGCTCCGGCCGCTGCCGGCCCGCCCGCGTCGGCGGGTGGGCCGGAGCCGGAGGAACTGCTCAAGAAGCTCTACGACCCGCTGTTGCGCCGGCTCAAGGCCGAACTCTGGCTGGACCGGGAACGGCGCGGGTCGTTGACCGACCGGTGGCACTGAGAGGACTGGGGCGATGGCTGAGGTGGAGGAGGCGGTCGCGGTGTGCTTCGTGGTGCGCATCGACGACGAGAGCCTCGGGTCGTTCAACAGCTGCGACGGGCTCGGCGTGGAGTTCACCGTCGAGCAGCGGGAAGAGGGCGGCAACAACGGGATGGTGTGGCAGCTCCCCACGCGGATCAAGTACTCGAACGTCAAGCTCTCCCGGCCGGTCACCAAGGACTCCGCCAAGATCATCACGTGGATCGCGGGCATGGCGGCCGGGATCTCGCGCAAGACGGCGGTCATCGAGGCCCGGACGTTGCAGGGCACGGTGATCGCGAGCTGGTCGTTGTCCGGCGTCGTCCCCGTGCGGTGGAGCGGGCCGCAGCTGTCCGCCGACTCGCCGAAGGTCGCGACCGAGACGCTCGAACTGGCCCACCACGGCTTCCTGTCGTCGGCGAGGTGAGGCGGCCGTGGCATCCCCGATCACGTTCACGTCGGCCGGCGCGTCGAAGGCGACCAGCTACGCCGCGCCCAGCAACCTGCAGAAGGCCGCGCTCGCCGTGCACAGCCCGCCCAAGGCCGGCGGTGCTGCCAAGCCCGGCGGGCTGCTGCACGAGATCGCCTTCCAGTTCAACCCCAAGGAGCTGGCGCTGAGCAAGAACGCCAAGTGGGAGCGCAGCCGGCAGGCCAACAACGCCAAGTCCGGCACGCCCGAGTTCAAGGGCTCGGACCCGGCCAAGCTCACCCTCGAACTGTTCCTCGACGCCACCGAGCACATGGACGACAGCGTGGTGAAGAAGGTCGAGCAGCTGTTCGCCTGCTGCGTGCCGACCGAGGACAGCCGCCAACACGGCAAGGGCTCGCCGCCGTGGGTGATCTTCAAGTGGGGCGGCATGACCGGCTTCCCGGCCTACGTCTCCAGCGTGAACGCGAAGTACACCCTGTTCACCCCGGCGGGCACGCCGGTGCGCGCGCTGTGCACGGTCAACCTGGAGGAGATCTCCGGCGAGCAGGGCGGCCAGAACCCCACCTCGGGCGCGCTGGCGGCCCGGGACTCGCACGTCCTGGTCGCGGGTGACACGTTGCAGTCACTGGCGTACGAGGCTTACGGCAACGCCGAGCTGTGGCGCGAGATCGCCGAGGCCAACGACATCGACGACCCGATGCGGCTGCGGCCGGGGTCGCGGCTGCTGGTGCCGGCGCTGGAGGAGATCCGCGATGGCCAATGAGAGCTTCGCGAACACCCTGGTGGTCGAGGTCGAGTCCGCGCCGCTGCCCGAGGACGTCAAACCGCTGCTGACGCACGCTTTCGTGGACGGCAGCCGCAACCTGCCGGACGTGTTCGTGCTGCGGTTCCGCGACCCCGGGCACGTGGTGCTGGCCAAGGGCAAGTTCACGATCGGCGCGAAGATCGCGTTGAAGGTGCAGACCACCGACCCCGGCGGGCCGCAACCGCTGATGAGCGGCGAGATCACCGCGGTCGGCGTCCAGTTCGACAGCGGCGGCACGTTCACCGAGGTGCGCGGCTACGACCTGGCGCACCGGCTGTTCCGGGGCCGTCGCACGGTCGCCTACCCGGGCATGACCGTCGCCGACATCGTCCGGAAGGTCGCGCAGCGGGCCACGATCCCGGTCGGCACGATCGATGACGTCAAGGGTGTCGGCGGTCGGCCGAACACCCAGATCAGCCAGGACAACCTCAGCGACTGGGAGTTCCTGTCCCGGCTGGCCGGCGCGGTCGGCGCGCAGATCACCGTGCTGGAGGGCAAGCTCGACTTCCGGCTGCCGGACGAGCCGACCGGCGCGCCGGCGAAGTCGGCCAAGGCCAGGTCGAACCCGCTGGTGCTGGAGATGCACCGGACGCTGCTGTCGCTGCGGGCCTCGATCACCGCCGCCGAACAGGTGCCCGAGGTGCGGGTGCGCGGTTGGGACTACGAGAACAAGAAGGAGATCATCGCGACCAAGAAGCCCGACATGGTGGGCACCGAGGTGACCGGCGTGGACCCGGTGGCGCTGGCGGGCAAGTTCGGCAGCCCGCCCTACCTGGCCACCGGGCCGTACCGGGCGCAGGGCGAGGTGGACGCGGTCGCCGCGGCGTTGAGCACGCAGCTGGGCGGGGCGTGCGCGGAACTCGCGGGCGTGGCGCGCGGGAACCCCAAGCTGCGTGCGGGGACGGCGGTGGCGCTGACCAACATCGGCGACCCGTTCGCGGGCAAGTACACGCTCACCAGCACCCGGCACCTGTTCGCCGAACAGGGCGGCTACACCACGGAGTTCACCGTCTCCGGACGCCAGGAGCGCTCGCTCTACGGCCTGGCCAACGGCGGCGGCGGGCGCGAGGGCCGCACCGGGGTGGTGCCCGCCGTCGTCACCGACGCCCGCGACCCGGCCAAGCTCGGCCGGGTCAAGGTCAAGTTCCCGTGGCTGTCCGACGAGTTCGCCAGCGGGTGGGCGCGGACCGTGCAGACCGGTGCGGGCCTCGGCCGCGGCGCGCTGGTGCTGCCGGAGGTCGGTGACGAGGTGCTGGTCGGCTTCGAGCACGGCGACTTCGACGCCCCCTACGTGCTCGGCGGGCTCTACAACAGCAAGGACACCGCGCCCACGCTCACCCAGGAGCCGATCGACGGCGGCACCGGCGAGGTGACGGTGCGGGGTTTCGTGTCCCGCAAGGGGCACAAGGTCGAGTTCGTCGAGGACGAGGGGATCCTGATCTCCAGCGGTGACGGGAAGTTCGTGGTCAAGCTGGACCAGAAGGCCCAGGTGGTCGAGGTGACCAGCGGCAAGGCCGTGGTGGTCAAGGCGCAGAACGGGATCACCCTCGACGCGGGCACCGGGCCGCTGGAGCTCAAGGGGCAGAAGATCACCGCGCAGGCCCAGACCGCCGTCGAGGTCAAGGGCGCGCAGGTGAGCGTGAGCGGTTCGACGGGCGTCAAGGTCGAGGGCGCGACGGTGTCGGTCGCCGGGCAGGCGCAGGCCGAGGTCACGGCGAGCGGCGTGCTCACCGTGCGCGGCAGCCTGGTCAAGATCAACTAGAGCGGAGGCGGACATGCCACCAGCGGCGAGGGCGGGCGACCCGACCGCGCACCCCGGCGTGGTCGGGCCGCCGGGGGTGCCCACCGTGCTGATCGGCGGGATGCCCGCGGCGGTCGTCGGCAACCCGCACGTCTGCTCGTTCCCCGGCCTGCCGCCGCACCCGCCGACCGTGATCGCGCCGCCGGGCTGCCCGACGGTGCTGATCGGCGGCCGGCCCGCGGCCCGGACGGGCGACCTGTCCGCGTGCGGCGCGCCCATCGTGCTGGGCTGCCCCACCGTGCTGATCGGAGGGTGACGTGGACTTCGTCGGCCGGGGACTGGCCTTCCCGATCCACACCGACGCGACCGGCTCGGTCGCGCTGGTCGGCGGCGAGCGCGAGATCGTGGAGAGCATCCGGCTGATCCTGGCCACCGCGCCCGGTGAGCGGCCGATGCGGCCGGAGTTCGGCTGCGCCATCCACGACCTGGTGTTCGCGCCCGCCGACGCCGCCACGGCGGGCCGGATCGCCTACGAGGTGCGGCTCTCGCTGGAGCGCTGGGAACCCCGGATCACCCTGGCCGACGTCTCGGTCGGGTTCGACGAGGTCGACAACGGCACCCTGCTCATCGACGTCCGGTACGCGCTGCGCGGCACGAACGACCCGCGCAACCTGGTGTTCCCCTTCTACGTCATCCCGCCGCACGAGGCCGACGAGGAGGGCGCCTGATGTCCCTGCCCACGCCCAACCTGGACGACCGCCGCTTCCAGGACCTGGTGGACGAGGCCAAGCGCCGCGTCCAGCAGCACTGTCCGGAGTGGACGGACCACAACGTGTCCGACCCGGGCGTGACGCTGATCGAGGCGTTCGCGCACATGGTCGACGAGCTGCTCTACCGGCTCAACCGCGTGCCGGACCTGCACTACCTGCGGTTCCTCGACCTGATCGGGGTCACGCTGTTCCCGCCCACCGCCGCCCGCGCCGAGGTCACCTTCTGGCTGGCCGCGCCGCGCGAGGTGCCGGTGGTGGTCCCGCACGGCGCGCAGGTCGCCACCGAGCGCACCGAGATCGAGGACCCGGTGGTGTTCACCGTCGACCGGGAGCTGTCGATCACGCCGTGCGAGCTGGCCCACCTGGTCACCGCGCCGGCCGACGCGAACCTCCCGCCCGCCGACCGCACCGACGAGCTGGTGGACGGCAAGTCGCCGGAGTGCTTCGGCGACCCGCCGGCCGCGGGCGACGTGGTGCTGTTCGGGCTGTCCGACGCGGTGCCCGGCTGCGCCGTGCTGTTCCGGGTCGAGGCGCACGCCGAGGGGCGCGGCGTCGACCCGCGCGACCCGCCGTGGGTGTGGGAGGCGTGGAACGGCGACGGCTGGACCAGGTGCGAGGTCGACCGCGACTCCACCGGCGGCTTCAACAAACCCGGTGACGTCGTCGTGCACGTCCCGCGCACGCACACCGTCTCGGTGGTGGCCCGCAAGCGCGCGGGCTGGGTGCGCTGCCGGGCCGTGGAACCCGCGCCGGACCGGCCCTTCTACCAGCGCCCGCCCAAGCTGCTCTCGGCCACCGCCGCCACGATCGGCGGCACCACGGACGCGACGCACGCCGACATCGTGCGCGGCGAGACCATCGGCGTGTCGGAAGGCGTTCCGGGGCAGCGGTTCGCGCTCACCCGCACGCCCGTCGTGGTCGCCGACGGCACACTCGTCGTGGAGGTCGCCACGCCGGCGGGCTGGGAGCGCTGGACCGAGGTCCGCACGTTCGCCGAGTCCGGCCCCGCCGACCGGCACGTGGTGCTGGACCGGGTCGGCGGCGAGGTGATCTTCGGGCCGGCGATCCGCCAACCGGACGGCGGGGTGCGCAACTTCGGCGCGGTGCCGGCCAAGTCGGCCGCGATCCGGGTGCCGGAGTACCGGACCGGCGGCGGGCTGCGCGGCAACGTCGCGCGCGGCCTGCTGCGGGTGCAGCGCGACCCGGTGCCGTTCGTCAACTCGGTGGTCAACCGCGAGCCCGCGAGCGGCGGCGTGGCGGGGGAGTCGGTGCGCGACGCGGCGCTGCGCGGGCCCCTCGTGCTGCGCACCCGCGACCGCGCGGTGACCGCCGAGGACTACGAGCTGCTGACCCGCGAGGCCGCGCCGGAGATCGCCCGGGTGCGGTGCGTGCCGGCCGGGCAGGGCTCGGCGGCGGTGCGGGTGCTGGTGGTGCCCGCCGTGGGCACCAACGAGGAGGCCGATTTCGGGGCGCTGCAACCGGGTGCGGAGGTGCGGCAGCGGATCGAGCGGTACCTCGACGACCGGCGCTGCATCGGCGCGCGGGTCTCCGTGGAACCGCCGCTCTACCAGGGCGTCACGGTCGTGGGGCAGCTCAAGGCCCGCGCCGGCACCCCGGAGGACGTGCTGCGCACGCGGGCCGTGCAGGCGCTCTACGACTACTTCAACCCGATCAGCGGCGGCCCGGACGGCGACGGCTGGCCGTTCGGCCGGCCGGTGCAGTCCGGCGAGGTGTTCGCGGTGTTGCAGCGGATCCCCGGCGTGGAGCTGGTCGAGGACGTCAAGCTGTTCGGCGCGAACCCGGTGACCGGCGAGCGCGGCAACGCGGTGCCCCGGCTGGACCTGCCGCCCAACGGGCTGGCGTTCTCCTACGGCCACCAGGTGCGGGTGACGCGATGAGGACCGGCGGACCGACCCTGCCCACGCCGCACCCGCTGGCCGACCGGCTGCCCGCGGTGTACCTGGAGGACGACTTCACCCAGCGGTTCCTGGCGGCGCTGGACGAGGTGCTCGCGCCGGTGTTCACCGCGCTGGACGGCTTCGCGGGCTACCTGGACCCCAGGGTCGCGCCGGAGGACTTCCTGGACTGGCTGGCACACTGGGTGGCGCTGGACGTCGGCGAGGGTTGGTCGGTGCAACACCGCCGGCTGCTGGTGGCCACGGCGGTCCGGCTGCACCGCAGGCGTGGCACCCGGCCGGGCCTGGTGGAGCACGTGAGCCTGCTGACCGGCGGGCGGGTCGAGGTGTCCGACAGCGGGGGCTGCACGTCGACCGACCGGCCGGGCGCGCCGCTGCCGGACGGCGGGCCCGCGCGGGTGACCGTCCGGGTCCGGGTCGCCGACCCGGGCGCGGTGGACCGGGTGCGGCTGGCCGCGGCGATCGCCGCCGCGGTGCCGGCCCACGTCGTCGTGGAACTGGAGGTGGGGGGACCATGATCGTCTGCGCGCAGTGCGGGGAGCGCAACGCCGAGGGCGCGGAGTTCTGCGGCTCGTGCGGCACCTACCTGGAGTGGGAGCCCAAACCCGCCCAGCAGCCCGTACTGCACCAACCTGTGCAGCACCAATCTGGGCAGCACCAACCTGTGCCATACCAATCTGGGCAGCATCAATCTGTGCCGTATCAACCTGGACAGCACCAGCCCGGCCCGGAACCGCAGCAGCCGGGGGCGATGCAGCCCACGACCGAGCGGCAGGCCCCGGCCGGGCACCAGCCCCGGCTCACCGAGCGCCGCGCGGCCCAGGCCGGCGACCTGATCTGCGGCCAGTGCGGCGAGGCCAACCCGCCGGTCCGGAAGTTCTGCGCGCGCTGCGGGTCCGGCCTGGTGGAGGCGCGGGTCGTGGCGGAGAAGTGGTGGCGGCGGATCTTCCCGAAGCGGGAGCCCGCCAAGGCCGGCACCCGGCACCGGCGGCGCGGGTCGGCCGGCCGGGCGATCGGCCGGGTGGTCCGGTGGGTGCTGGCGATCCTGCTGCTCGCCGGGATCGGCGCGTACGGGCTGATCAGCCCGTTCCGCCAGGCGGTGAACGGCCAGGCGGTGTCGGCGGCGAACACCGTGCGGAACTGGTTCTCCGAGCAGGTGCTGCCGGTGCGCCCGAGCCAGGTGACCGCGAGCGCGTCCATCGCCGACCACGGGCCGGACCTGGTGGCCGACAACGCGAAGAACACCTACTGGGCCGCGCCCGCCCAACCGCTGCCCGCCCTGGTGTTCACCTTCGAGGCGCCGGTCACCCTGAACGAGGCCATCTTCCAGATCGGCATCGGCGAGGACTTCCAGACCGCCCTGCGCCCCCACCAGCTGCACCTCGTGTACTCGACCGGCGGCACGTTCGACCTCTCGCTGGCCGACGAGCCCGGCCCGCAGACGGTGAAGGTCCAGAACGCGGGGGGCGTGCAGCGGGTCGAGATGTACATCGTGTCGACGTACCCCTCCTTGCAGGGCACCGACGTCGCCATCTCCGAGATCGAGTTCTTCACGGTGGAATGAGGCAGCGGTGGGGATCGGACGGACGAACCGGTCGACGGTGGTCGCGGTGGTGTGCGTGCTGTTAGCGGGTCTGCTGCCGGCCGCCCGGCCCCTGGTGGCCGCCGCGCAGCCGGATCCGCTCCAGCCGTACCGGATCGGGGTGGACCGGGGCGATCCCGGCGACATCTGGAGCACCGACTCGCGCGGCGGCGACCAGCGCGCGGTCACCCGCGACGGCGAGCCCGACGAGACCGACCCCGCCTACTCGCCGGACGGCACCCGGATCGCCTGGACCGAGTTCGGCGGCGGGGAGGACCCGCCCCGGGTCCGGGTCGCGAACGCCGACGGCTCGGCCGCCCGCTACCTCGGCGAGCGCCGTGGCCTGTCGCAGCCCACGTGGTCGCCCGACGGCACCCGGATCGCCGTGACGGACCGGGATTCGATCAGCGTCCTGCGCGCTTCGGACGGCGCGCTGCTGTCGACCGTGCCGCGCCCCGACCACCTGCGCGGCCAGGACAGCCAACCCGCGTGGTCGCCCGACGGCCGCACCATCGCGTTCAGCCGCACCAGCCAGGGCCAGGACACCCCGCTGGTCACGCCGCGCTCGGTGGGCGCGTCCACCTCCGAGGGCGGCTCGTTCAGCACGTCCGCGACCCTGCGCACCCCGGCCGTGCCCCGGCTGCCCGAGATCGTGTTCCTGGTGGACACCACCGGTTCCATGGGCGACGCGCTGGCCGTGTTCAAGGCCGAGATCCCCAAGGTGATGGACGAGATCCTCGTCCGCGATCCCGGCGCGAGGTTCGGCGTGGCCTCCTACAAGGACACGCCCGACCAAGGGCGGCGCTACGAGCTCCTGCTCGCCCTGACGAGCCCGGCCGAGGTCAAGGCGCTGCTGGCGGACCCCGAGCAGCTCAAGGCCGAGGGCGGCGGCGACAGCGCCCCGGAGGACTGGTTCAACGGCCTGCACCGGATCGCCCGCGACCTCGACCTGGAGAACCAGGGCCGGCACCGGCTGTTCGACACGCCCGGCGCGAGCCGGATCGTCGTGCTCGCCGGCGACGCGAGCAGCAAGCAGACCGGCGACCCGTGCGAGTCCGACCTCGACCCGCCGGTCTGCGAGTGGTACTGGTCGCTCGACGAGATCAAGTTCGACCTCGCCGGCGGCTACCCGCCCACCGGGCAGCCGCGCGGCATCAAGCTCGTCGCGGTGCCGATCCTGGGTTCCGGCGACGGGCTGGACCGCCAACTCCAGGCCACCGAACTGGTCCGGCACACCGGCGGCTCGATGGTCACCGAGGGCGCGCGGCCGACCGAGATCGCCAACGCGATCGACCGCGGCATCAAGAGCATCCCGGTCACCGTCACGCCCGTCGCGCACTGCGACTACGGCGTCTCCATCACGTTCACCCCGGCCGAGGCCACGGTCAACGGCGACACCGACGTCACGTTCCAGGAGACCGTCCGGCTTGACCCGCAGACCGGCCCCGGCACCCGGGCGGTCGGCGACCACAGGGGCTGCACGGTCCAGTTCCGGTTCGACGGCGAGGACCCGACCCGCCCGCACGAGCAGACGATCCGGATCACCGAGGCCGCCGCCGGCCTGCCGACCGTCGTGGTGAACGGGGCCGCCGCGCCCAGCCCGCAGGGCCTCCCGGTGGCCGTGACGTTCAGCGCCACGGCCACTTCCGTTGCCGGCGCGCCGCTCACGCCGTCCTGCGACGCCACGTCCGGCGCGCTGTTCCCGGTCGGCGTCACCAGCGTCACGTGCACCGCGGACGACGGCGGTCGGATCGGCCGGGCGGCCTCGATCGTGGCCGTGTTCGTTCCGGAAGACGTTGCTTACCAGGACATCTGGCTGGTCGACGTGACCGGACCCCTGGTGCAGACCGACTTGTCGGTGCGGTTCGCCGGCGTGTGCGCGCGGGGCGACGAGAACCCGGACTGGTCGCCGGACGGCCGACGCTTGGTGTACCAGCACGGGAACGGCCTGTGCACGGCCGACGTGGACGGTGCGAACACCGCCGTGCTGGTGCCGGACGGCTCGGGCGCGCGGCAACCCGCGTGGTCGCCCGACGGCGCGCTGATCGCGTTCTCCGCGCCCTCCGGGGAGGAGGGGCCGCGCCGGATCTACGCGGTGCCGCCCAGCGGCGGGACACCGGTCGAGCTGGTGTCCTTCGGTGCGCAGAGCGCGCGTGCCCCGGCGTTCCAGCGGCTGCCGGACCTGGTGGTGACCGGAGCGGTGGCACCCGCCCGGATCCCGTTCAGCGGCACCACGACCGCCCGGTTCCGGGTAAGCAACACCGGGTTCGCGCCGACCGACGCCACCGTGGCGCTGGCCGTCCCGGCCGGCCTGCGGGTCGACGAGCTGGTGCCGACCGCCGGCACCTGCGACGCCCTCGCCAGGACCTGCGCGCTGGGCCGGCTCGCGCCCGGGACCGGCGTGGAGATCCGGCTCACCGTCACCGGTGTCACGGCCGGCGCGCAGGTCGTGCGCGCCGACGCGGGCCCTGACGCGGGCCCTGACGTGAACCCGGCCGACAACCGGGCCGAGGTCACGATCACCGTGGACGAGGAGGTCACGCCGCCGCCCACACCCGGGTCGCTGTCGATGGCCGTGGCGGTGCTGCCCGCCGAGAGCTACGTCGGCGGCGCGGACGTCGTGCTGGTCTTCAAGCTGCGCAACGGTTCCGGCACGCCGATGACCGGCGTCCGGGTGGTGACCTCGCTGCCACCGCCACTGGTGCCGCCCACGGCGGCCTCGCCGGGGTGCGCGGCCGACGGCACGTCGTGCGACATCGGTGTGCTGCAACCGCTCCAAGTGGCCGAGGTGCGGATCTCGTTGCCCGCCAAGGCCGCTGTGGACACCAGTGCGGGCGGCTCCGCGCTGGGCACCGGGCCGGACGCCGACGCCGCCGACAACACCGCCGTCGGCAAGGTCCTGGTGCGCCGACCGGAACTCGCCGTCGAGCCGCTGGTCGGACCGACCGGGTTCGTGCCCCGGGTCACCGGTAGCGGCCTGCCGCCCGGTGCCACCGTGGCGCTCGCCTGGTCGCAGGGCATCTCCGCCACGCCCGGCACGATGACCGTGCGGGACGACGGCACGGTCGACACCGGGTTCCTGGTCTTCGAGAACGACCTGGTCGGCACCAGGGAACTGGTGGCCACGCCGGTGACCGGGCCCGGGTTCGCCGCCGTGCGGTCGAACCCGTTCCTGGTCGTGCAACGCACCCTGCAACCGCCCGACTTCGCGACCCGGGGCTGAACGGCTGCCCGTTGGGGCAGCGGGGAACGCACCACGCCCCACCCTTCCGCCACGTGCCCGCGCAGTCCGTCCACCGGAGGATTCGAGACATGGGCGCTACCGCGACGCTGTCCGCCACGGGCCTGGCCGTGGAACCGGGCTCCGAGACCACCTGCACGGTCGTCGTGCGCAACACCGGGGAGCTGGTCGACCAGTTCACCGTCGACGTCGTGGGCGACGCCGCCGGCTGGTCGTCGGCCGAGCCGGGCTCGGTGAACCTCGTGCCGCAGGGCTCCGCCGAGGTGGTGGTCCGGTTCGCGCCGCCGCGCGCGTCGGACGTGCCGGCCGGGCCGGTGCCGTTCGGGGTGCGGGTCGCCTCCCGCGAGGACCCGTACGGCTCGGTGGTCGAGGAAGGCGTGGTCGAGGTCGGCTCGTTCACCGACCTGAGCGCCGAACTCGTGCCCGGCAAGGTGGAGGCGGGCCGGCGGGGCCGGTTCGAGCTGGCCGTGGACAACGTCGGCAACCACCCGGTGGGCCTGCGGTTCACGCCGAGCGACCCGGACGGCGAGCTGGACTTCAGACTGGACCGGCGGGAGGTCGTGCTCGCGCCCGGCACCGCCGCGTTCGTGAAGCTGCTGGTGAAACCGCGCGACACGTTCCTGCGCGGGCAGCCCCGGTCCCGGCCGTTCCGGGTGGAGGTGCTGCCGAACGCAGGCAACCCGTTCGTCGCGGACGGCATGTTCGTGCAGCGCCAACTCATGCCCAAGTGGCTGCTGCCCGCGTTGCTCGCACTCGCCGCGCTGGCGGTGTTGCTGGGCGTGCTGTGGTTCACCGTCGTGCAGTCCGCGGTGAAGTCCGCCGCGCGCGACGCCGCGACCGAGCAGGCCGGTGACGTCAAGGCCGCCGCGCAGCGGGCCGAGGACAGCGCGGGCCAGGCGAAGACCGATTCCCAGGCGGCCAAGGGCAACTCGGAGGCCGCCATGCAGGCGGTCGGCCTGGACCCCTCCGCCGCCCCCGGAGCACAGCCGAGCGCGGTGCGCCCGGCCGCCACCCCGGCCGGCGACCCCACCGACTTCCGGATCGCCGCCGACTCGGCGATCACCGCCAACCCGGCGCTGTTCACCGACTTCGTGTTCACCCCCGCCGACGACAAGAAGTCGGTGAACGTCAGCGACATCGTGCTGCAGAACCCGTTCGGCGACCTCGGCCTGGTCCGGGTCGTGCGGGACGCGAACGGGACCCGCAGCACCATCCTGGAGCTGAACCTGGCCAACTTCCGCGACCTGGACCGGCACTACGTGCAGCCGTTGCAGTTCAAGCCGGGGGAGAAGATCGTGTTCTCGGTGAGCTGCCAGAACCCGGCGGCGAAGGGGAACTGCAAGCCCGCGGTGTCCTTCTCCGGACGGGTGGCGTGAGCGTCGATCTGCGCGGACGGGTGGCGTGGGCAGTCGGCGCAGCGGGTCAGATCAGGCCCTCGCGCAAGGCGAACGCGACGGCGTGGGCCCGGTTGCGCAGCTGGAACCGGTTGGTGATGTCGTGCAGGATGCTCTTGACGGTCCGCTGCGAGTAGCACAGCTTCTCGGCGATCTCCTTGGTCTCGAAGCCGTCCGCGATCAGCCGCAGCACCTCGGTCTCCCGGTCGGACATCCCGGCCATGGTCCAGCCGTTGGGGTTGAGCACGTTGCGCTGCAACCGGGAAACCCGGTCCAGCAGCCGGCCCAGCAGGTCCGGCGGCAGCGCGCCCTGCCCGGCGGCGGCGGCCTTCACCAGGCGCACCAACGTGTCCGGGGTGGCGTCCGAGCGGCGGATCACCGCGGACACCCCGCTGCTGACGATGGTGAGCAGCTCCGGGTCGGCGAGGTCGCCCGCCACCAGCACGATGTTCGGGCTGCCGGGCACCTGCAACCGGCGCAGCAGCTGCTGGGCGGCGCCGTCGAGCTTCTCCAGCACCACCAGCGCGACCGGCGCGGGCTCGTCCGGTTCGACCAGCCGGATCTCCGGCCGCGATCGCAGCGCGGCGGTCACCCCGGCCCTGGTGATCGAGTCCGCCGCGTGCAGCGCCACCGCGATCTGCTCACCGTTCATGTCAGCTCCCCGCCTCCGCGACCGATGCCCCCACCACCCCCATCGTCGCGACCCGGCGCGTCCCGGCACTACGGGCCCGGTGTCCCGACTTGTCCCGACTCGTCGCCCAGACCGGCCCGCTTGGCCCGGGACACCGCCTGCGCCCGGTCGGCGACGTGCAGCTTGCGCAGGATGTTCGACACGTGGTTGCGCACCGTCTTGGGGCTGAGCACCAGGATCCGGGCGATCACCGCGTTGCCCCGGCCGTCGGCCATCAGCCGCAGCACCTCGCGCTCCCGCACGGTCAGCTCCGGGAACGCCTCCACCTCGGACTTGGCCGGCGCGCCGAAGTACGCCAGCAGCCGCACCGCGATGCCGGGGCTGAAGATCGCCTCGCCCTCGGCGACCGCCCGCACCGCGCGCACGATCTGCTGCGGCCGGGCCGCCTTGAGCAGGTAGCCCAGCGCGCCCGCGCGCATCGCCGCGAACACCGAGTCGTCGTCGTCGAACATGGTCAGCACCAGCACCCGGACGGTCGGGTCGTGCGCCACGATCCGCCGGGTCGCCTCGACCCCGCCCAGGTCGGGCATGTTCAGGTCCATCACGACCACGTCCGGGTGCAGCCGCGCGGCCAGCTCCACCGCCGCCGTGCCGCCGGCCGCCTCGCCGACCAGCTCCAGGTCGTTCGCCGCCCCCAGCGCGGCGGCCAGGCCGTAGCGGAACAGCGGGTGGTCGTCCACCACCAGCGCCCGGAGCGCAGGCGGCATGTCCGCTCACACTCCGCCCGCGACCGGCAGGTCGAAGGCGATCCGGGTGCCGCCGGCGGCGGCGTCCCCCATCGCCCACGTCCCGCCGATCTCGCGCGCCCGTTCCCGCATCGAGTTCAGTCCCACGCCGTTCCCCTCGGGTTCGCCCGCGCCGCAGCCGTCGTCCACGACTTCGACGTGCAGGCCGTCCGCGCACCACAGGCGCACCACGCAGGTGCGCGCGCCGGCGTGCCGGACCACGTTGGTCAGCGCCTCGCAGATGATCCGGTAGGCCGCCACCTGGACGGCGATCGGCAGTTCCGGCAGGTCGCCCTCGGCCTTGACGAGCACCCGCACCGGGTGCCGGTCGGCGAGGGTGGCCACGTGCGCCCGCACCGCGCCCGCCAGGCCCAGCCGGGCCAGCTCGGCCGGGTACGCGCCGGCCGCCAGCCGGCGGATCTCGCCGACCGCGGTGTGCATCTCCTCCTCCAGCCGGGCCAGCAGCGGACCGGCCGCCGCCGGGTCGCGCGCCACCAGGTGCCGGGCGGCGCGCAGGCCGAGCGCGATCGCGGCGAGCGAGGGGCCCAGCCCGTCGTGCAGCTCGCGCAGCACCCGGCGACGGGCCTCGTCGGCCGCATCGGTGGGCACTGCGAACCTGCGGCGCACGTCCCCTCCCCCCGTCGGGCGGCATTCGGGCCTGGTCGCCTCGTCTGGAAAGTCGCATCCCCGGCCGCCGTTGTTTCAGGCGAACGCGCAGGTTCCCACGTTGGAGGGAATGGTCGGCGTTGTTGGTGACGCAATGACGTATCACCCGTGCGCTTGCCTGCTCCATACGGATAGCGGGCTTCACAGGAGGGTGGAAATGGGGCAAACGGGCGGCAGGGCGGTCCTGCAGGTTCACCCGACCAGGCTCTGCAACCTCAGATGCCTGCACTGCTACTCCAGCTCCGGGCCCGACGTGGCCGAGTCGGTGCCCATCGGCGTGCTGTCCGCCGTGGTCCGGGACGCGGCCGGACTCGGCTACGACGTGATGAGCGTGTCCGGCGGCGAACCGTTCCTCTACCCGGAACTGCCCGCACTGCTGAGGGCCGCTCGGGATGCCGGAATGCGAACGACCGTCACGACGAATGCGGTCGCGCTCACCCAGCGCCGGATCGGGCTGGTGCGCGGGCTGGTCGACCTGGTGGCCGTGTCGCTGGACGGCGACCAGGGCACCCACGACCGCATCCGGGACCAGGAGGGCGCGTTCGACAAGGCGCTCGCGGGCATCCGGCGGCTCACCGAGGCGGGCATCCCGGTCGGCGTCATCACCACCCTCACCCAGGGCAACGCCACCCAGCTCGGCGAGGTGGCGCTGGCCGCGTCCCAGTCCGGCGCGCTGCTGCTCCAGGTGCACCCGCTGGAACCCGAGGGCGCGGCGAACCGGCGGATGGCGGGGGAGCGGCCGGACGCGGTGGAGCTCGCCTACGCGGCCGTCGAGCTGGGCCGGATCGCCGAGGAGCACGGCCTGGCCGTGCAGCTCGACGCCGTGCCGCGGACCATGCTGGCCCGCAAGCCGGAGGCGTTCATGGCCGCCCCGGTGGCCGACGAGCAGCCGCTGGGCCACTGGCTGACCCCGCTGGTGATCGAGGCCAACGGCGCGGCCGTGCCGGTGGCCTACGGCTTCGACCGCCGCTACTGGCTGGGCAACGTGCACGACCGGCCGCTGGCCGAACTCGCCGGCGGCTGGGACGCGGTCCCGTTCCGGGACCTGTGCCGGGCCACCTGGCAGCGCCTGGTGGACGGCCGCAGCGGACCGCTGATCCCGTGGTACGGCCACCTGGTGCGGGCGTCGCGGACCGCCCGCACCGCTAGCGCCGGGAGTTGAGCAGCTCCGCGACGCCGCGCGTGTTGATCACCCGCTCCGGGTCGACGCCGCACTCCTCGGCCCGCTCGCAGCCGTAGGACAGCCAGTCGAGCTGACCGGGCGCGTGCGCGTCGCTGTCGATGGCGAACTCGCAGCCCAGCTCCACCGCGAGCCGCAGCAGCCGGCCCGGCGGGTCCCGGCGCTCCGGGCGCGAGTTGATCTCCACGGCGGTGCCGTTGTCCCGGCACGCGGCGAACACCGCCTCGGCGTCGAACTGCGACTCCGGCCGGCCCTTGCCGACCACCAGCCGGCCGGTGCAGTGGCCCAGCACGTCGACGTGCGGGTTCGCCACGGCGGTGAGCAGCCGCTCGGTCATCTCCGCCCGCGGCATCCGCAGCTTGGAGTGCACGCTCGCGACCACGACGTCGAGCTGGGCCAACAGGTCCGGGTGCTGGTCGAGCGAGCCGTCGTCGAGGATGTCCACCTCGATCCCGGTCAGCACCAGGAACGGGGCCAGCTCGGTGTTCAGCTCGGCCACCACCTCCAGCTGCGCGCGCAGCCGGTCGGCGGACAGGCCGTTGGCGATCGTCAGCCGCGGCGAGTGGTCGGTGAGCACCACCCACTCGTGCCCGAGGTCGCGCGCGGTCTCGGCCATCTCGCGGATCGGGCTGCCGCCGTCGGACCAGTCGGAATGCGTGTGGCAGTCGCCTTTCAGCCGCGCGCGCAGGGCCTGCCCGCCGACCGCGGGCGGCCGCACCCGGGACAGGTAGGCGGGTTCCCGGCCCGCCGCGGCGTCGAGGATGACGCCCGCGGTCGACTTGCCGATGCCGTTGAGGTCGGTCAGCGTGCCGTTGGCGACCCGCGTCGCCAGTTCGCCCGGCGGCAGCGCGGCCACCACCTCCGCCGCCCGGCGGAACGCCCTGACCCGGTAGGTGGGTTCGCCCGCGCGTTCGAGCTGGAACGCCACCTGTCGCAATGCCCAGAGGGGATCCACCCGTTCTGTCTACCCCGTCACGGCGTCGGGTGCGCGCCGATCGGGGTCGCCGCCCCGGTCGGTCGTGGGCTTTGCGCCGGTCCACTCCGGACCTGTGCTCTCGAACCGGCACCGGTTCGTCGCGAAGGGTTGCGGTCGCCGGGGCGGTGCGGTCAGCATGTCCGCCATGTCCCCACGGTCACCGGTCGGGTCCCTCGGGTCACGACGTCGGCCCAGCAAAGGCGATCTCACCTCGCAGGCCATCCTGGACACCGCCGAACGGCTGCTCCAGAACCGTTCCCTGGACGACATCGCGGTGGACGAGCTGGCCGCCGGCGCGGGCATCTCGCGCTCGACGTTCTACTTCCACTTCTCGTCCCGGGAAGCCGTGCTGCACGCGCTGTCCGCCCGCGTGCTGGACGCGCTTTACGAGTCGGCGTCGTCTTGGCTGCGGCGGGGGAGCGAGGCCCCGGAGGCCGCCATCCGGCGGGCCCTGGGCGCGACCCTCGCGGTGTGGCGGGCGCACGGTCCGGTGCTGCGCGCCGCCGTCCGGGCCCGCGACACCGACCCGCTGATGCGCGAGTTCTGGACCGGGGTGGCGCGGCGGTTCGTCGACGCCACCGCCGAGCAGATCTCGATCGAGCGGGACGCCGGGGTGGCGGTGGACGGGCCGGACGCGCGGTCGCTCGCCGCGGTGCTGATGTCCATGAACGAGCAGGCGTTCCTGGGCCGGTCGGTCGCCCGCCGTTCGGCGAAGAAGGACCGCGAACTGGTCGACACGCTCACCTTCGTCTGGCTGCGGTCGGTCTACGGCGACTCGTCGTGAAGGTGCCGGGCGACGTGTCCGGCCGGCGCGGTGACGCCGCCATCCCGCGCGCCAGAAGTGTTCCGGTGCTTTGTGTCCACAAGGGACTGTCCGCTCCTGTCCGCGCATCGCGTACCCGGACGGCATCCGCGCGGCAAGCCCGCGTACGGGGCGGCCCGTGGATGGCGTCGGTTACGAGACCTGGGCGACCCAGGCCGGTTCCCGGACTTCCTTCTCGGCGACCTCCACCCGGGTGAACGCGGCCGGGTCGACCCGGCGGTAGCCGTGCCGGACCACGCTCTGGTAGAGCACGTCCGAGACGACCAGCACCGCGTCGCCCAGCAGCCCGGCGCGCACCGGGTCGGCGTCGGCGAGCCGGCAGGCGGTGTTCAGGTCGCTGCCCACCCAGCCGTGCGCGTCCCGGTGCACCTCGCCGGCGTGCAGGCTGACCCGGACCCGGATGCGCGGCGCGCTGGTGGCGTTGTGCCGCCGCAGCCGGGCGGCCACCAGCGGGATCACCGGGTCCAGGATGTCCACTTTGGACACCCGGGCCGGGATCAGCACCATCATGCCGTCGCCGCGGTCCTGCCAGCCGAGGTCGGCCTGGCGCACGCCCACGGCGCGCAAGCCGTCGCGCACGGCGGTGGTCAGCACGTCCCGCGCGACGATCTGGTGCGGGTTGGGCCAGCGCCCGAAGCCCGCGATGTCCACCACCAGGATGGACCGGTACTCGGGCCCGGGTTCGGGGCGCGCCCGCCGCCAGGGGCGGGGCAGTTCGACGGTCATCGCGATTCCCCCTGCAACGCGCGGCGCAGCAGCCAGGACCGGCTCAGCAGCCGGACCGCGTGCGGGATCCGGCGGGCCGGCGGCAGGTCGGCGAGCTCGGCCCGGAACTCCTCGTGGTAGCGGGCCTGGTGGCACGGCGGCAGCACGGCCACCGCGAGGTCGAGCAGCCGGCTGTCCGGCCGGGGTTCCAGTTCCAGCCGGATCATCCGCGCGGCGGCGACCATCGGCTCGAAGCTGGCCGTGGCCAGGTAGTTGCGCTCCACCGCGAACTCCAGCCACAGCACCCGCCGGTAGACCTCGCGCAGCCGGGCGTCGCCGTCGCGCTCCAGCGCCCGGCGCAGTTCCAGCGCGAGGTGGTGGGCCAGGTGGCGGTCCAGGATCCGGTCGAGCTTGCCGTCGAGCACGGCCTCCAGGTCGTGCGCCAGCAGCCGGATGCGGGCGAGGCGGTCGCGCCGGGTCATGTCCCACCCGCCGCGTGCGGGCGCAGCAGCCCGAGCCGGGACACCGAGCCCCGGGCGCGGGCGATGGCGGCTCGGGCCACCGCGATGCTGTCCGGGTCGAGCCGGTAGTACCGGCGGCGGGGGCGGCCCCGCTCGTGCGGGTCGGCGTCCTCCCACCGGCTCTCCAGCCACCCGCACTGCTCCAGCCTGGCCAGGATCGGGTGCACCGTCCCGCTGGGCAGTTCGGCCACCTGGCAGATCTCCAGCCCGTACCGCTCCAGCGTGGGGTCCTCCAGCAGCACACCCAGCACGAGCTGGGTGGGCAAGGTCATCTTGGGTCCCTTCCGCGCCGCAACCATGGTCTAACTCTACCTAGGGTGGTGGCGCTGCGCAACCGCTTCCGCACGCACAGTCGTGGTGAGGGGGAATCCCGCAGGTGGCCCGGCCGGTCCGCCGACCGACCGGGCACCGGGCTCAGACGACGATGACCCGACGGCCGCGGGTGTGGCCCGCCTGGCTGTCGGCGTGCGCCGCCGCCGCGTCGGCGAGCGGGTACGACTTCTCGACCGGGATGTGCAGCCGGCCGCGGGAGATGAGGTCGGCGGCCTCGGCGAGCGCGTCCGGCACGCTCCCGGCCACGCCGGAGAAGCGGACGCCGAGCCGCGGCGCGTCGAGGTCGGCGATGGAGACCACCCGCCCCGGGTCGCCGGTCAGCGCGACGAGGTCGCCGATCACGCCCGAGCCGGCCAGGTCGAGGGCCGCGTCGACCCGGCCGAGCCGGCGGACCCGGTCGACCCAGCCCTCGCCGTAGGTGGTGGCCAGGGCGCCGAGGCCGCGCAGGTACTCCTGGTTCGCCGCCCCGGCCGTGCCGACCACCGCGACGCCCCGGTCCCGGGCGATCTGGAGCACCGCCGACCCGACACCGCCCGAGGCGCCGCTGACCAGCAGCGTCTGCCCGGGGCGCACCCCGACCTGGTCGATGATCCGCAGCGCGGTCTCCACCACGGACGGGTACCCGGCGGCCTCCTCGAACGACAGGCCCCCGGGCATCCGCGCCCAGGCCGTCAGCACGGCGAACTCGGCGTAGGTGTCGGACCCCTCGCCGAACACGGGGTCGCCGACCTCGACCCCGTCGACGCCCGCGCCCACCTCGTCCACCACCCCGGCGGCGTCCAGCCCGACCCCGGCGGGCAGGACGACCGGGTGTGCGCCCAGGACCTGGCCCTCCCGGATGCGCCAGTCCACCGGGTTCACCCCCGCCGCCTTCACGGCGACGCGCACCTGGCCGGGACCCGCGTGGGGCTCCTCGGCGTCTTCCAGCCGCAGCACTTCCGGACCGCCGAACTCGGCGAAGCTCACCCTCTTCATGCGCTCGAACGTAACCCTAACGGTTAGCCTTTCAGAACAGGTGTGCTTTTGGATTTGATAGCATCTCCGGGTGACCGAGCCGACCGGACGCCGTGAGCGCAAGAAGGCCGCGACCCGCCGGACCATCGCCGACACCGCCCTGCGGCTGTTCCTGGAACGCGGGTACGACGAGGTGGGCATCCGGGACGTGGCCACCGCTGCCGACGTGGCCGTCACCACCGTCTTCGCCCACTTCGCGTCGAAGGAGGCCCTGGTCTTCGAGCAGGACCAGGACTTCGAGCACCGCCTCGCCCGCGCCGTGGCCGCCCGCCCGCCGCACGAGCCGCTGATCCCCGCGCTGCGCGAGGAGATCCGGGCCATGGTGCGGCACTGCTCGGCCCCCGCCGCCGCCCCGATCTGGCAGCTGGTCGACCGGTCGCCCGCCCTGCGCGGCTACGAGGAGTCGATGCGGCTGCGGCACGCGGAGTCGCTGGCCGCCGCCATCGCCGCCGACCCGGAGCTGTCCCGGACCACGACGGCCTGCCGGACCATCGCGCGGTTCGTGGTCGACGCCCACTCGCTGGCCCGTGGATCGGCCGACCCGGAGGCCGCGGTGGACGAGATCTTCCGGATGATCGACGCCGCCTGGGCGGCCACCGACCCCGCACGCGCCGGTCGGGCCGTCGCGAACCGCTGACCGGCTACGGCTGGTCGCGGCGCGGCCGGACCGGGCCGGGCGGCGGGGCGGTGGTCGACCGGACGACCAACCGCGTCGGCAGCACCACCCGCGGCACGTCGGCGTCCTGCGCGTCGAACCCGGCCAGCAGCATCGCCACGGCCGTCCGCCCGGCCGCCGCCAGCGGCACCGCCACGGTGGTCAGCGGCGGGGAGCACAGCTCCGCGTACGGCAGGTCGCCGAACCCCGTCACGCTCATCTCGCCGGGCACCGGGACGCCCCGGTCGCGCAGCCGGGCCAGCACGCCCGAGGCCATGATGTCGTCGTACGCCACGATCGCGGTCACATCGCCCGCCAGTGCGAGGTCCGCCGCCCGCGTGCCGCCCTCGTAGCTCGGCGCGAACGGGCCCAGGTCGACCAGGTCCACGCCGTGCCGTGCGCGCGCCGCCGCCAGCCCCCGGCGGCGCTGCCGGTTCGACCACGACGCGCGCGGCCCGTCGAGCACCGCGACCCGCCGGTGGCCCAACGCCACCAGGTGGTCCACCACCTGCTCCGCGCCGCCCGCGCCGTCGAGCAGGGCGGCCGGCACACCCGGCAGGTCGCGGTCGAGGAGCACCAGCGACGTCGCGCCCGCCGCCTCGGCCACCTGCTCGTCGGTCGACGCTGGCGCGCACACCAGCACGCCGTCGACCTGCTTGGCCATGGCGTGCACCAGCTTCACCTCGGTGGCCGGGTCCTCGTCGCCGCCGGCCACGAACACCGCGTAGTCCGCCTGCGCGGCGCGCGCCTGGGCCGCCTTCAGCACGGCGGTGAACACCGGGTCGCCCAGGTCCGGCACGACGATCCCGATGTTGCCGGTCCGGCCGGTGATCAGGCCGCGCGCGGCCCGGTTGGGCCGGTAGCCCAGCTCGGTGGCGGCGGCCAGCACGCGCGACCGGGTCTCCGCGCGCACCAGGTCGGGCGTGGTCAGGGCACGGGACACGGTCGCCACGGACACCTGCGCGCGCCGTGCCACGTCGCGGATGGTGATCGCCACGCGCTACCTCCGGAAAAGACGTTCGGGGGGCGGCCCCGACCAGTGAAGCGGACCAAGCCGCCGGCGAGCACGGAACCGGGGAAAGACCCGTCGGACCGGGGTGGACCGGCCGCGCGCGCCGGCCGGGAAACCCGGTTGAACCGATCGTCGGACCGCTCCGTGTCTGGGGTGTTCCCCCACGCACGGGAAGGTCACCGCGATGAACAACCACCGCAACCCCTCCCCGCTGGGCTGACCGCCCGCCCGACCGACCCAGGAACAAGGCGACCATGCGCGATCCGATCCTCGAAGGCGCACTGCGCCGGGTCCGGGACGAGAAGGCCCGCGACCGCGGGCGACGCGGCCGGCTCCGGGCGGCGACGAGCGCCGCGCTCGCCGCCGCGGTGCTCGCCGGCGGCCTGCACCTCGGCCGGCACAGCCTGCCCGCGCACCGAATCCTGGTCGCCACCACCGGTTCCACCCGGATGACCACGACCATCACGCCGGCCGACGGCTGGGTGCGCCTGCACGCCGCCGTCGACGGCATCGACCCGGGCGAGCGGTGCACGCTCGTCGTCACCGACTCGCACGGCCGCCGCTACGTCGCCGGCGGCTGGGTCGCGGCCCGGCGCGAGCACACCGACCTCGACGGCGCGGCCCTGGTCGACCCGGCCGACCTGGCGACGATCAGCGTCGTCACCGTCGACGGGCGGACCCTCGTCACCACCACGGCGTAGCCGCCGATTCGGTACCACGGCGCAACCGCGGACCTTGTTGTGCGGCCTGGCCGTGCATCTGCGGCCTGACAGCGGAACCGCTGCGGCGTGGCCGTGAAACCACCACACGAAGCGAAAGGGCTGTGCTCGGTGTGCCCGCACGCCGCTGTTCGCCGCGCGGCCCAGTGCCGTTGCGGCGAACGGCGGTGTCCGGCCCGGCGTGACCGGACGGTTGCCCGGAGCCCGCGCCCGGAATGGCAAGCTTGTGCCCGTGAGGCGGATGCTCCCCCTGTTCCTCGTGCTCCTCCTCGCCTCGTGCGGGGCCGACAGCCGGTCCGTCGCCATCGAAGACGTGCCCCTCCCGGCGCCACCGCCGGCGCTCACGGCCGACGCGTCCCCCGGGACGTTCACCGTCGAGTGCGGCCGCAACGAGCAGCGGCACCTCAACGCCGACAACATGGTCATCGCGCCCGGAGCCCCGTTCGGCGCGCACCACACCCACGAGTACGTCGGCAACCTGAGCACCGACCACACCAGCACCGACCGGTCGCTGGCCGCCGCGACGACCTCGTGCGCCGCCGGCGACCTGTCCACCTACTACTGGCCCGTGCTGCGGCTGACCGACGGCGTCGGCCACGACGCGCACGCCCAGGGTGGCGGCGCGCACGGCAACACCGGTGAAGTGCTGCCGCCCTCCCGGGTGAGCGTCACGTTCACCGGCAGCCCGGTCGGCAAGGTCGTGCCGATGCCCCGGTTCCTGCGGATGATCACCGGCGACCCGGCCGCACTGACCTCCGGCGCGGGCACCGCGCAGTGGACCTGCGCCGGCTTCGAGGACCGGCACACCGACCGGTACCCGGAATGCGGCCGGAGCGAGCTGCTGCGCACCTACGACTTCCCCCACTGCTGGGACGGCCGCAACACCGACAGCGCCTCGCACCGCGCACACGTGGTGCCCGCCGCGTCGAACGGCGCGTGCCCGAAGGGGACGTTCCCGATCCCGAGGCTGCGCGTGCGGGTCGCCTACCAGGTGCCGCTCGGCCGGCCGTTCGCGCTCGACAGCTTCCCCGAGCAGTTGCGCGACCCGCGCACCGACCACGCGATGTCGGTCAACGTCATGCCCGACGACCTCGCCGCCGAGGTCGCGACCTGCGTCAACGAGGGCCGCACCTGCCCGTGAGGACTTTCTCCGGCCGGGGTTGAACCGATCCGGCGCGGGAGCCGTGTCCGTGTCGAGGAGTTGACGAGAGGAGTGGGTGGATGGCGGCTTTGTGGTCCCGGAAACGGGAGACCGCGGCCGACGAGGCGCTGATCCGGTCTCTCTACGAAGAGCACGGCCGGGCGTTGCTGGCCTACGCCACCAGGCTCACCGGGGACCGGGCGGCGGCCGAGGACGTCGTCCAGGAGACCCTGGTCCGCGCGTGGCGGCACCCGGACGCCCTGGTCAACGGCAAGGGCTCGGTGCGCGGCTGGCTGCTCACCGTGGCCCGCAACATCGTCACCGACCGGATCAGGGCGCGTGCGGCCCGGCCCCAGGAGGTGGCCGAGACCCCCACGAGCCCACCGGTCCAGCGCGACCACGCGGAGTCCGTGGTGAACTCGGTCGTGGTGCTGGAGGCGCTCGACCGGCTGTCGTCGGACCACCGCGACGTGCTGATGGAGATCTACTTCCGCGGCCGGAGCGTGACCGAGGCGGCGGAGGCGCTGGGCGTGCCACCCGGCACGGTCAAATCGAGATCGCACTACGCGTTGCGGGCCCTGAGAGAGACGTTCGTCGGACAACAGGTCGCGCTGAAGGGGGTGGCCGGATGACCACGAACCACGATCCACAGCTGCTGGGCGCCTACGTACTGGGCGTCTTGGACGAGCCGGAGGTGCGGGCGGTGGAGGAGCACGTGGCGGCCTGCCCGCGGTGCCGCACCGAGGTCGACGAGCTGCGCGCCGTGGAGGAGGCCATGGGCGAGGTGCCGCCCGAGATGCTGCTGGACGGGCCGCCCGAAGGCGGGGACCTGCTGCTGCGGCGGGCTTTGCGGCAGGTGCGCGACGAGCGCGGGGGTGAGGTCCGGCGACGGCGGCTCGGGCTCGGCGTGGCCGCCGCCGTGGTCGCCGCGGTCGTGCTGGGCGGCGGGTTCGCCGTCGGGCGGAGCACCGCGCCGACCGACCAGGTGGCCGGCTCCACGCCGCCCACCGTCGTCACCGACGCCAAGGTCGGCACCGCCGTCGACCCGGCCACCGGCGCGCGGATGACCGTCCAGGTCAAGCCGGCCGCCGGCTGGGTGCGGCTGAACGTCTCGGCGGCGGGCATCGCGAAGAACCGCAAGTGCAAGCTGTTCGTCGTCGCCAAGGACGGCACCAGCCACGAGGCGGGCAGCTGGCTGGTGTCCGCGCTCGGCGAGAAGGAGGGCACCAACCTCGACGGGTCGGCGCTGGTCGCGCCGGCCGACGTGGCCGCCGTGGAGATCCGCGACTTCGACGGTGAGCGGATCGTCTCCGTGCGGGTCTGAGCCGGAGGGGTGACCGGGGAAGGCCGTGCGCCCCGCCCGCGGGCGGGGCGCACGGCGCTGCGCACCACGTGAGCGCTTTGCTCTTGACGGCGAGGCTCTACGTCGTGGCACGGTCTTCGCCCGCTGTGGGCGTCAACCGCGCCTGGCCGGCGGGGGCTCAGGGTGTGAGGACGACCTTGCCGGTGGTGGCCCGATTTTCCAGCGCGTCCTGGGCCTTGGCCGCGTCCGCCAGCGGGAACGTGGTCGTGCGCGGTGTGAGGCGGCCGTCCGCGAGGGCTCGGAGGGACAGCGTCTCCAGCTCGCGCAGGTTCATCCCCTTGAGGATGCGCGGGCCGACCGCGACGGTGGCGGTCAGGCCGCCGTTGTAGAGGTCGGCCGTCTCGACCCGGGTCGGTTCGCCCGACGACCAGCCGAACATCACGATCCGACCGCCGACGCCGAGCAGTTCCAGCGACTTGCGGCCCACCGCGCCGCCGACGCCGTCGAGCACGACGCTCACCTCGCCGACCTCGGCCCGCACCTCGTCGGCCCAGTCCTGCCCGGTGTAGTCGACGGCCAGGTCGGCGCCCAGCTCCCGCACCAGGTCCAGCTTCCCGGTGCTCGCCGCGCCCACCACCCGCGCGCCGAGCGCCTTGGCCTCCTGCACGAACAACGCGCCCAGGCCGCCCGCGGCGGCGGGCACCAGCACGACGTCGTGCTCGGTCAGCTCGGCCACGCGCAGGATCCCGAACGCGGTGCGCCCGGTGCCGATCATCGCCACCGCGTCCTCGTCGGTGACGTGGTCGGGCAGTTCGTGCAGCGAGGCGGCGTTCACCCGGGCGAGCTCGGCGTAGCCGCCGCTCGCCGCGCCGAGGTGCGCCACGACCCGCTTGCCCAGCCACGACTCCTCGACGCCCGCGCCGACCTCCGCGACCACGCCCGCGACCTCGCGGCCGGGCGTCATGGGCAGCTCGGGCACCGGGAACGGACCGCCGTGCTCGCCCCGCCGGATGAACGCGTCCAGCAGGTGCACACCTGCGGCCCGCACGGTGACCAGCACCTGCCCGGCGTCCGGACGCGGGTCGGGCACCTCCTCCAGGCGCAGGTTCTCCGCCGGTCCGAACTCGTGCTGTCGGATGGCACGCATCGGGTTCCCCCATTCGTAGGTCCTCGAACAACCGTAGGAGTTCGACTTAACTGGAGGTCAACTCGCCGCCGCGGCCGCCCCGCGCGGCCGGGACGAGGGCAACGGTGGGCAAGGCCGGGGCCGGGCGCGGCCCCGGCTCGTCGGGACGCGGCGCGGTGGGGGAGGGCGAGGCGAGGTCCACCGGGGCGTGGCGGCCGAGGTCGCGGTGGGGCGACGGTGGCGCTGGGCGTCGACTTCCGGCGGCACCTGTACCGGCGGTCCCCGGTGCTCGGGAGGAATCCGCCGCGACCCGGAAACTCCTTTGACCCCAATGGGACTTCGGGGAGATAGTCGTACCCGACACCGGAAAGGGGAGAGATCGTGGACAGCGGAGAAACCGAGTGGACCGGCGCGGCGACGCGCAGGGCCCGGTGATGCGCCCGACTCCCTCGTTGACCTGCGCCTAGCCGGCCGGTCCGGGTCCGTGGAAACGGGTTCGCGGCCATTGTCGGACCGTGCGCGCCATTAGTCACGGTGATCTGCGCGTGATATCGCGCAACGCGACGCCCTGGCCTTCATGGGGTGGGTCGGGACGACTCCGGCACGGCGGGGTGAGTGGCTCCTGTCGAACGGGGAACGGGTCCGTGCGCCCGTTCCCCACCCCCGGTCGCCCCCGTGGTTTGCGTTCTGTGACGGTCGGGTAGCCGGGGGTGGTCCGGAGCCCGGCAGGCGGGCTCTCGTGTCCTCATGGGAGGGCGTGATGACCCACTCGACCATCGGTCGCGTCAAGGTCGCTGGCCTCCAGCCCGCCCAGGTGCTGGCAGGTCTGCTCGGCCTCGCTTTCCTCGTCGCCGGCGTCGCCGGCTTCGTCCGCACCGGGTTCGGCGACTTCACCGGCGACCAGCACGCGATGCTGTTCGGCTTCGCCGTCAACCCGCTGCACAACGTCGTCCACTTGGCGTTCGGCGTGCTCGGTCTGCTGATGGCCACCGGCTCGGGGCTGGCCCGGCTGTACGGCTGGATCGTGTTCCTGGTCTACGGCGTGGTCCTGGTCTGGGGCCTGATGCTGGTCGGCGTCGTGGCGACGAACCCGGTCGAGCGGATCGGCAACCCCCTGGCGCTCAACGTCAACGACAACTGGCTGCACCTCGGCATCGCTGCGGTCGGCCTGCTGATCGCGGTGCTGCCCGCGCGGCGCAAGATCGTCACACCGGAGGAGCCCGAGGTCGAGCCCGTCGCGGAGCGCGACGAGAGCATTCGCGACCCGGAGATGCCCGTCCAGCGCGACCGGGAGCCGCTCCACCCGCACGACCAGCGCATCGAGGCCGTCGACCCGACGGTGTCCCCGCGCCCGACCCAGCCGGTCGAGGCCGCCGACCCGCCGGTCTCCGCGCGGCCGGCCCAGCCGATCGACCCGGCTGTCGCCGAGCAGCACAAGGCCCGGCACTACCGCTGACCCACCACCGGAACCGGGGCACCGTCCACTGCGGATGGTGCCCCGGTTCCGCTGTGCGCAGCGGGGTCCGCCGCTCGGGATGCCCCGGCCCGCCGCCACGAGGCCGATCCCACCGCGCAGGGCGGATGGACCGGGCAGGACGCGCCGCCCGGCGCGGTGCCCGGGGGAGCGGCGCTGTCAGCAGGCGGAGTCCAGGCGGGTGAGCTGGTCGTCGTCCAGCTCCAGCGTGAGAGCGCCGAGCGACTCGTCCAGCTGCGCCACCGAACTCGCGCCCACCACCGGCACGATGTCCTTGCGGCGCAGCCAGGCCAGCACGACCTGGTTGACCGTCGCCCCCAGCTCCGCCGCCACCTCGTGCAGCACGGCCAGCCGCCGGGTCGTGCCGGGGTGGTCGTAGCCCTCGTGGCGCGGCTTGTCCCGGTAGGCGCCGGACAGCAGCGGCGAGTACGCCACCAGGGCCAGGTCGCCCTCCGACCGCGCGTAGTCGAACAGCTCGTCGGACATGTGCACGTGCGCCCACTCCGGCAGCTTCACGTCCGGCCGGGGCCGCAGGTAGCTGTGCCGCTGCTGCACCGCCGCGTACGGCGGCCAGCCGTTCGCCCGCGACACCGCGCGGGCCCGGTCCAGCCGCCACGTGGCGTGGTTGCTCGCCCCGATCTCCCGCACCGCGCCGGCCGCCACCAGCGAGGCGAACGCGCCGAGCGTCTCCTCCAGCGCGACCGAGCGGTCCTCGACGTGGCTGTAGTACAGGTCGATCCGGTCCGTGCCCAGGCGCTTCAGGCTGGCTGCGGCGGCCGTGCGCACGGCCGCCGCGGACAGCCCCTCGGCGTCCTCCAGGCCCGCGCCCGGCGTGCGGGGGCGCGCGCCGAGCTTCGTCGCGAGCACCACCTCGTCCCGGTTGCCGCGGGCGGCCAGCCAGCGGCCGATGGTCTCCTCGCTCTCGTCGCCGGTGCCGCCGTCCCAGAACACGTAGTTGTTCGCGGTGTCGAGGAACGTCCCGCCGGCTTCGGCGAAGCGGTCGAGGATCGCGAAGGACGTCCGCTCGTCCACGTACTTGCCGAACGGCAGGGTGCCCAGGCACAGGGCGCCGACGTCGAGGGATCCGATGTGCTGTCGTGTCACGGCACGAGAGCCTGGCTCCTGGAGCGCACTCCAGGTCAAGCACCGGATCACGCCTGGCATCCTGGACGGTGATGTCGACACTCGCGCAGTGGGCGCCCGCCGTGCTCGCCCTGGTCCTGGTGGCCAGTCCGGGTATCTGGCGGTTGAGCCGCAACACGATCACCATCGCGCACGAGGGCGGGCACGCCCTGGTAGCGCTGCTCACCGGCCGCCGGCTGGAGGGCATCAAGCTGAACTCGGACACCTCCGGGGTGACCGTGTCCAGCGGTCGGCCCACCGGGATCGCCGTCGTGCTGATGTACCTGGCCGGGTACGTCACCCCGTCGCTGCTCGGCCTGGGCGCGGCGGCCCTGGTCACCGCCGAGCAGGTCCGGCCGCTGCTGTGGGCGACCGTGGGCCTGCTCGCCGCGATGCTGATCATGATCCGGAACCTGTTCGGCGTGCTGTCCGTGGTGGCCACCGGGGCGGTGATGTTCGCCGTGTCCTGGTACGCCACCGCCGAGTGGCAGGCCGCGTTCGCGCTGTTCGTCGCGTGGTTCCTGCTGCTGGGCGGCGTGCGCCCGGTCGGCGAGTTGCAGCGCCGCCGGATGCGCGGCCGCGCGCCCGACTCCGACGCCGACCAGCTGGCCCGGATCACCCGCGTGCCCGGTCTGTTCTGGGTGCTGGTCTTCGCCACCACCACGATCGGCGCGCTGCTGCTGGGCGGCCGGATGTTGTTACCGCTGTAGCTCCCCGGGTACCCGGTGGTCCGAATGCGCCGACCGGGAGGAGAGCTGTCGTGACCGACCCCGACGAACAGCCGTTGGACGAGATCGAACAACTGGACGAAGACGAGCTGGACGCCGATCCGCTGGAGTACGAGCCGCCGGACCACTGGACCGCAGCCGACGGCCGCACCACCGCCCGCGAGCAGCGCGAAGGCGAGACGTTGGACGAGCGGCTGGCGCAGGAGGAGAAGGGGTAACCCGATCGGGCACGTCACGTTTTCTCCGGTGCCGCTGGGGTACGTCTTGATCGCACCTGAAACGACTCCAGCAGGGGGTACGTCCGTCATGACCAGCACCGCGCGCCTGCCCAAGCCAGTCACCGACGTCTGGGACTGGCAGAAGGAAGGGCTCTGCCGAGGCCGTGACAGCGCGGTCTTCTTCCACCCGGACAACGAGCGCGGCTCGGCCCGCGCGGCCCGCGAGGACCGGGCCAAGCAGCTCTGCGGGCGCTGCCCGGTGCTGCTGGAGTGCCGCCGGCACGCGCTGGCCGCCCAGGAGCCCTACGGCGTCTGGGGCGGCATGGGCGAGGACGAGCGCCGCCGCCTGATCGCGGCCCAGCGCCGGCACACGACCGAGCGTCAGCACACGACCGAGCGCCGGCACACGGCTGCCTGAGCCGACCGCCCGTCCGGCGACCCCCTGCCTGGACGGGCCGCGACACGTGGCCGGCGACACCCCCTGGGCGCCGGCCCGTGACAACGCGAACGCGGGGCCGGTCGGATGTCCGACCGGCCCCGCGTGTGCGTGCTGCGCTACTCGTTCACTCGTTCACTCGGTCAAGTGGTCGCGGAGTTGCCGCAGCGTCTTGGCCAGCAGTCGTGACACGTGCATCTGCGAGATCCCGACCTTCTGCGCGATCTGGGTCTGCGTCATGTTGCCGAAGAACCGCATCACGACGATCTTGCGCTCCCGCTCCGGCAGCTTTTCCAACAGCGGGTGCAGCGCCTCCCGCTGCTCGATCGCCTCGATCTCCGGGTCCTCCTCGCCGAGCGTGCTGCCCAGTGAGATGGAGCTCTCGTCGGCGGTCAGCAGGTCGTCCAGCGACGCCGAGTGGTAGGCGTTGCCCGCCGCCAGACCCTCGTGGATCTCGTCGCGCGACAACCCCAGGTGCTCGGCCAGCTCCGACGGCGTCGGCGCGCGCCCCAGCTGCTGGGACAGCCGCGACGACCCGGCGTTGATCGCCAGGTGCAGCTCCTTGAGCCGGCGCGGCATCCGGACCGACCAGCTCGAGTCGCGGAAGTACTTCCGCACCTCGCCCATGATCGTCGGCACCGCGAAGGACAGGAAGTCGCTGCCGCGCTCCGGGTCGAACCGGTCCACGGCGTTGATCAGGCCGACCGTGGCCACCTGCACCAGGTCGTCGTAGGGCTCGCCGCGGTGGCCGAAGCGCCGCGCGATGTGCTTGGCCACCGGCAGGTGCTCGGTGACCAGTTCGTCGCGCAACCGCTCGCGCTCCGCCGTGCCCCTCTCCGTCGCGGCGAGCCGGACGAACAGCGGAGCGAGGTGGTCGTAGTCCCCCTGCGAACGTGTCGTGCCCCCGTTTTCGGACGCCGTCACGCCGTCCCCTGCGACCGCTTGACCAGGTCGATGTGCACTTCGTAGGCGTCGGACCGGGGGGCCACCCAGGTCGTGACCGAGTCGACCAGCGCGCTGAGCACCCGCCAGCCGAAGCTGTCCCGGTCCGGCGGTGCGGACCGCTTCGAACCGACCGTGGTGAACACCTGGACCGCACCACCGGCCACCACGAACCTGGCGCTGAGCACCGCGCTCGGCGCCGCCAGCGAGATCAGCGTGGAGCACGCCTCGTCCACCGCCAGCTTCAGGTCCTCGATCGCATCCAGGTCGTAGTCCTGGCGCATGGCGATGTCGGCCGCCACCGCACGGACGATCGACAGCTGCGTGGGATCGGCCGCCATCCGCAACTCCACCCCGGCCAAGGGGTCATCAGACTCGCCGCCCTGCGGCTCCGTGTGCGACACGCTCACCTCATCGTCCGTTCTGTCTCGATGGTGCTGAAGCTATCGGTACCCGATAGCGCCGGTCCTCACACGTGTAAGGCCCGCACGTACTGGGAAGACTCGTGGTTGCGTGACTGGGAGGCCTCTTGAGCGAAAGACTCGCGAACCGCCACTGGGGGGTGGAGTTCCCCGCCATCGCCACGCGCCTCGCGGAGGTTCGCGTCCGGCTCGACGCGTGGCTGCGCACCGTCGGGCTGCCCGACGACGACCGGTACGACCTGGTCATCGCGGTCAACGAGGCGATGAGCAACGCCGTCGAGCACGCCTACCCGCCCGGCGAGCCCGGCCGGGTCCGGGTCGCCGCCGAGGTCCGGCCGGACGGCCGGCTGCGGGTGGTGGTGGCCGACTGCGGCGCCTGGCGGGTGCCGCCGGTCGCGCTGTCCGACCGCGGCCGCGGCCTGCTGCTGATGCGGGAGAACGTCGACGAGGTCCAGCTGGACCGGTCGGCCGACGGCACCTCGGTCACCCTCGTGCTGGCCGCCCGGCACACCACCCGCGGCACGTTCCGGCCCGCGTCGACCGACCAGGTGCTGGTGGTCGAACGGAGCGGCTGGGTCGAGGTAGTCGTGCTCGGGGACGTGCCCGCGCGCGACGGACCCGCCGTGCGGCGGCGCATCCTGACCGCCGCCCGGGGCGGGTCCGTGCCGATCGTGGTCGACCTGCGCGGCCTCGGGACCCGGGTCGAGGGGGTCGTCCGGAGCCTGCGGGGCATCGCCGAGGCGGCGTCGGCCGCCGGGAACCGGGTGGTGGTGCGCGCACCGGAACGCGGTCCCGCGCACACCGCGCTGGTCGCGGCCGGCGTGGACCAGGTCGTGGACCTGGTGGCGCACGCTAGCCCGCCGACGGTCCGCCGCCCGCCCGCACCGCCGCCAGCGCCTCGGCCACCGAGCCGTGCACGCTGAACACCTCACCGAGACCGGTCGCGGCCAGCGGCCGGATCACCGCCCGCTCCACCGCGACCACGCGGAACGCGGTGCCGCGCCGCTGCGCGTGCTGAGACGCCTCCACCAGCACGGCCAGCCCGGCCGAGCCGAGGAAGCTCACCGCGGACATGTCGAGCACCAGGGTGTCGCCGTCGTCCAATCTGCCGAGCACGTCCGCGCGCAACTCGGGGGCGGTCAGCATGTCGATCTCACCGCCGACGGCCACGACCGCCACGCCGTCCACCGGCTGGTCCACCGAGCGGACCACCCGCGCGGTACGCGTGCCATCCGCGGCGGACCCGGCTCCGCTCGTCGCCACGACGTTCGGATCCTGCACCGTCACGAGGACTCCTCTTCACTGATCACTGCTAGGGGAGGGAAGCCCAGGCGTGCGGCAGGCGCCGAGCACGTACATGCAGCGTGGCGACACTTGTGGCCCGTAAACCGGAGCTTCCCCGGCGCGGCTGTTGGCTCAACCGCTGCGCCAACCACCGTACGGAGCCCATCGGGGCACCACAAGCGGGCAGATGGCGTCTTGATCAGCCCCAGTGTAGTCGGACGCTCGTCCGGCGGCGGATGACGCACGGTGAACGGTTCGATCCCGGGCCGGCGGGCTACACCTGGGGAGAAGGGTGTCGCGCAACTCGGCGACCGAACCGCCCGATCAGCGAGACTTACCGATAATCAGGGGTGGCGGACGCCACAGTTCCCGCACAATCCTGGGCAGGGGATAACGCCGCGACCGTCGTGGGCGACACCCCGTACGGAGGGATCGACGATGAGCACCAGAACGGAAACCGAGTCCGAGCCCGCGAAGCGCAGGGCGGCGCGCGCTGTCTCCACCGGCGCGGGATCGCTGCCCACAGCCCCGTGCAGCGTGGTCTGGAGCAAGGGTCACGCCTACGTGCTCGAAGGTTTCCGAGCCCGCTGGGTCGGCGTTGACGACCGGGGCCGCCCGCAGGCCCTCAGCGGCGAGCAGTTGCAACGGCGAGGCTGGAGCCGCACCCGGTCGCACTGACCGCGAAGCGGACCACCCGCCCCACCGAACCCTCGGACTCCCCGTGCTGACGGCGCGCCGGGTCCCCCAGAGTCCGAGGCTCGGTCACCCCTCCTCACGCACGGTCACCGATTCGGGTCGTCCGCCGCGCCGAGGGCACCCCGTGCCGTGCCCGGTCCCCGCCGCCGGCTCTACAGTTCCGGTGTGCCGCACGACCCCGCAGACCGGTGGCTGACCATCCCGAACGCGCTCAGCGTGCTCCGGCTGCTCGGCGTGCCGCTGTTCCTTTACCTGCTGCTCGGCCCGCAGGCGGACGGCTGGGCGGTGGTGGTCCTGGTCGCCGCGGGCCTGTCGGACTGGCTGGACGGCAAGCTCGCCCGCTGGCTGGACCAGATGAGCAGGCTCGGGGCGGTGCTCGACCCGGCCGCCGACCGGCTCTACATCCTGGCCACGCTGGTCGCGTTCGTCGTGCGCGACATCGTGCCGTGGTGGGTGGCGGCGGTCCTGGTCGGCCGGGAACTCGTCGTGGGCGCGTGCCTGCCGGTGCTGCGCCACCGCGGCTACGGGCCGTTCGAGGTCAGCTACCTGGGCAAGGGCGCGACCTTCAACCTGCTCTACGCCTTCCCCATGCTGCTGCTCGCCCAGGGCACGTCGACCGCGGCCCTGATCGCCCGGCCGGTGGCCTACGCGTTCATGGCGTGGGGCGGTGCGCTCTACTTGTGGTCGGGGGCCTTGTACGTGTACCAGTTCTCCCTCGCCCTACGTCGACCGCCGGGGGTCGTACCCGCCTGAACGGGTCGTGGGAAGATCCGGCAGCGAAGATCCACCGTCATGAAGGAGCACACCGCGGTGATTCCCGAGGAGCTCAAGTACACCGAGGAGCACGAGTGGGTGTTGCGCACCGGTGACGACACCGTGCGCGTCGGCATCACCGACTACGCCCAAGAGCAGCTCGGCGAAGTCGTGTTCGTCCAGCTCCCGGAACTCGGGGAGCAGGTGGCCGCGGGTCAGACGCTCGGTGAGGTGGAGTCCACCAAGAGCGTGTCCGACATCTACGCGCCCCTCGCGGGCGAGGTCGTGACCCGCAACGACTCGCTGGACCAGCAGCCCGACCTGGTCAACTCCGACCCGTACGGCGAGGGTTGGCTGGTGGAGCTGCGGCTGGAGGACCCCGCCGCGGTGGAGGACCTGCTCGACGCCGCCGCGTACCAGGAGCTGGCGGCACAGGGGTGACGTCGATCTTCCGCCGGATCTTCGGTCGCTGGGGGAGCCGCTCCTCGGACCAGGGTTCGGGCACGATAGGTTCTAGCGGTCTCGACGGTTCCAGCAGCAGGAGGAGAGCTCAGGTGAGCACGAACGACGGGCCAGGCGTTCCGCCGGAGCAGTCCCCGGAGCGGACCTCCGTTTTCCGGGCCGACTTCCTCGCCGAAGTTGAGGGTGCCGAGGCACCCGCGCAGGAACCGGCCGTCGCCGGTGTCGACGCGCTGCCGGCGGGGTCCGCCCTGCTCGTGGTCAAGCGCGGCCCGAACGCGGGGTCGCGGTTCCTGCTGGACCGGGACACCACCAGCGCGGGCCGGCACCCCGACAGCGACATCTTCCTCGACGACGTGACGGTCTCGCGCCGGCACGCCGAGTTCCGCCGTGAAGGCGGCGAGTTCGTGGTCATCGACGTGGGCAGCCTCAACGGCACCTACGTCAACCGCGAGCCCGTCGACCAGGCGGTCCTCGCCAACGGCGACGAGGTGCAGATCGGCAAGTTCCGCCTCGTGTTCCTGACCGGTCCGGGCGCCGGGGGTCAGGGGGCGCAGTGACGGCGGCCGGGCGGCCACAGCGCGGGGGGTCGAGCATCGGCGCGGTCCTCGCGCAGTTGCGATCGGAGTTCCCCGACGTCACGATCTCCAAGATCCGTTTCCTGGAGTCGGAGGGTCTGGTCCGCCCGGCACGCACCGCCTCGGGGTACCGCCAGTTCACCACGGCCGACGTCGAGCGGCTGCGGTACGTCCTGGCGGCCCAGCGCGACCGCTACCTGCCCCTGAAGGTCATCAAGGAGCACCTGGACGCGGCCGACGCGGGCACCTCGGGACGGGTGCTGCGCGCGGTCGACGGCACGCCCGCCGCCGAGCAGCTCGCCGGCGGGTCCCCGCACCGGATGACCCGGGAGGACCTGCTCGCCCGCTCCGGGCTGGACGGGGCGCTGCTGGCGGAGCTGGAGCAGCAGGGCCTGGTCCGGCCCGGCCCGGCCGGGTTCTACGACCAGGAAGCCGCGCAGGTCGCCACCACCGTGCGCGCGATGACCGAGTTCGGCCTGGAACCGCGCCACCTGCAGGCGTTCCGGGCGGCGGCCGACCGCGAGGTCGGCCTGGTCGAGCAGATCGTGGCCCCCCTCTACCGGCACCGCGACCCGCGCGCTCGCGGGCGTGCCGACGAAGTCGTCCGCGAGTTGGCGGCGCTTTCGGTAACGCTGCACACACTCCTGGTGAAGTCCGGGCTGCGCGACGTCGCAGGTGGTCGCGTTTCCCCCAGGTGAACCCGTGTCCGAATAGTGATCCGGGATACCGGGTGGTTGCGCACAAGGCCCGCTTGGCGGGTAGCGTCGAAAGAGTAGGTGGGGGATCCTCGTTGCATAGCGGGGACGCCAGAATTTCAGCGCGCTGAGGGAGGCGATACCCGATGAGCGAGATGCGCGTCGTCGGCGTGCGGGTGGAACTGCCCGCCAACCAGCCGATCCTGCTGCTGCGCGAAACCGAGGGTGAGCGCTACCTGCCGATCTGGATCGGCTCGGTGGAGGCCACCGCCATCGCCCTGGAACAACAGGGCGTGCGCCCCGCCCGCCCGCTGACCCACGACCTGCTCAAGGACGTCATCGGGGCACTGGGCCGCAACCTCGAACAGGTCCGGATCACCGACCTGCAGGAGGGCACGTACTTCGCGGAACTGGTGTTCGACGGTGACGTCCGGGTGTCCGCGCGGCCGAGCGACTCGGTGGCGCTGGCGCTGCGGATCGGCGTGCCGATCCACGCCGAGGAGTCGGTGCTGGCCGAGGCCGGCCTGATCATCCCGGACGAGCAGGAGGACGAGGTCGAGAAGTTCCGCGAGTTCCTCGACTCGGTTTCGCCGGAGGACTTCCGCGGCGCGGACACCTGAGCCCACGCCGCCCGAGGGCGGCCGCACGCCCAGTGCCCGACCGCGAGGTCGGACGCCCCGGCCCGGAGCGACCGCTCCGGGCTTTCGCGCTCTCCAGGCCGTCCGGTCGTCGCCCGACCGCGTCTGCGGACCTCCCGATCGCGCCCGGAGCCGTCCGGGACGGGCGGTGGCCGGCGTCGTCGTACGCGCCGCCGGGCGCGGGTCGTCCGCGACTCCAAATCGGCGTCAGGCTGGTGTCGGACCGGTGCCGGGGTGTCCCGGAGGGGTTGCCGTCAGGTCGCGGGACGGGTCCGCGCAGCGCACGCCGAGCGTTCGGTGGCGGGCTGTGAGTGGGTCTTCGTCGGTTCGTGTGCCGGGGTGGGCCACGAGGGGCCGGTGGCCCGGCCGCGAGTCGGGTCGGCCCCTCGTGGGTGTGTGCGGTGAGTTGTGGATCAACCCCGCGTGCCACCCCCCGGTGTCACACCTCCGGATTACCCAACGTCAGCGGTGATCGGCTAAACGATCACTAAACGTCACCCGAATGGCTTACGACAGGCGACTCTCTCAACCTCAACTTGAGGTTGAGCTGCGACACGCTCAGCGCGTCGCGTTGACCTGCCCCCTAGCCGGTCTTACCGTCGAACTCAGGTGAATTGCCACGGTGTGATTCGGCACCGCGGCGGCTTCACGTTGGTCGCCGGCTGTCGTGGCCGGACCGAGGGGAGGCAGGCGTGGTCGAGGAAGCCATCCGGGCCGGATTCGGCGAACAGGGTGAGCTGTTCCCGGACTCCTCGCTCCCGGATGAACTCGTGGGCTACCGCGGCCCGGCCGCGTGCCAGATCGCGGGCATCACCTACCGGCAGCTCGACTACTGGGCCCGCACCGGACTGGTCAACCCGACCATAAGGAGTGCCCAGGGCTCGGGCAGCCAGCGGCTGTACTCGTTCAAGGACATCCTGGTGCTCAAGGTGGTCAAGCGGCTGCTGGACACCGGGGTTTCGTTGCAGAACATCCGGGTCGCGGTCGACCACCTGCGCCGCCGCGGCGTGCAGGACCTGGCGCGGATCACGCTGTTCAGCGACGGCACGACGGTCTACGAGTGCACCTCGCCGGAAGAGGTCGTGGACCTGCTCCAAGGCGGCCAGGGCGTGTTCGGGATCGCGGTCAGCGGGGCGATGCGGGAGATCAGCGGCACGATCCACGAGTTCCCCGCCGAGCGGGCGGACGGGCTGGAGATCGAGCAGGCCCCGAACGACGAGCTGTCCCGCCGCCGGCGGACCCGGGCGACCGGCTGAGATCCACGTCGCGTCCGTTACGGGCTCCGGCCCTGGTCCGGGTACCATTCGCGGGTAGTCGCTTTATCCCGCGCGGGAGAGTCCGAGCACGTCTCGGCGCCGAAGGAGCAAATCCTCCCCGGAACCTCTCAGGCGCAAGGACCGCGCGGGTGAGACGCCTCTGGAAAGCGGGTCGGTTCGCCGACCCCGCCGACGGTGCAAGCCCGGCCCGCTGACGGGCCGGGTGAAGCTCTCAGGCGCCCGGACGGGCAGAAGACAGAGGGGGAGGGCAACGGCAGAAGTGTGCCCGTAGCCCCGGAGGCGCAGCTATGACGCAGGACCGCATCCCCCTCGCCGCTCTCGAGCACGGCACCCCCTTCGCCGACCGGCACGTCGGCCCGCGGCCGGCCGAGCTGGCCCGCATGCTCGACGTGATCGGCGTCGGCTCGCTGGAGGAACTCGCGCAGCGCGCGGTGCCCGAGTCGATCCGGGAGCGCGAGCTGGTGCTGGACCTGCCCGCGCCCGCCACCGAGACCGAGGCACTGGCCGAACTGCGCGCCCTGGCCGCCCGCAACCGGCCGCTCAAGCAGATGATCGGCCTGGGCTACTACGGCACCACCACCCCGCCGGTGATCCGCCGCAACGTGCTGGAGAGCCCGGCCTGGTACACCGCCTACACGCCCTACCAGCCGGAGATCTCGCAGGGCCGGCTGGAGGCGCTGCTGAACTTCCAGACCGTCGTGGCCGACCTGACCGGCCTGGCGCTGGCCAACTCCTCGATGCTGGACGAGTCCACCGCCGCCGCCGAGGCGATGACCCTGGTCCGCCGCGCCGGCAAGAGCAAGTCCGCCAAGTTCGTGGTGGACGAGGACACGCTGCCGCAGACGCTGGCCGTCATCGAGACCCGGGCCGAGCCGCTGGGCATCGAGATCGTCACCGCCGACCTGTCGCAGGGCCTGGAGGGCCTGGGCCTGGGCGGCGACTACTTCGGCGTGCTGCTGTCCTACCCCGGCGCGTCCGGCGTCGTGCGCGACCAGGAGGCGCTGATCGCCGAGATCCACGCGGCCGGCGCGCAGGCCGTGGTGGCCGCCGACCTGCTCGCGCTGACCCTGCTGCGCCCGCCCGGCGAGATCGGCGCGGACGTCGTGGTCGGCACCACCCAGCGCTTCGGCGTGCCGATGGGCTTCGGCGGCCCGCACGCCGGGTTCATGGCCGTCCGCGCCGGCCTGGAGCGCCAGCTCCCCGGCCGGCTGGTCGGCGTGTCGGTCGACGCCGACGGCAACCGCGCCTACCGGCTCGCGCTGCAGACCCGTGAGCAGCACATCCGCCGCGAGAAGGCGACCAGCAACATCTGCACCGCGCAGGTGCTGCTCGCCGTGATCGCGTCCATGTACGCGGTCTACCACGGCCCGGAGGGCCTGCGCGGGATCGCGACCCGCGCGCACCGGATGGCGACCGTGCTGGCCGCCGGCCTGTGCGAAGGCGCGATCGAGGTCGTGCACGGCGAGTTCTTCGACACCGTGCAGGCGCGTGTGGAGGGTCGGGCCGCCGCGATCGTCGCCGCCGCCCGCGAGCTGGGCGTGAACCTGTGGCAGGTGGACGCCGACACGGTGTCGATCGCCTGCGACGAGACGACGACCCGTGAAGACCTGGTCGCCGTGTGGCAGGCGTTCGGCGTGACCGTGTCCGACGTCGACGCCCTGGACGCCGACACCGCCGACGGCATCCCCGCCGACCTGCGCCGCACCAGCGACTACCTGACCCACCCGGTGTTCCACGCGCACCGCTCGGAGACCGCGCTGCTGCGCTACCTGCGGTCGCTGTCGGACAAGGACGTCGCGCTGGACCGCAGCATGATCCCGCTCGGCTCGTGCACCATGAAGCTCAACGCCACGGCCGAGATGGAGGCCATCACCTGGCCCGAGTTCGCCGAGCTGCACCCGTTCGCGCCGGCCGCCGACGCCGACGGCCTGCTGTCCGTGGTCAAGGACCTGGAGGCGTGGCTGGCCGAGGTCACCGGCTACGACGCGGTGTCGTTGCAGCCCAACGCGGGCAGCCAGGGCGAGTTCGCGGGCCTGCTGGCGATCCGCGCCTACCACCGGGCCAACGGCGACGCGCACCGCGACGTGTGCCTGATCCCGTCCTCCGCGCACGGCACCAACGCCGCGTCCGCCGTGATGGCCGGCATGCGCGTGGTCGTGGTGAAGTGCGACGACAAGGGCAACGTCGACCTGGGCCACCTGCGCGAGACGGTCGACGCGCACCGCGACGACCTGGCCGCGATCATGATCACCTACCCGTCCACGCACGGCGTGTACGAGGACACCGTGCGCGAGGTGTGCGGCCTGGTGCACGAGGCCGGCGGCCAGGTGTACGTCGACGGCGCGAACCTCAACGCGCTGATCGGCCTGGCCCAGTACGGCAAGTTCGGCTCGGACGTGTCGCACCTGAACCTGCACAAGACGTTCTGCATCCCGCACGGCGGCGGCGGCCCCGGCGTCGGCCCGATCGGCGTGCGCTCGCACCTCGCGCCGTTCCTGCCCAACCACCCGTTGCAGCCGGCCGCGGGCCCGGCGACCGGGGTCGGCCCGATCAGCGCCGCGCCGTGGGGTTCGGCGTCGATCCTGCCGATCTCGTGGGCGTACGTGCGGATGATGGGCGGCGACGGCCTGCGCCGGGCGACGCTGACGGCGGTCGCGGCGGCCAACTACGTGGCGCGGCGGCTGGACGAGCACTTCCCGGTGCTCTACACCGGCGAGGGCGGTTTCGTGGCCCACGAGTGCATCCTGGACCTGCGGTCGATCACCAAGGCGACCGGCGTGACCGTGGACGACGTGGCCAAGCGGCTGGCCGACTACGGCCTGCACGCGCCGACCATGTCGTTCCCGGTGGCGGGAACGCTGATGGTGGAGCCGACCGAGTCCGAGGACCTGGCCGAGATCGACCGGTTCATCGACGCGATGATCGCGATCAAGGCCGAGATCGACCGGGTCGGCTCGGGCGAGTGGCCGGCCGACGACAACCCGCTGCGCAACGCACCGCACACGGCGGCGTCGGTGACCGGCGCGTGGAACCACCCGTACAGCCGCGAGGTGGCGGTCTTCCCGGCGGGCACCGCGGCCCCGAAGATCTGGCCCCCGGTCCGCCGCATCGACGGCGCGAAGGGCGACCGAAACCTGGTCTGCTCCTGCCCCCCGGTCTCCGCTTACGGCGGCTGACGGCCGTACTACCCGGCGCGCGCCGGCAGGCCTCCCGCCTGCCGGCGCGCGCTGTTTCGTGGCCGAGGTGCTTGCCGGGCCGTCGCCACCGACCGGTGCCATCCCGTCGATCGAGCCCGACCTGCGGCGATCCCGCCGATCGAGCCCGGCCTGCCGTGCCGCCGGCCGAGTCCGACCTGCCGTGCTGCCTGTGGCCTCCGGGCTGGTGAGGAGCGTCGGTGTCACGATCAGCGGCGGGGCGCCTCCCGGGCTGGGTCCCGGGCTGGGTCCCGCTCTGGTCGTCGCGCTGAGGTGATCACCCGGCGGTAGCGCGGGTGAGGCCGGCTGAGGTCCTCGGTCAGGCCGTAGCGCGCCAGGAGGGCGAGGCTGCGGTGGTTCTCTTCGTGGACCACGGCGAAGACGTGGCTGTGCCGGGGCGGTCGGCGGTGCCGGACGTCCGTCAGCACCGCGGACATCAGCACGTCGCTCGCCCGGTCCCCGGCGGCGAAGCACTTGCCCTGCCAGGGTTCTGCCAACGCGGCGACTTGGAGCTTCGTCGCACTGACCCGGCAGCCGCCGGCGGCGGTGAGCACGGCCTTCTCGTGGGCGGCGACGCCGACGAGTTCATCGGCGACCAGGAGCAGCAGCGCACGAGGGTCGTCCGAGGCCGCCCGGGGATCCGACGCCCAGTCGAGCAGGTTCGACCTTACGAACCGCTCGACCTGGACCTGCCAGGTCCGATCGTCCGACGCGCACCGGAACGCCGCCACCAGGTCCGCATCCGCTGCTCCGGCAACCCGGAGCCGCCACTCGACATCCGTCATCCGCCGATCACCACCGCACCGGGGGCGTGCACCCGACATGGCTCGATCACGGACAATCCACATCCCGATCACCACCGGCACCCAGGACACGCGCCCAGTGCGGGTCAGTCGCCGACACTCTGCCCCCCGATCACCACGGGCACAGGGATGTGCAGGGTGGGTGCCGGGCCCGCGATCCGGTCGAGGTCCGCCGGGGTGATCGCGGCGGTGCGGTGGTCGGCGCGGTCGAACGGTGAGTACGGCACCGGTTCCAGGTCGATGCCCGGTGTCACCTCGACCATGGCCTGGTCGCCCGACAACTGCACCGTCCGGACGATCACCGGATCGCCGACCTCGGCTCGCAGCGCGCCGTCCGCGAGCCACCGGGGTACGACGGTGTCGATGCCGGACGGGTCGCTGATCAGCACGACGTGGTCGGAGACCGAGGTGACGTGGCCGGCGAGCATCCGTGCGAGTTCCTTCTCCGCGAAGGACGGCTTCAGCAGCTCTTCGGCCCGGCCGGTGGCGATCGCCGCCTCGACGATCACCGCCTGGCTCTCGGCCGCCGGCCGCCGGCCGGCGATGATCGCCCGGACCTCCTCGGTGGGCCGCGAGGCGAGCAGGTCCCGCAGTGCCCGGAACGGCTCGCTGTCCTCCAGTTCGAGGGCGCGGGTCGCGACCATCCGCGCTTCGTCGAGCAGACCCCTCCGGACCAAGGACGCCGCCATGACGTTGAGCCTGCTGAAGAACCGGACTTGGCCCCCCAAGCGGCCACCCCTGCGCTGCGGCACGGCGACGCCCGCCGTCACGCACTTCTGCCTGCGCAGCGTGCGGAACGGTGCCTCGCCGCCGGCCTCGCTCCCATGGTGGTAGGCGCGGACCAGCTTGTCGCGGCTCACGATCGGCCAGGGGGCTGGGGTGGTCATAGCTCCACATTACCCTTCAGAGACGTCGAATCGACGTCTCGATCGGGTGATCGTGGGGTAGCGGGCAGAGCGGTCCGGGCCGTTCACGGTGGAGGCCCACCCGGGAGTCGAACCCGGGATCGACGGCTTTGCAGGCCGCCTCACGACCGTCGTGACGTGGGCCCGGGGCATGGCGGGTGCCGTGCCTGGTCGCGCGTCCTGGGGTCGAACCAGGCGCACCGGAGATATGAGCTCCAGCCAGCCACCGGGCCACGCGCGAGTGACCGCCTCGGCGGTCGGGTGCTGCCCGTCGAGGATTCGAACCTCGGTCTCCGCGTTCAGAGCGCGGCGTCCGTGCCGTGCTGGACCAACGGGCATCGTGCTGTCGGGCGTGCCCCCACCGGGATTCGAACCTGGACTGGACGCGTTCTGAGCGCGTTGCCTCTACCGTTGGGCTATGGGGGCGTGCGGCTTCGGGGAGTCGAACCCCGACTGTGCTGGATCTCGGCCAGGTGCCTCTACCAGTTGGGCTAAAGCCGCAATGAAATGGTTCGTGGCGTGCTCGAACAAGGCCATTCCGAAATGGCCGTAAATGGGTGAGCGGAATGTGGTCGAGCGCTCCGGGGAACGGGTGCAGGCCGTTCGACGGGGGTGGGTCCGCTCCGAGGCTGAATGTGTCGTCGTGGCCGGAAACGACGAAGCCGCCCGGATCGGTCTCCCGATGGGCGGCTCCCGGCCTGGTGACGACGTCTACGTCACGGTAGGGAGTCCGCGCAGCTCAGAAGCAGCAGCAGTCGCTGTTGGCAGCACAGCAGGCCGAGCAGGCCCTGGCGGGTACAGGTCATCGCGCCGTGCCGGCGCTGCGCTCCCTGCTGCCACTTGCCGGCCATCTCCGCACTCCCCGCTTCTCCGTGGTGTAGCCCAAGAATGCCCGACGGCAGACCCCCGCGCAATACCTTTTCGGGATCTGTTCCGACCTGTCGCACAGGCCGGTGCAATTCACGAGCGGACGCCTTCGGGCGCTGATCGGTGATGTGACGGCCGGGGGCGTCGGACCTGACAGGTCATGTCAGGTGGCGGGGGACAATCGGCCATGCGTGCCAGTCGGTTGCTCTCGCGGCTCCTGCTGCTCCAGTCGCGCGGGCGGCTACCGGCTGCTCGCCGCGCTGCCACCGGAGCTGCGGTCGCGGGCCGGGCGGATCCGCGAGCGGGTCCACCTCGACGCCTCGGGGTGGTTCCGGCAGGCCAAGGAGATGCCGTTCCTGGTGGGGATCGCGGACGCGGTGTGGGGCAGGCGGCGGCTGCGCGTGCGGTACCGGGGACGGGCTGAAGCGGCCCGGGTGCTGCTGAGCCCGACTGCGACCCGACCAGGCCCGGACGACGTGCCGGCGTCACCCCGCACGCCGTCCGGCCGCACCCCTCGACCACCTGCGGCCGGTGCGGGTCAGACGATCAGCCGGCCGCCGTCGACCACGAGCGTCGCGCCGGTCACGTAGGTCGCGCGCGGCGAGGCCAGGTAGCGCACGGCTTCGGCGATCTCCTGGGGCGCGGCGGCCCGGCCCAGCGCGCTGACCTTGCCCTGCTGCTCGGCGATCTCGGCCGTGGTGGCCTTGACGGTCTCGGTGAGGGTCGGTCCGGGCGAGACGGTGTTCACCCGCACCCCGTGCCCGCCGAACTCGACGGCCCAGGTGCGGGTGAGCGCCTCCACCGCACCCTTGGTCGCGCTGTACACGGCACCGCCCGGCACGCCCAGCCCGGTGATGTTGGAGGACACGTTCACGATGGCCCCCGCGCCCTTGGCGATCATCGCCGGCACGATCGCGGCGGTCAGGAAGAACAGCGCGCGCACGTTGACGTCGAACAGCTTCTCGTAGCCCGCCGGGTCCTGCTCCAGGGTGGGTGCGAACGGGAAGATGCCGGCGTTGTTGACCAGTACGTCCACCTCGCCCGCCGCGTCGGCCAGGCGGCGCACGGACGTTACGTCGGCGAGGTCGACGGCCACGAACCGGGCCCGTCCGCCGTCGGCCTCGATCTCGGCGACGGTCTCCGCCCCGCGGGCGGCGTCGCGCCCGGTCACGACGACCTCCGCGCCGTCGGCGGCGAGCAGTCGGGCCGCCGCGCGGCCGATCCCCGACGTGCTGCCGGTGACGAGCGCGACCTGTCCGGAGAGTTCCATGTCCACCCCAAGTTGTTCGATGTTCGCCTAACATCGAACAATCTAGCCAATCTCGTTCGATGTTCGCAACACATCGAACGAGTAACCTGGTCAGGGTGCGCCACCAGGACGTCGACCCACCCGTCGACCAACTCCGGCTGACCGAGGTGATGGCCGCCCTCAGCGACCCGCTGCGGGTCGGCCTGGTGCGGCTGCTGGCGGACGGCGTGGAACGCAACTTCGGCGAGTTCGACGCCCCGGTGGCCAAGTCGACCCTCAGCCACCACCTGCGCACCCTGCGCGCGGCGGGCGTGACGTCCAGCCGCAACGAGGGCACCCGCTGCTTCATCCGCCTGCGCCGCGACGACCTCGCCGCCCGCTTCCCGGACCTGCTCGACGCGGTGCTGGCCTCGGCCGTCGACGACGCCGTGGGCGACCACGTGCGACTGCGGTCCGGCGAGCCGGGCCAGTGCGACCCGCCGGGCTAGGCGGACATCAGGGACTCGGACTTTCTGAGCCGCGGTCGCACGGGAACGTGGCGCGTCGGCCTTGCGGAGACAGCCGTCGAAGCGAGACCGATCGAAGGTGTGGCGAGCGGTGGTCCCGTGATCGTTCGAGGAGCAACCGGCGTCGATCGCCATCGAGATCGTGACTTGCCCTGTGGTCAACGTGGCAGTGAGGTCTCAACGGCCCGGCACACGTTCCGGGGTCGCGTGCCCGAGCGACGGCCGGGCTAGGCGGACAGGAGCTGGGCCAGGGCGGCGTCCACGCCGCGCCCGTCGTCCACGACCGACAGCGTGCCGCCGCTGGTCCGGGTCAGCTCGCCCAGCGGCTGGCGCTCCGGGTCCGGGCCGATCGCCAGGACGCTGATCGCGATGTCCTTGCCGTCCTGCTTCAGCCGCGCCAGCTCGGTCTTGAGCTGCGCGAAGGTCAGCCCGCCGTCGTTGGCGCCGTCGGTCAGCACGATGATCCGGTTGCGCTTGCCCGGCTGGTACTCGGCCAGCGTCTTCTCGTAGAGCGCCGCCACGCTGCTGTACAACTGGGTCGCGCTCTGCGGGCGCAGCCCGGCCACGCCGTCGAGCAGCTGCTGCTTCTGCCCGACCACCGGCCCGGTCGCGACCAGCTGCCGGTAGGGCTTCTCGCCGTCGAGCGCGCGGGAGAACTCCCACAGGCCCAGCGCGCCCGACACCGACCGGTTCACCTGGCCGGACAGTGCGTCCTTCACCCACGCCATCCGCGACTTGCCGTCGCCGCCGGGCTCCTCCATCGACTTCGACACGTCCACCAGCACGGTCACCGACTGGCCGTTGTCGGCCGTCGCCCACGCGGCGGAGATCTGCTGCGCGGTGGTGGCGTCGGCGGGCACCAGCTTGTCGGTCATGGTCGCCCACCGGATGCCCGGCGAGGGCTTGGGCCGCTCGGTGGTGGTGTCCACCCGCAGCCCCGCGCCCGCCAACGTCCTCTGCTGCTCGGGGGCCAGCAGGAACTCCCGGAACTCCTGGGCCGCGCGCACCTGCGCCTCGCCCACCCAGTCGCCGGCCAGCGGCACGAACGGGAAGTCCGCGACCGGGGACGGGCCGCCGGCCGCCACCCCGTAGAGGGGTTGCAGCGGCGCGGTCCCGCTGTCCTTGCCGGTGTTGTGCCGGAACAGGTCCACCTCGAACACCGGCACCGCGCTGAACCCGGACGCGTTCGCGCCCGGCTTGTCCGCCAGCTGCGACAGCGCGCCCCACGTGGTCGGGGGCGCCTGCTCCGGCTTGGACGCGGTGAGCCGGCCCAGGGTCGCCTTCACCGGGTCGAGCGCCAGCATCTCGGTGGTCACCGGGCCCTTGCCGTCGGGGCTCGCGCCCGCCAGCGCCGACTGGATCACCATCGCGGTGGCCGCGTTGGTCGCCGGGTCGGGCATGGCCACCTTGAAGTCGCCCCACTCGGGCTTGCCGAACCGGCCCCAGCCGCCCGCCGCCGAGGTCACCTCGGGCAGGTCGGTCCAGCGGAACCCGACACCGGCCTGCACCGCCTGCGCGCCCTCCTGGGGCAGCGCCAGCAGCACCGGGCTGGCCGCGATGGACACCGGCTGCGCGCCGAGCAGCGCCCGGTTCTGCGCGCCGAGCCGGTTGGCCCACAGCATCGAGTCGGTGACCCAGGCGTGCGGTCGCGCGCCGAGCGCGGCCTCGTCCCAGCCCTGGGTGAGGCTCTGCAGCACGACGTCGGAGTGGATCGACTGCACCTCGACCCGGATGCAGTGGTCGTAGACGACCGGGCGGCCGCGGCTCCACGACTCGGCGGCCTGGCGGACCGCGTCGGCGACGCTGGGCGTCGCGGCGACCCGGAGGGAGGCATCACCCTGTCGGCAGTCACCCGCCTGGGCGGCGGCGCGCTGGTCCACGATGCCGGCGACCCACGTGTAGGCGAAGTACCCGAGAACCAGGAGGACGACCACGCCGACGATCGCGACCGGCCACTTGGCTATACCGCGCCGCACCTTGGTCCGCAGCGCGCGGTGTCGAGACATCGTCTTCCCTTTCAGCGGCCGACTACGGCTGGCGAATCCCGACCGGCGTCACGCTAACAGGTGAAGTCTGCGGAACGGGTGAAGTCACGGTGTGTCACGCGGAGGTGACGGGTGCCCCGAGCAGCGTCCCCGTGACCTCGATCAACGCGGCTCGCAGGGGTGCCGCCGCCGCCGCGAACGCGCTCTGCCGACGCACGTACTCGGCCCGCCCTTCGGGCGTCTCGATCGGCACCGGCGGGTAGCCGAGCGCGGACAGGTCGTAGGGACTGGCCCGCATGTCCAGCTCGCGGACCCGCAGCGCCAGGTCGAAGCAGTCCGCCATCAGCTCCGACGGCGTCGCCGGGTCGAGCTTGTACGACCACTTGAAAAGATCCATCGAGACGTGCAGGCAGCCCGGCTGCTCCAGGTGGACCTGGGTCTCCCGGGTGGGCTGCAACGCGTTGTGCGGACGCGCCGGCGGCGTGAAGAAGCGGAACGCGTCGAAGTGGCTGCACTGCACGTTCTGCGCCTCCACCACGGCGTCCGTGCCGTCGTGCCCGAGCCGCAGCGGCCACGAGTCGTGCCGCACGCTGTCGGTCCGGTAGACCATCGCCCACTCGTGCAGCCCGAAGCAGCCCAGGCGCGGGGCGCGCGACGCGGTGGCGGTGAGCAGGCGGTGGGTGAACGCGATCGTCGCGGCCCGTTCCGCCGCGAACGCCTCGACGTCGAGCGTCACGCCCTGCTCGACCCGCTTGTACGCGGGCCACCGCAGGTACTCCTCGGCGTCGCCCGCCAGCACCACCCCCGGCCCGGGGTGCCAGCGCTCCATCCGCGACGGCCGGTGGCTGTAGTAGGAGAAGAGGAAGTCCAGCACCGGGTGCTTCTCGCCGCGCGCCTTGCGCTCGTGGTGCGGCAGCGTCCACGCGCGGACGCGGGCCCGGTGCCGTTCGCGGCGCGCGGTCCACTCGGACTCGGACAAGACCTCCACGTCGGACTACCGTACTTCCCCGCGTGCGAGGGCCTGACCGAGGTCGGTGCTCAGCGACACCACCTCGCGCCCCTCCCGCCGGCTCACCGCGAGGCCGGCCGCCCGCAGCACGCCCAAGTGCTGCGACACCGCGCCGACCGTGACCCCGAGCCGGCCCGCCAGTTCGGACACCGTGCTGGGGCGTTCGATCTCGTGCAGCAGGCGGGCGCGGGTCGCACCGACCAGCCGGGCCAGGGCGTTGCCGGTGGGCGCGGCGGACGGCTCCCACAGCGAGCCGAAGCCGTGCGCCGGGTAGCACAGCGCCAGCCGCACCGGGCTGTCCCGCAGGTAGACGTCCGGCCAGGTGAACGCCGACGGGACGAGCACCAGGTCCCGCTGGCCGATGGCGGTCCGCTGCCGCCGCACGGTCACGTTCTGGTCGTCGTAGGCGACGTCGGGGTGCAGTTCGGCCAGCACGGCCTGGCCGCCCGCCTCGACCATCCGCCGGCCGCGCCGCTCCACGTCGCCCTGCAGCACGCCCTCCAGGCGCGGCCAGACCGGGGCGATGATCGCCTCGTGCACCAGGCCGATCCGCTCGCAGATCGTGGTCAGGGTGCCCTTCAAATCCTCGGCCAGCGGCCGGAAGCGCGACTGGTCGGGCAGCGCCGCCGCCACCCGGGCGGGCTTGGCCACCCGGGGCAGGAACTTGAGCTCGTCCTCGATGCCGATCGTGCGCACGCCCGGCGTCGGGATCAGGAACTCCGGGATCACCGGCCGGGTGACCAGGGTGGTGAGCAGCGTCGGGTCCGGTCCGAGCGCGGCCAGCCGGGGCTCGACCTCGGCGATCCAGCGCCGGTGCACCGGGTAGCAGCCGGGGTCGGCCAGCACCCGCAGCGCGGCGATCGTCTCCCACAGCGGGGAGACCGTGAAGCGCAGGGCCATGCCTTGTCCCGCAGGGGTTGGGGGTCGTCCGGGTCGTGGCCAGTCTAGTCCCGCCACGAGCCCGCTCCGGACCCCGGTTTGAGCTCTGGCTAAAACGTTCGTGTCCGTCGCGGACCTTGACAGGGTGGTCCCATGTCAAGGGGGTGGGTGCGGCTCCAAGCCGCAGCGGTGTCCGGTTCGGTGGCCGAGGGCGTGATGCTGACGACGTTGCCGTTGGTGGCGGTGTCGATCACGACGGATCCTCGGGAGGTGTCGCTGGTCAACATCGTCGGCCAGTCGCCGTGGTTGCTGTTCTCGCTGTTCGCGGGAGTCCTGATCGACCGGGTGCGGCGCACGACCGTGCTCGGGTTCGCTTACGGGGTGCAGGCGTGCGCGGCGGCGGTGTTCGCCGTCGCGGGTCTGATGGACGCGATCAACCTGCCGTTGGTGCTGGTGCTGGCGTTCGTCGTGACGTCCGCGCAGGTGCTCGGCGACGGGGCCAGCGGCGCGCTGGTGCCCGAGGTGGTGGAGCCCGCCGAGTTCGCGGCGGCCAACACCAGGCTGATGCTCATCGACCGGGGCGTGGTGCAGTTCGTCGTGCCGCCCACGGCCGGGTTCCTGGTCGGCTTCGGCTTCGGGATGCCGCCGTGGCTCGCCCTGCTGGCCGCGCTGGTCGCGCTGCTGGTCAGCCGGGGCATCCCGGCCCGGTCGGTGACCCCGTCGCGCAAGCATCCGCTGCGCGACATCGCCGACGGGCTCAAGTTCCTGGTCGGCACGCCGCTGCTGCTGTCGATCACGGTCGCGGTCGCGGTCGGGTCGTTCGCGGCGAGCGCGTACATGTCGATGTTCGTGCTGTACGTGCACGAGATCCTGGGCCTGGGCGCGGTCGGCTACGGCGTGATGATGACCTGCATGGCGGTCGGCTGGGTGGCGTCGTCGTTCGTGGTGCGGCGGGTCGTGGCGCGGCTCGGCTACGCGTGGTCGATGCGCATCTCCCAGGTCGGCATGGTGACCTGCCACCTGCTGATCGCGGTGCTGCCGCCGTGGCCCGTCGCCATCGCGCTGGTGATGTTCGCCGACGCCGCGATCGTCATGGTGTGGAACGTCTGCTCGCAGTCCAGCCGGCAGCGGTTCACCCCGCCCGGCCTGCTCGGCCGGGTGCTGACCAGCCACCGGGCGCTGGCCTGGGGGCTGACACCGCTGGGCGCGCTGGCGGGCGGCCTGATCGCCGCCGGGTTCGGGCTGCGGGCGGTCTACGTGATGGCGGCCGTGATCCAGGTCGGGGCGCTGGTCGTGGCGTGGCTGGGTCTGTCGCCCCGGTCGTTCGAGAAGCAGCAGGCCGACACCGACCGCCGGGCGGCCGAGGACGCCGCGAACGCCGCCCAGAACGCCTAGCCCGGCCGACGCCGGGCAGCACGCGTGCCCGGCGCTCCCGCCACCCGACCCGGTCGAGCCCGCCGGCAGCCGCGTCGCCCGGCTCCGGCCCCGGCGGACGTCCGTCGAGTGCGGTCAGGCAGGTGCGGGCGCGGTCAGACGGGGGGGACGAGGCCGGGGAACTTGCGCGCGCCGTGGCAGTGGGGGCACTCGCGGCCGTTGTCCACGGTCCGGGGCGCACCGCCGATCACGGCCGAAGTCGGGTGGGCCACGAATCCGGCCCCGCCGCACAGGTGGCAGATGGTGCGCGGTTCCGAGGTCACGCCGAACAGGTCGTCCTCGTCCTCTTCTTCCTCGTCCTCCTCGAAGTCTTCCTCTTCGGGGTCGAAGTCGTCCTCTTCGTCCTCACGCGGATCCACGGGGACACCGTAGTCCGGCGGCACCCGCAGCGGCTGGTCAGGGCGGTTGGCCGGGGCCGGTCCACAACGGACGACCGCGGTCGGCAGGTTCGGTGGTGTCGGGGTGGCCTTCCGGACGCGAGTGCCGCGCCCTGCTGCTTGTCGCCGGCCCGGATCGGGGTCACGCGGGAGGGGCGCGGGGTGGGAGGACCCCGCGCCCCTCGGTCTCGCCGGGCACCGACGTGGCGTGGTCACCGAGCCCCGGTGTCCGCGAAGGACTCAGCCGCGCCCGGCGGCGGGTCCACACTGGCGTTCGCGCCCTCCTCCCGGCGCTGACGTGCCCATTCCTCGACCGCGCCGCGGCTGGTGCGGTCGAGGTGGGTGAGCGCGGACAGGTCGAGCCGGACGTCGCCCGGGGGCAGGGCGTCGAGCGCCGTCCGCAGCTTCGGGATCCCGAGGAAGGTCGCGCCGCCGTGCAGCCGGACGAGGGTCCCGGCGGGCGTCCGGTCGACCTCGACTCGCAGGCGCGAGACCTGCCAGGCGAGCTTGACCAGCGCGGCGACCAAGCCGATCAGCACGCCCTCCAGCAGGTCGGTGGCGACGATCGCGACCGCGGTCAGCACCAGCACCACCGCCTCGCCCCGGTCCTGCCGCCACAGCGGGCGGTGTGCATCCGGTCGACGGCCGACGCGCCGAACAGGCTCTCGGCCGACGCGATCAGCGCGAACACCAGCGCCGTGCCCAGGGCGTGCGGGGTGAGCAGCGCGGTCGCCGACTCCGCCGTGGGCAGCGACACCGCGTCGACCAGCGCCCCCACCGACAGCTTGCGGACGTCGGCCTGGGTGGACGCGGCCAGCGCCGCCACCACGACCACCGCCGCGAGCGGGCCCGGGACGTGCCGCAGCCGCGCCGGGGCCTTCTTCCAGAACACGATCACCGCGAGCCCGCACAGGCCCAACACCAGCGCGGACCGGGCCGACGGGTCGCCGGCGACCCGGCCCACGAGATCCGTAGTGCCCGGAACCGGAAATTCACGCGATCACCGGATTTTCGGACTGATCACCGCGCCGGATCGCGGTTGTACAGCTTGCGCGCCTGCGCGTAGCCGATCGCGGTGCCCAGCGCGCACCACCCGACGGCCCACCACGCGCTGTCGCCAACCGGCGTCCCGGAGAGCACGGCGCGCAGCGTGTCGATGATCGGCGTGAACGGCTGGTGCTCGGCGAACCACGCCAGCCCCGGCGCCATCGAGTCGGTGGGGGTGAACGCGCTGCTGAGGAACGGCAGGAACTGGAACGGCAGCGAGAACCCGTTCGCGCCCTCGGGCTTCTTGGCCGCCAGGCCGCCCGCGACGGCCAGCCAGGTCAGCGCCAGCGTGAGCATCAGCAGCACGCCGGCCGCCAGCAGCCACCCGCCGACCGACGCCTGCGGCCGGAACCCGATCAGCAGCGCCACGGCCACCACCAGCGCCAGCGTCACCACCGTGCGGATCATGCTGCCGACGACCTGCCCGGTCAGCACCGACACCCGGCTGATCGCCATGGTCCGGAACCGGGCGATGATCCCCTCGGTCATGTCGACGTTGACGTTGATGGCGGTGCCGGCCGACCCCGCGCCGACGGCCATCACCAGGATGCCCGGCACCAGGTAGTCGACGTACGCGCCGCCGCCGACGGTGCTCACCATCGCGCTGCCGAACACGTAGACGAACAGCAGCATCATGAACACCGGCATCAGCAGGCCGCTGATGGCCATCACCGGGTAGCGCTGGAGGTGCTTGAAGTCCCGGCGCAGCATGGTCGCCGAGTCGGACAGGGTGTGGGCGCTCATCGCGCGGACTCCTCCAGGGTCGGCCGCCCGGTCAGGGCGAAGAACACGTCGTCGAGGTCGGGGGTGTGCACGGTCAGCTCGTCGGGCTCGACGTCGGCCCGGTCCAGCACGTCCAGCAGCGCGCGCAGCGACCGCACACCGCCGTCGCCGGGCACCTGCAACGTCAGCGCGTCGTCGTCCCGGCTCGTCACGGGCAGCGCGCGGGCCGCCGCGTCCAGCGAGCGCAGGTCGCCGAACCGCAAGCTCACGTGCCCGCCCGGCACCAGCTTCTTGAGCTCGTCGGAGGTGCCCTCGGCGACCAGCTTCCCGCCGTCGAGCACGGCGATCCGGTCAGCGAGCTGGTCGGCCTCCTCCAGGTACTGGGTGGTGAGGAAGATCGTCACGCCCTCGCCGGCGACCAGTTCCCGGATGATCTGCCACAGGCCGTGCCGGCTGCGCGGGTCCAGGCCGGTGGTCGGCTCGTCCAGGAAGATCACCCGGGGCCCGCCGACCAGGGTCATCGCCAGGTCCAGCCGGCGGCGCATCCCGCCGGAGTAGGTGGACGCGGGCCTGTCCGCCGCGTCCGCCAGGTCGAACCGGGACAGCAGCCCGCGCACGACCCGCCGGCCCTCGGTGCGCGGCAGGTGCCGCAGGTCGGCCATCAGCCGCAGGTTCTCCTCGCCGGTCAGCAGGCCGTCGACGGCGGAGAACTGGCCGGTCACGCCGATCACCGAGCGCACGCCGTCCGGGTCGCGGTGCAGGTCGTGCCCGCAGATGGTCACCTCCCCGGTGTCGGCGGTGATCAGCGTGGACAGGATCTGCACGGCGGTGGTCTTGCCGGCCCCGTTCGGGCCGAGCAGGGAGAAGACCGCGCCCTCCGGCACGTCCAGGTCGATGCCGTCGAGCACGACGTGGTCGCCGAAGCTTTTGCGCAGCCCAAAGGCCGAGATGGTCATGGGTGTCCCCTTGAGAGGAGGGATGGAGTGCGGAGCGGGGCCGACAGGAGCGGGGCCGACAGGAGTGGTGCCGACAGGAGTGGTGCCGGTCGGTGTGGTCCCCGGGGTGGGGCGGGGCCCGGACGGAGCGGGGCCCGGCAGGGTCGGACCCCGCCACGAGGGGGTCCGCGTCGTGCTAGGCGGTGCGGAGGTGGAGCGTGCGCACGCCGGTCATGAACGGCGAGGGCATGAACGTCGGCGGGATCTCCGGGTCCACCCGCAGGTCGGGGAACCGGTCGAGCAGGATGTCGATCGCGATGCGGCCTTCCAGCCGGGCCAGCGGGGCCCCGACGCAGAAGTGGATGCCGCGGCCGAAGCCGAGGTGCGGGTTGGGGTCGCGGCGGGCGTCGAACGCGTCCGGGTCGGCGAACTTGCCCGGGTCGCGGTTGGCCGCGGCCAACGACACCAGCACCAGCTGGTCGGCGGGGATCTCCCGGCCGCCGACGACCACCGGGGTTGTGGTGGCGCGGGCCATCACCGAGAACGGGGTGAGGAACCGCAGGGACTCCTCGATCGCGGTGGGGATCCCGGAGCGGTCCGCGCGCAGCCGGGCCCGCTGGTCGGGGTGGGCGTCCAGGCACAGGGTGGTGTTGCCCAGCAGCATGGTGGTGGTGATGTGCCCGGCCACCAGCAGCACGGTGGTGAAGTTGACCAGCTCGGTGTCGGTCAGCCGCTCCCCGTCGACCTCCGCCCGCACCAGCGCGCTGATCAGGTCGTCACGGGGGTCCTTCCGGCGTTGGGCGGCGTGCTCCCGCAGGTACTGGAACATCGGGGCCAGGGCTTCGTTCTGGACCGCGAAGTCGGCCTCCATCTGCTCCTTGTCGGCCGTCGTCGTGATGTCGTTCTTCTGCGAGAACAGCACGTCCACCCAGTCGCGGAACAGCTCCCGGTCCGCGGCCGGCAGGCCGAGCAGCTCGGCGATGACGATCACCGGCAGCGGGTAGGCCAGGCCGTCGACCAGCTCCAGCCGGTCGCCCTCGACCGCGTCGAGCAGCTCGTGGGTGAGCGCGGCGATCCGCGGCTCCAGGTCCGCGACGACCTTGGCGGAAAAGCCCTTGCTCACCAGGTTGCGCAGCTTGCGGTGGTCGGGCGGGTCGAGGTCGAGCAGGTTGCCGGCGCTGGACTCGGGCGGGACGTCGACCGGGAACAGGTCGTTGACGTGGGCCGAGGAGAACGTCTTCGGGTCGGCGAGCACGGTGGCCACCTCCTCGTACCCGTAGACGTTCCATAAGCCCTTCTCCGCGTCGAACGAGACCCGTTCGGCGGGGCGCTCGCCGCGCAGCCAGAACTGGTGCGGGTGGACGGCCCACCCGGTGGTGTCGGTCATGTGTCAGTCCTCCTTGTTCGGGGCTCGGCGGATCACGATGTCGCCGAAGCCGTTGCGGGCCCGGACCTCGACGGTCTCGGTGCCGGATTCGGGGCCGGTGGCCGACTCCAGCGAGTTGTGCACCGCGCCCAGCACGGTCCGGACGTCGAGCCACGCGGCGGAGCCCTCGCGGATGCCGACCTCCAGCCGGCCCGCGGCGGTCTCCAGCACGACGTTGCCGCGCACCACCTCGTCGATCCGCACGCTGCCGTTGGCGGTCTTCGCGGTGACGTCGGCCAGCGCCCGGTCGATCACGACGTCGCCGTTGGCGTTCTGCGCCCGCACCGCGCCGGTGACCTCGCCGAGCCGGATGGCGCCGTTGGAGTTGCGCGCCACGGCGCTGCCGGCGACGTGGTCCACGCGCAGGTCGCCCGACCCGGTGAGCACGTCGGCCTCGCCGGTGACGTGGACCGCCACCAGGTTGCCCATGGCGGTGCGCAGGTAGGTCGGCCCGGACCGCTCGACCTCGACGTCGCCGGCGGCGCTCTTGAAGCGGAACTCGCCGTACCCGCCGCGGGCGAACAGGCTGCCCATCGCGGTGTTGCCCTGCACGGTGGAGCCGGTGGGCAGGTGGATGGTCACGTCGACCGCGCCGCCCTTGTTGAAGATGCCCCGCACCTTGGGCGACTTGACCAGCAGCCGGCCGTCCTCGAACTCGACGCGGGTCTGCTCGACGGCGCGCAGGTCGTTCTCGCGGGCCGGGTCGCCGGGGCGCAGTTCGACGACGGTGTCGGCGCGGTGTCCGGCGGTGATCCGGGTCGTGCCCATCACCAGGTCGAGGGTGACGGCGATCGGTTCGGGCGTGGCGAAAGTGGGCATGGCTGTCCCCTGGTAGTCGGTCGGGAAGGCGTTCGGGCAGGTCAGCGGGTCAGCGGACCCAGCCGGTGTAGCGCTGGCCGACGTTGCGGGTCGGCTGCCGGGAGGCCGGTTCGAGCGCGCTCGACGCGGCGCGCACCAGCCAGGCGTTGACCGAGATCCCGGCGCGGGCGGCGGCGTCCTCCACCCGCAGCTTGAGGTGCTCGGGCAGGCGCAGGTTGATCCGCGTCATCGCGCCGTCCTCGTCGCCGGTGGGCGGGGGCGGCGGCGGGGTGACGTCGGGGGTGTCCTGGAAGGCCGGCTCGGCGGGCGGCGCGGCGACCACGAACTCCGGGTCGCGCCCGCGCAGCCGCACGTCGACCGAGCCGGGGGCCAGGTCGCGGGTGATCTCCGAGGCCGCCACCGACAGGGCTTCGAGCAGGGTCAGCCGGGTCACCGAGTCGATCTGCGAGGTGAGCCGTTGGGCCAGCGCGCCCGCGTCCGCGCCGACGGCCTCAGCGGCCGTCGCGAGTTCGCGGCGCAGACTTTCGACGAAGGGCGTGAGGTCCATGGCACCACTATGGCAGTGCAGTGGTGCCATGGCAAGTCTTCGGTGGTGCCAACTTGTGCCACTGTGGCGTGAGGTGGCGTTTGCGCAGCTCAGCGGTGTTTTGAGGACTTCCTGCCGGTGGAATCCGGCGACTTCGAATGGCCTGCCGCACCTGTAGGGGTGTGCCGATGGCACCAAGGCGGCGCAGAGTGGCACCGCGGCCCGCCACCCGGTGCGGTGGCGGGCCTGCGATCACGCTTCGCGGCGCACGTGCGTGCCGTCGCGGACGGTGCCCACGTACTCCTCGACCAGGTCCTCCAGAGCGACCACGCCGATCAGGTCGCCCTCCGCCGTCACGGCCCGCGCCAGGTGGCTCTGCGCCCGCCGCAACGCCGCCAGCGCCTCGTCCAGCCGGGCGCTCACCCGCACCTCCGGCAGCCCCCGGACCCGGCTCGCCGGCACCTGCGTGCCCGGGTCCGCGTCCGCCAGGTCCAGCACGTCCTTCACGTGCAGGTAGCCGATCAGCCGGTCGGCGGCGCGCACCGGGAACCGGGAGAACCCGGTCTCGGCCACCGCCGCCTCGATCTCGCCCATGGTCGGCCGCGCGGACACCGACGTGACCCGCTCCAGCGGCACCAGCACGTCGGCCACGGTCCGCTCGGCCGACGACAGCGTCTGCGCCAGCCGCCGGTGCTCGGAGTCCTCCAGCAGGCCCTCCCGCCGGGACTGCGCGATCAGCAGCGCCAGCTCGTCGGGCGTGTACGCGGACTCCAGCTCCTCCTTCGGCGTCACGCCCACCAGCCGCAGCACCGCCGTCGCGACCACGGTGAACCCGTTGAGCAGCGGCGCGACCAGCCGGCAGAACCAGTAGTGCACCGGCACCAGCCACAGCGCGGTGCGCTCCGGCCCGGCGATGGCCAGGTTCTTCGGCACCATCTCGCCCAGCACGGTGTGCAGGCCCACCACGATCACCAGCGCCAGCGCGAACGCCACGCCGTGCAGCACCGCCTCGGGCAGCCCGATCGCCCCGAACGGGCCCTCCAGCAGCGCCGCCACCGCCGGCTCGCCCAGCGCGCCCAGCCCCAGCGAGCACAGCGTGATGCCCAGCTGCGCGCCCGCGATCAGCAGCGGCAGCTCGCGGCCCGCCTTGATCACCACCCGGGCCCGGGAGCTGCCCCGCTCGGCCAGCCCCTCCAACCGGTCCCGGCGGGCGGTGATGATCGCGAACTCCGCGCCCACGAAGAACGCGTTGCCCGCCAGCAGCAGGAAGATCACCAGGACGCTCACCGCGCCACCTCCGCCGCCTGCTCGACCCGGGTCACCTTGAGCTCGGCCACCCGGTGCCGGTCCATCAGCAGCACGGTGATCCGCCAGCCGTCCACCCGGATCTCGTCGCCGACGTCCGGGATCCGGCCCAGCAGGGCCAGCACCAGCCCGGCCAGCGTCTCGAAGTCGCCGGTCGGCATCCGGAACCCGCTGGCCTCGAACACCTCGTCCACGCGCAGCAGGCCGGACATGATCCAGCTGCTCCCGCCCAGCGCCCGCACCGGCGCGCCCTCCCGGCGGTCGTGCTCGTCGCGGACGTCGCCGACAATCTCCTCCACCAGGTCTTCCAGCGTCACCATGCCGGCCGTGCCGCCGTACTCGTCCACCACCAGCGCGGTCTGCAAGCCGGACGCGCGCAGCCGGTCCAGCAGCGCGTCGCCCTCCAACGTCGTCGGCACCGTCTGCACCGGCCGGGTCAGCGCGGACAACGGGGTCGTCGCCCGCTGCGCGCGCGGCACGTTGAACGCCTGCTTGACGTGCACCATGCCGCGCACCTCGTCCAGGTCGCCGGTGTAGACCGGGAACCGGGAGAACCCGGTCTCCCGCGCCTTGTCCAGCAGGTCCAGCACGGTGGCGTCGGCGCGCAGCGACTCGACCCGCACCCGCGGCGTCATCAGCTCGTCGGCCGTCCGGTCGCCGAACCGCAGCGAGCGGTCCAGCAGGGTCGCCGTGCCCGCGTCGATCGTGCCGTGCTCGGCGCTGGAGCGGACCAGCGCGCCCAGCTCCTGCGGCGACCGGGCGGAGGCCAGCTCCTCGGCCGGTTCCACACCCAGCCGGCGCACCAGCCAGTTCGCGGTGCCGTTCAGGCCGGTGATCAGCCAGCGGAACACCGCGGAGAACCTGGCCTGGATGCCCGCCACGGCCCGCGCGGTCTCCAGCGGCTTGGCGATGGCCAGGTTCTTCGGCACCAGCTCGCCGAACACCATGGACAGCGCCGTCGCCAGCGCCAGCGCGATGACCAGCGAGATCGGCCCGGCCACCGAGTCCGGCACGCCCACCAGCGACAGCGCGGGGGCGACCAGCCGGGCGATCGCGGGCTCGGCGATGTAGCCGGTGATCAGCGTGGTGATCGTGATCGCCAACTGCGAGCCGGAGAGCTGGAACGACAGCGACCGGTGCGCCTTCTCCACCGTCCTGGCCTTCGCGTCGCCGACCGCGGCGACGTGCGACTCGACGGTGCTGCGCTCCAGCGCGGTGAGCGAGAACTCGGCGGCGACCGCGATGAACGTCCCGACGGTCAGCGCCAGGACGGCCACCAGGCCGAGCAGGCTGAGCAGGACCTCGGTCACCGGGCACCCCCCGAGGGGGCCGGGTCTTGCGGACAGCCGGGTGTCGCACCCGGCTCGGTACTGTGACCAGGCGATTGCGCGTCGCGCACGGAAGGGCTCACTCCTCGACGGGGTGGTCGGACTGCCTCGTCCAGTTTAGAGAGTCCACCCGGGTCAGCGCAGGCCGGTTCCACCGGGTGGGGACGTGCTCGCCCGCAGCACCACCTCGCCCGCCACCCGGACCGTGCGCGGCTCGCCGACGACCTCGTCCAGCACCAGCCGCGCGGCCCGTTCGCCCATGTCCTCCAGCGGCAGCCGGACCGTGCTCAGGCCGGGCGCCAGGTCGCGCAGCGTCGGGATGTCGTCGAACCCGGCCGGCGACACGTCTTCGGGCAGCCGCACGCCGTGCTCGCGCAACGCCGCCATCGCGCCCATCGCCATCACGTCGTTCGCGGCGAACACGCAGGTGGCGCCGGTCCGTGCGGCGAGCAGCCGGGCGGCGGCCTCGTGCCCGCCGTCGCGGGTGAACCCGCCGTGCACGACGTGCGCGTCCGGCAGGTCGACGCCCGCGTCGGCCGGCCCGGCCCGGAACCCGGCCAGCCGGTCGCGGGCCACCAGCAGCTCCGGCGGCCCGGCCAGCGCCGCGAAGCGCCGGTGGCCCAGCCCCGCCAGCGCGCGGGCCGGCGCCCGCGCGCCGACCCGGTTCGCGGGGACCACGGTGCCCACGCCGAGCTCGGCCTGCGAGACGCACGCCACCCGCCCGCCCTGGCCGGTGAACGCGGCCGGCTCCCCGGCCAGCCGGGTCACCGCGTGCCGGTCGGTGGTGCGGCTGCCGGCGATCACCAGCGCCCGCGCCCGGTGGTGCCCAGCACCACGACCAGTCCCGCTTCCTCGACGATCCGGGTCACCCCGGCCGCGATGCCGGAGAAGTACGGGTCCGCGATGTCGTGCACCACCAGGCCCACCAGCACGCTGCTGTTGCGGGCCAGCGCCTGCGCGGACGCGTTGGGCAGGTAGCCCAGCTCACGGGCCGCCCCGACCACCCGTTCCCGCAGCTCGTCGCTCACCTGGCGGGTGCTGCCGTTGAGCACGCGGGACGCGGTGGCCAGCGAGACCCCCGCACCACGTCCCGGGATCGCCGAGGGTAGCCGTCCGCGCGGTGGGCGGTCGGGACGCGCCGGTCGTAGCGGGATCGTGCTCAGCTCTACTCGGCCGGCATCCGCGAGCCGCGCCGGCTGGTCGACCTGGGGGGAGACGTTGCGCTTGGCCGAACAGGCGGGTTTGTCGAGCGATCCGGAGTCGGCGGCGCGCCGTTGGCACAAGTGGTGGACGTGCTGTCGTGACACTTCCTCGAACCAGGCCACGATCAAACACGCGACGGCGCTGGAAGCGGTGGATGTCTGCGTGTGCAACGGAATCGAGTCGATCGGCCTGTGGCGCGAACCCGTAGAACCCTTCGGCCTGACCGAAACCGCGCGCCTGGCAGCCGACGCCGGCCCAAGCTGCCTGGCTGGGTTCCGCTTCCCACACCAACGGGCGCGGAGGCCGGTCGTGGACGGCGGCCACGGCCGGCCTCCGGGGTGCCCCTAGCGGGGCAACTCCCGTCCTGCCGCCAGCAGGCGGAGCGTGCTGACGGACGGGACGAGGGCGTACAGGGCGCCCGTGGTGCGGACGTACCGCTGGAACGTCAACGTCGTCGCGACGTCGGAAGTTTCGATCCTCGCCTCGCCTTCGCCGCCGATCACCGGGTCGGTCCCGGTCGGGGCTCCGTCCTCGCCGCCGGCGAAGTCGGGGTTGCCCGCCCACACCCGCTGCTGGAACTCGAACTGCTCGCGGATCGACGTGCAGTGCGCCACGAACACCAACCCCCGCTCCGCGTGCGGGTCGTCCTCGTGCGGCGGGCCGAACGGGATGCCGCGGCGCAGGATCCGGCGTTGCCTCGGGTCGCGGAACGTGAACGACCTCGGGTTGGTCTTGCGGATGTGCGCCGGGCACGGGGTCAGGGTGCCGCGCGGGTCGTGGGCGTAGTCGAAGTCGTTGCGGTCCGGGCCCAGGCCCAGGCCGTCGTCGGTCGGCGCGGCCAGCGGCCGGCCGTCCTTGTGCCGGCCGATCAGCAGCGCGCCCAGCTCCTCCGGCGTGGTCCCGGCCGCCTCCGCGTGCCGCTCGACCGCCCGGTTCCACCCGGCCACGTCCTGGGTCAGCCGGCGGATCACCTGGAGCGACCCGTCCCGCAGCCACCGCGCGGTCCGGCGGCTCTCGTCGCCGCGCTCGGTGTCGTGGCCGAACACGAACTCACCGGGGTTGACCAGCAGCGCCCCCGCGTGCCCGAGCCGGTGGCCGGGCCGGTTGCGGTCCTCCTCGTGGAAGTCGCGCACGCCGGGCTGGGAGATGCCGTCCTTGTACCCGAAGTGCTCGTGCCCGCGCCGCGCCCCCGGCAGGGTCGCGCCCTCCTCCTGGTGCACCTTGACCACGCCGAGCAGGTCGTCGAGCAGGTCCAGCAGCGCGTCCACGGCCCGCAGCCGCTCCTCGGTGTCCGACGCGAGCGTGACCACCGCGTGGATCCGCTGACCGTCCCGACCGAACCGCCACTCCTCCGGGTCGTCGCCGGTCACGTCCGCCCTGGCCTCCGCGCCCTGCCACAGCTCGGGATCGCGGTCGCGGAGGTCCTCCTCGACCGCCTTGGGGTTGATCGCGAGCTTGAGCAGGCCGGCGGGGGTCAGCGACAGGTTGGTCCAGGTCGCCTGGAGGGTCTGCGGGTCCGCGCCGAACATCGCCCGGCCCAGCGAGAACGCCTCGTTGAAGTCCTCGACGTCGGCGGTCACCGAGATGTGCCCGAGCATGGCGGCGAGCCACGTCCGCCCCAGCTTCGCGTCGGTGAACCGCACGAACCGGAACTGCTGGTGGTCCTTGTTGAAGGCGGCCAGCACGTTGCCCTGGATCTCCCGCGAGCCGCGCAGCGGTGGCCGCAGGCCGCGCCGCTCGGCGTGCAGGTGCAGCAGCTCGGACATCTGGCGAGACTCCATTCCCCCGAATGTTCCCGTACTGACAAGACGACGCAGAGTCCCGTGGGATACACGGCGCGTGGTGTCCGTTCGGGGGGTAGGGCGCTGGTCTCACCGGCTCACCGGCGGCCCCGAGCCGCCGAAAAGGTCACAGTGCCTGGTCAGCGCCGCTTCGAGGCCGGGGGAAGTGCAGGTGGGGCGATGCGGCGGGCGTGGTGTGCATCACCCGGTCGGACCCCGCGGGCCGCGCCGTTCGGCGGCTCGCGGGGTCCACGGGTCAGTCGCCGTTGTAGGCCCGGTACGGCTGCGCCCGGTAGGAGCGCGGCCGGGACGTGGTGATCCGCAGGACCGAGTCGTACAGCGCACGGCCGAGCGCCGCGCGTGCCCGCAGCGCCGGGTGGGTGGAGCTGTAGTTGTCCGCGTTCGCCGTCTGGTCGCCCGCGAACTGCCCGGAAGCGAACAGCGCGTACGTGATCACCGGCTTGCCCGCCGCGTCGAACACGATCCCGGCCTCGTTGCGGCCGTCGGCGAACCACCCGGCCTTGGTCGCCACGTTCAGCCGCTCCGCCGACGACAGCTCCAGCCGGATCCCGTCGGTGAACGAGGTCAGCGACCGCAGCACGGTCAGCAGGTGCGTCGTCGACGCCTCCGACAGCAGTTCGCCCTTGACCAGCTTCTGCAACAGCGTGAACGTCTCGCGCGGCGTGGTCGTGCCGAGGAAGAACCGGTTCGGGTTGGCCACCGGCACGACCTGGGTGTGCGTGAAACCCTTGTCCCGCAGGATCTGGTTGAGCTCCAGCGCCGGGCAGACCAGCCCGGACAGCCGCACGGCGGTGTTGTCCGAGACGGTCAGCAGCGCGGCCAGCGCGTGCCCCACGGTCACCGACGACGGGTACGCGCCGTCGAGCCCGAAGATCCCGTCGGTGTCCTGGATGACGATCGCCTGGGTGACCTCGACCCGCTGGTCCAGCGTGATCAGGCCGCGGTCGACCTTGTCCAGCACCGCGACCGCGACCGCGATCTTGTTCACGCTGTACGCCTCGACGACCCGGTCGGCGTCCTGCTCGACGGCGGCCTTCACCACGCCGTCCGGGTCGGCCACGCCGATGTAGGACGCCCACGTGCCGCCCGCGCGCCGGGTCTCCCGCTGGTACTTGCGCGCGACCTTGCGCCGCGCCGAATCGGCTGTGGTCGGGATCAGCGCCTCCCATTCCGCGTCGCTCTCCTGCGCCTGTGCGGTGCCGGCGGTGCCCAGCACGGCACCCGCCGCCGCGGCCGAGCCCAGCCCCAGCGCGGACCTTCGGTTGATGTCCATGTGCCCCCGATCGAACGGATACCCGACTCCTCGACGCCGGCACCGCGATTTTCGTTGCATCTGACGGTGTAGCGCGGTGCGTTGATCCAACCAGCAGTAGCCTGCCGACATGGGTGAAGGGGTATTCCTCATCACGGGGGCGTCCCGCGGCATCGGCCTGGCCACCGCGCGACTGGCCGCCGAGGCGGGGTATCGACTGGTGCTGACCGCGCGGGACCTCGACAAGCTGGCGGTCGAGGCCGCAAAGCTGGGCGGCCCGGACCGGGTGTGGGCGGCGTCGTGCGACGTGCGGGCGTGGGAGCAGCTCGCCGCGCTGGTCGGCCAGGTCGAGGAGGAGTGGGGCCGGCTGGACGTGGTGTTCGCCAACGCGGGCTCCAGCGTGGTCACCTCGTTCACGTCGTCGCAGGGCGCGCCGCCGTCGCAGTGGAGCGACATGGTGCTGACCAACGTGTGCGGGCCGGCGTTCACCGCGCGCGCCGCGCTGCCCGCGCTGATCCGCTCCGGCGGGCACCTGGTGCTGACCGGCTCGGCGGCCGGGCGCGGGGTGCGGCCGGGCAACCTGTACGCGGCGACGAAGTGGGCGGTCACCGGGCTGTCGCAGGCGATCCGCGCGGAGTGCGTCGGCACCGGCGTGCGGGTCACGCTCGTGCAGCCGGGTCTGACCGACACCGGCGGCATCCCGGCGTCGCGGCTCGCGGACCCGAAGCTCGCTCCCGAGGACGTGGCGCGGGCCGTGCTCTACGCGGTGTCCCAACCGTCCACTGTGGATGTCAACGAGATCCTGGTCCGGCCGGTCGGGCAGGACGCGTATCGCTGAACGGCGGCCGGTGAATTCATTCCGGACCCGGTGGAATCGCGGTGGAAAAGCGGTGTGCGGCTCACCGGCTGTCATCACCCGGTAGTGCGGGCTACTCATTCCTTCGGTGGATTCGCGATGGGCAGTGCCGGACAAGAGTATTGATTGCATTGTCCATCACGAATGGCGGTCGAGCCCGCTCGACGGGCTGTCCACTGGTGCCGACCGCCTTCGTCGGCGCTGCGGTCGACATCGCGGCGCGCTGAACCGGGAAATGAGGGAGTGCCATGTCGACAGTGATGGTGATCCGACGCTCGGCGGTGGTCGGCCTGATCGGGGTGTTGGCCGTCGTGGGCGCGCTGGTGGCCTTGCAGCCCAGGGCGAACGCCGACAACGCCGGTTGCGGGCTGGCCGCTGCGGACTACTCGAACCGGCTCTACCACGGGTTCGTCACGGACCTCCAGGTGGTCGGCAGAGCCAGCCCGGTGACGGTGCGGTTCGGCACCGACGGCACGGTCCGGACGACAATTCTCCGGCAGAGCACCACGGTGGTCGGGACCGCGCCTTACACGCTTTCCGCCGGAACGGTGAGCTGGAACGTGCCGGCTGTTTCCCCGTTCCCCCAGGTGACTTTCGCCAGTCGGGACCGGGGGTGTGACAACAGCAGTGCGGTGCCGCGGTCGATCGGCGGGGTGACTTCGGACATCGTGAGTTCCGGGGAACCGGTCCGGACCGCTTTCACGCTCTACCGGGAAACCTGAGCGTCCGCCGCCGACCGGTAGCGGTTCGCGGCAGTGGATTCCCCGGGGCCGGCCCCGGGGAATTCCGCCGTACCCGCACCCGGCGGTGGCCACCCCGAAGATCGCACTCCGACAAGCACCCCCGGCAGTCGCACTTGACCTCGACCAAAGTCGAGGTACCAGGCTGGGCGGCACAGTCGGAGCGATCACTGGGGGATGCCGTGCGTGCGGTGTGGTTGACGGGGTTCGGCGGGCCGGAGGTGCTGGTCGCGGGAGAGGCCCCGGATCCGGTGGCCGGGCCGGGGCAGGTGCTGGTCGAGGTGGCCTACGCGAACATCACGTTCGTCGAGACGCAGTACCGGGCCACCGGCCGGGGCCCGTTCGGGATCGAGCCGCCGGGGATCCCGGGCAACGGGGTCGGCGGGGTGGTGACCGGGGTCGGGCCCGGCGTGGACCCCGGCCTGGTCGGGCAGCGGGTCGTGACGTCGACCGGTGGTTCGGGCGGGTACGCCGAGCGGGCCGCGGTCGACGCCGCCGGTGTGGTCGTGGTGCCGGACGGGGTGCCGCTGGACACCGCCGTCGCGCTGCTGGCCGACGGCCGGACCGCCCTGCTGAACCTGCGCGCCGTCGGCCCGGTGGCCGGGCAGCGGGTGCTGGTGCTCGCCGCGGCGGGCGGTGTCGGCACCCTGCTGGTGCAGCTCGCCAAGGCCGCCGGCGCGACGGTCGTCGGCGCGGCCGGCGGGCCGGACAAGGGCGAGGTCGTGCGCGGCTTGGGCGCGGACGACGTGGTCGACTACCTGCGGCCGGACTGGGCGCGGCGGGCCGGGCCGGTGGACGTGGTGTTCGACGGCGTCGGCGGGCCGACCGCGCGGGCCGCGTTCGAGCTGCTCACGTCCGGCGGGCGGATGCTCAGCTACGGCCTGGCCAGCGGCGAGTGGGCGGCGGTCGACCCGGACCGCGCCGCCGCGCGCGGTGTCGTGCTGGTCGCCGGCGACCGGCCCACGCCGGAACTGGTGCGCGAACTCGTGGCCGACGTCCTGCGCCAGGCCGCGCGAGGCGCGGTGCGCCCCGTCGTCGGGCAGCGCTTCCCGCTCGCGCAGGCCGCCGCCGCGCACGCCGTCATCGAATCCCGCGCCACGGTCGGCAAGACGCTGCTGGAGGTGCGGTGATGGACGTCGGCATCACGCTGCCCGGCTTCGGGCACGACATCATCGCCTTCGCGCAGCACGCCGAGGGCGTGGGCCTGGAGTCGCTGTGGCACGGCGACCACCTGATCCCGCTCAACCCGTTCCTGGACAGCACCCTCGTGCTGGCCACGGCCGCCGCGGTCACCTCCCGGATCAAGCTCGGCTTCGGCGTGATGGTGGTGGCGCTGCGCCCGCCCGCGTGGACCGCCAAGCAGGTCGCCACCCTGCAACACCTCTCCGGCGACCGGGTGCTGCTCGGTGTCGGCAGCGGCGGCGACGCGCACGGCGAAGCGGCCTGGCGGGCGGTGGACGTCCCGTTCGCGCAGCGCGGCAAGCGCACCGACGCGGTGCTCGACGTGCTGCCCGGCCTGGTCCGCGGCACGCCGGTCGGCCTGCACGGCGCGCAGGTCGTGCTCTCGCCCGGGGCGACCATGCCGCCGCTGCTGGTCGGTGGCGGCGGCGCGGCCGCGCTGCGCCGCGCCGCCCGGTACGGCGACCACTGGTACCCGGCGTTCGTGCCGCGCGCCGCGATCGCGGCCGGTGTCGCGCGGCTGACCGAGCTGGCTGACGAGTTCGGCCGGCCCCGGCCGGGCGTGACGGTCGGCGTGAGCGTGGCCCTGGGCGACGTGCCGGCGGCGGCGATCGACCGGCGGGTCAAGGGGATGACCGACTACGGCGTGTCCGAGGAGGCCGCCCGCGAGGTGATCGTCACCGGCTCACCCGCGCGGGCCGCCGAGCGGTTCGCGGCGCTGGTCGAGGCGGGCGCGGACCGGATCGTGGCGATGCCGTTCACCGAGGACCGGTTCCGCCAGGCCGAGCTGGTCGCGGCGGCTACCGTGGCGGTGTGACCGAAGAAGTGGTGCGCGCCAACGGCGTGGAGCTGTGCGTCGAGACCTTCGGCTCGCCGGAGGACGCGGCGGTGCTGCTGATCGCCGGGATGACCGGGTCCATGGACAACTGGGGAGACGGGTTCTGCGCCGGGCTCGCCGCGCGCGGCCGGTTCGTGATCCGCTACGACCACCGCGACACCGGCCGGTCGGTGGCCTACCCGCCGGGCGAGCCCGGCTACACGGGGCGGGACCTGGCCGAGGACGCGGTGGGCGTGCTGGACGCGTTGGGGGTGGCCCGCGCGCACGTCGTCGGCTTGTCGATGGGCGGCGGCATCGGCCAGGTGCTCGCGCTCGACCACCCGGACCGGGTGGCCACCCTGACCCTGGTGGCCACCAGCCCGGTCGTCCCGACACCGCACGAGCTGCCGCCGCCGGCGCCCTCCCTGGCGGCGTACTTCGCGGCGGGCGGCACGCCGGAGCCGGACTGGACGTCGCGGGAGTCGGTGGTGGAGTACCTGGTGGCGGGCAACCGGCCGTTCCTGGGGACCCACCCGGTGGACGAGGACGCCGCACGCGCGCTGGCCGGCCGGGTCTTCGACCGCTCGCCGAACATCGCTGGCAGCAACAACCACGTGCACGCCGCCGGTGGTGGGGAGTCGCGCTCGCGGCTGGCCGACGTGGTCGCCCCGACGCTCGTCGCGCACGGCGAACTCGACCCGCTTTTCCCGTTGGCGCACGGCGAGGCGCTGGTGGCGGAGATCCCGGGGGCGATCCTGCTGGTGCTGCCGGGCACCGGGCACGAGCTGCCGGCGGCGGTGTGGGGGCTGTTCACCGACCGGTTGGTGGAGCACACGGCGTGACCACCGAGCGTGGTGCGCCGACCGCGCGCCGCTGATTCACCCGGACGGCCCGCTCAGCCGGTGACCGATCGGGCCGACGGTGTGGGAGTGCCGCGAACCCGCAGGAACCGCATCGCCGCCGCGCTCGTGGTCACCGCCGCGCTCGGGACGTTCTGCGCGCTGGCCGCGCTGCTCGCCCCGGGCACCCCGACCGAGGACCCCGAGGCGCTCGCGGTCGCGGTGCTCGACACCGCCCGGCGGGTGACCGACCCGGCCGCCGCCGCCATCGCCGAGCAGGTGGGCGGCGCGCTGCCGGCCGGGGCGCGGGCGGTGGTCGTGCGGCCCGCTCGGGCCAACGAGCCGTCCTCGCGCGGCGGCACGCCCCACGTCGCCGTGGTGGTGGGGCAGACCGACCAGGCGGCGGTGTCGCTGCTGGTGTCCAACGGCGGTGTGGTCGGCTCGCACGCCACGGCGGACGGCTGGTGGACGTCGGTGGCGGTGCCCGCGTCGGTGCGCCCGCCGGCCGGCGCGGCGCTCGGGCTGCTGGTCGCCGCGGCGCTGCTGGGCGCGGCGGCGGCCGAACTGCCCCGGCCCCGGCCGGTCGTGGTGGAGCGGGACGCGTTGGTGCGCGGCCTGGCCGACCTGGCGGCGGACCTGCCGGACGGGCCGGCGCGGGCGGCGGAGGGCCTGCTGGTGGCGTCCGGCCTGCGGCCGTTGATCCCGGACGGGCGGCTGGTCGACCACCTGCGGCACCACGTCGTGGGCACCGAGCCGACCGCTGAGGACGACCTGGTCGACACCGTGGCGCACACGGTCCGGCCGGGGTACGCCGACGGCGGTCGGATCGTCGTGCACCCGTGCGTCGTCGTGTTCGTGCGCGGCCACTAGTTCCCGCTCGGGCGCGGTGGTCGATTCGCGGTGGTCCCACCGGAGTCATCCGAGACCACCGCCGGCGTCACGAGGGCTGTGCCGGCGGTGAACCGCTCGTGGCGCGCGGCGTATGTCTCCGCGGGCGGGTGGAATCGCCGTCGACTGGCCGGCGTGACCTGGCCCTATCCGTCCTGCGCGGAATATGGTTCGCCTTGGCGTCGATCGTCCGGGAATCTCGCACGTCACCCTTGACTGGTATAGACCAATCTGGTTGCGTGTGCCACGTCACGTCCGAGGGCGCTCGAACGGAAGAAGAGATCACGTGTCGAGAATCCGCGTAGTGGCGGCCATCGCCACCATCGTGGTCGGGGCGGCACTGACCGTCGCCGCGGTCGCCACCACGGCCACCGCCGCCGCCTGTGCGACCGCGTGGAGTTCGTCCGCCGTCTACACCGGCGGCCAGGCGGCCTCCCACAACGGCCGGAACTGGTCGGCCAAGTGGTGGACCCAGAACGAGAAGCCCGGCACGGCGGCGGTCTGGGCCGACCAGGGCACCTGCGGCGGCACGACCACCCCGCCCACCACCACGCCACCCACCACGACTCCGCCGACCACGACCACTCCGCCGACGAACTGCTCCTACCCCGCGTGGGCGCAGGGCCAGTTCTACGCCGCGGGCAGCATCGTCCGGTACACCGACGGCAAGAACTACATCGCCGAGCACGACAACCCGGGCTACGACCCGCTCGTCTCCACCTGGTACTGGGACCCGTACACCGGGTGCGGCGGCACCACCACGCCGCCGACCACGACCACGACGTCCACCCCGCCCCTCCCGGGTGGTTTCGTGGTCACCGAGGCCCAGTTCAACCAGATGTTCCCGAGCCGGAACTCCTTCTACACCTACAGCGGGCTGACCGCGGCGCTGAAGGCGTACCCCGGTTTCGCGAACACCGGCAGCGACACGGTGAAGCGGCAGGAGGCGGCGGCGTTCCTGGCCAACGTCAACCACGAGACCGGCGGCCTGGTGCACATCGTGGAGCAGAACCAGGCCAACTACCCGCACTACTGCGACGCGAGCCAGCCCTACGGCTGCCCGGCGGGGCAGGCGGCCTACTACGGTCGCGGTCCGATCCAGCTCAGCTGGAACTTCAACTACAAGGCGGCCGGTGACGCGCTGGGCCTGCCGCTGCTGACCAACCCCAGCCTGGTGCAGACCGACCCGTCGGTCGCCTGGCAGACCGGCCTCTGGTACTGGAACACGCAGAACGGGCCGGGCACGATGACCCCGCACAACGCGATGGTCAACGGCCACGGCTTCGGCCAGACGATCCGCAGCATCAACGGTTCCCTGGAGTGCGACGGCCGCAACCCGGCGCAGGTCCAGAGCCGGGTGAACGCCTACCAGCGGTTCACCGGCATCCTGGGGGTCGCCCCGGGCAACAACCTGTCCTGCTGAGCAGCACCGTCCTGCTGGGCAGCCGTCCTGCTGGGCAGCCGTCCTACTGGGCAACACCCTCCCGCCGGGAAACGCCTTCCCGCCGGGAACCCGCTGAACGAAACGGGGTCCGCCAGGCGTGGCGGACCCCGTTCCGCGCGTCCCGACGGGATTCGCGCGGCGGGCTCAACCCACGACGCGGCGGATGACGCTGATCGGGCCGATGGAGTCGATGTCGGCGATCCTCACCGGCACGCCCTCGGTGGACGCGTGCACCGCGCGCACCCCGTCCACGACCATCGCCACGTGCGACTGCCCGGAGTAGTAGATGACCAGGTCGCCCGGCTGGACCTCGCCGCGGCCCACCGCGCGGCCGACCAGGGCCTGTGAGTAGGTGGTGCGCGGGATGGGCACGCCGGCGGCGCGGTAGGCGGCCTGGGTGAGGCTGGAGCAGTCCCACGCGTCCGGACCGTTGGCGCCGAACACGTACGGCTCCCCGCGCTGCGCCAGGGCGAACTCCAGCGCCGCTCCCGCCGCACCCGACGGCACCGGCACGGTCGACGTGTCGCCGGGTGCGGCGAGCACCGCCTTGTCCGCGGTCGACAGCGAGCGGTACTGCGCCCGCGCGTCCGCCACCTGGCGGTCCAGGGCTTCTTGGCGGCCGGCGATGTCGTCGACGAGCTTGCGGGCGTCGTCGGTGGCCTGCGTCGCACGCTGTTGTGCGTCCAGCGCACCGGCTTTGGACCGTTCGGCGGAGTCGACGGCGGCTGAAAGGCGGTCCAGGGCCTCGCCGTGGTCGGCGGCCAACAGGTCCAGCGCGCTCATCCGGTTCAGGAAGTCCTGCTGTGACCCGGAAACGAGCAGTGCGGACAGGCCGGTGAAGGTGGCACCCTCGAAGGTGGCCTCGGTGAGCAGGTCGACCCGGCCGCGGAACAGCTCCTGGTCGGCCCTGGCCTGGTCGCCCAGGCGCGCGGCCTCGCCGAGGTCGGCGTTCGCGCGGTCCAGCTCGCCCTGCTTTCCCGCGAGTTCGTCCTGTGCCTTGAGGTGCTCCTCGTGCAGACGTTCGGCCTCCCGGGACAGGTCGTTGTACTCCTGGAGCGCGTCGGACGCGGAGGGTTGGGCGTGGGCCATGGCGGGTACCACCGCGTGCGCGCCGAACGCGGTGAGCAAGACCGCCGCCAAGGCGACCGAACGCCTACCGGGTCGGGTGTTCACACCCGGGGCTACGGCCCACTGGACCAGTCGGTTCAGATCCTTGACCCGGATGACGTTCACGATTATGGTCTAGACCACATCGCCGAGTGACGACTCACCTGCGGGCTGTCACCCGGTGTCAATCCGGCCGCCGCGGATTTGGACCCTGCCCTGGAAACCTCTCGGGGTTTCCTCCGAAGGAGCTGGACAATGACCTTCAAACGCAAGCTCGCGGCGGTGCTCGCCGGCGTGGGCATCGCCCCGTTCATCGTCGTGGTGTCGGCGGGCACGGCCAGCGCGCACGGCTACATCTCCTCGCCGCCCAGCCGGCAGGCGAACTGCGCGCAGGGCCGTGTCTCGAACTGCGGGGCCGTCGTCTACGAACCGCAGAGCGTGGAAGGCGCCAAGGGCCAGCAGAACTGTCACGCGGGTGACAGCCGGTGGGCTCCGCTCAGCGACGACAGCAAGGCGTGGCCGGCCACCACGGTCGGCAACAACGCGACCTTCACGTGGACGATCACCGCCCGCCACGCCACCACGACGTGGCAGTACTTCATCGGCGGCAGCAAGGTCGCCGAGGTCAACGACGGCGGCCGGCAGCCCGGCTCGACCGTCACCCACAACGTGAACCTGGGCGGCCGGACCGGTCGCATCAAGATGCTGGCGGTGTGGAACATCGCGGACACCCCGATGGCGTTCTACTCCTGCGTCGACCTCCAGGTCGGCCCCGGCGGTCCCGACCCGACGACCACCACCCGGCCGACCACGACCACCACGCGCCCGACCACGACGACCCAGCCGACGACGACCACGACCCCGCCCGCAGGCGGCACGTGGGCGGCCGGCGTCTCGTACGCGGTCGGCGCGCAGGTCACCTACGGCGGTTCGTCCTTCCGCTGCATCCAGGGCCACACCTCGCTGACCGGTTGGGAGCCGCCGAACACCGCCTCCCTCTGGCAGCGGCTGTAAGCACGTCGGAGCCGAGCCCGTCCGCGCCGCCCTCTCCGGGCGCGGGCGGGCCTTCCGGCGCTGAACCCCCGGTGCTGATCACCGGCCCGGCTCCCGCCGCCGGATTCCCCAGTAGTGGACTCCCGCTGTCCGGGATTCCCAGTGCTGACAAGGAGGACGACCTTGCGACGCCTCACAGCCGCGCTGGCCGGCCTGCTGCTGCTGGCCGGTTGCGGCCTCGGCGGCACCGACCTGGTGGCCGCGCCCACCGGACCCGTGTCCACCGTGGTGGAGACCAACGACTTCAACCCGGTCGACGTGATGTTCCTGCAGATGTCGGTGCCGCACCAGCGCACCGGCCTGGAACTGGTCAAGATGGCCCACGACAAGCCCGTGCGCTCGGAAGTCAAGACCCTCGCCTCGGCGATCGAGGTCACCCAGCTGTCCGAAGTGGACTCGATGCTGAAGTGGTTGCAGGACTGGAAGCAGCCCGAGTCCGCCGGTGACAACCCGCAGCTGCACGCGGGGCACGGCGGCGACCACTCGACCAGCCCGGAGTCCATCGCGGCGCTGGGCACCACGCCGTCCGGCGAGTTCGAGAAAGCCTTCCTGAACCTGCTCATCGCCCACCAGCACAACGCCGTCGAGATGGCCAAGCTGGAGCGCGAGGGCGGGGTGAACCCGCAGGCGAAAGCCATGGCGGAGCGCATCTTCCAGTCCCGCACCGGCCAGATCGCGCAGATGCTCGGGTACCTGGAGTAGCAGCACCGCCCCGGCCGGGACCCGGTCGGGAACCCGGGTTGTCCGGCCGGTCCGCCGTGCCGCCGGGCAACCCGCGGCGCGCTGGAGCGCCGGGCGACCCGCCGCGCGCTAGAGGTCCAGCCGCAGCCGGCTGGTGAACCGGTGCTCGACGCCGGTCACCGGGTCGGTGAACGACAAAACCTTCGCCAGCAGCTGCAACGGGTCGGTGAAGTCGTCCAGCGGCTTGTCGCGCAGCACCGGGTAGAAGTCGTCGTGCCGGATCGGCACCCCCAGGCCCGCCAGGTGCAGGCGCAGCTGGTGGGTGCGCCCGGTGGTCGGGGTGAGCCGGTAGCGGCCCCAGCCGGCCCGGTGCTCCAGCAGCTCCACCAGGGTCTCGGCGTTCGGCGGGCCCTCGATCTCCTGCGCGGTGATGACGCCCTTCACCTTCACGATCCGGCTGCGCACCACGCGCGGCAGCCCCAGTTCCGGGTCGTGCCGGGCGATCGCCTCGTACTCCTTGCGCACCAGGCGATCGCGGAACATCGTCTGGTACTTCCCGCGCAGCCTCGGGTCCACCACGAACATCACCAGACCGGCGGTGACCCGGTCCAGCCGGTGCGCCGGGACCAGGTCCGGCAGGCCGAACTCCCGCCGCAGCCGGACCAGCGCGGTCTGCACGACGTGGCTGCCGCGCGGGATCGTGGCCAGGAAGTGCGGCTTGTCCACGACCAGGATCGCGTCGTCGCGGTGCACCACCCCGATCTCGAACGGGACCGGCACCTCGTCGGGCAGGTCGCGGTGGAACCACACCGACGTGCCGGGCGCGAACGGCGCGTCCGGGGCGATCGGGCCGGCCAGGTCGACGATCCGGCCCTCGGCCAGCAGCACGTCGATCCGCTCCGGCGCCACCCTGGGCAGCCGCGCCACCAGGTGGTCGCGGATCGTGGCCCACGGGCCTTCGTCGGGCAGCCGCAGCCGCGCCGGGTCGAGGCCGTGGCGCTGGGGCAGCGGCGGCCGGAGCTTGCGTCTCATCAGGCGGTGAGCCTACGCCGACCGCCGCGTGGCCGGTCGGCGTCGGTGGCGGGTGCGCTCGGGCGGGATCAGTCGGTGTCGGTGAACCGGACCTGGTAGCCGAGACCGCCGAGCATCCCGGTGAGCATCCGCCGGGTGCTCTCCGCGGCGCGCTCGGCCAGCCCGGACTCCCGTGCCGCGTCGGCGATCTTCTGCTCCGCGGCCACGTAGAACGGCTGCTGGTCCGGCGCTTCGACGATCGAGGCGAGCCGGTCGATCAGGCCGCGTTCCTGGGCGAACACGTAACACCGGTCCTGGTGCAGGTTGGGCTTGTCCAGCACCGGTTTGGGCAGGTCGACCTCGACCGACTTGCCGTCCGCCGAGACCTTCAGCGCACCTTCGGCGAGGTCCTCGAACTCCACGTAGGCGTTGACCGACCCGGCCGCCACGAACAGCGTCCGCTGCCCGGCCAGCGCCGCCGGCACGAACTGGACGTCCCGCTCGATGTCCAGCACCACCTGGTACTCGCCGGCGGCGGCGTGGAACTGGCTCAGGTCCCGCAACGACTGGAGCACCGCCGGTTGGCTCCGGTCGATGGTGTCCGTGCCGAACCGGGGGACCACGAGGAACGCCGCGACCAGCGCCGCGACCGCGAGCACACCAGCGACCGCCACAACGATTCGCCACTTCATGCCGACGGGCTACCCGTTCCCCGGCCGGCGGAATCCGCACCGGGCGGGCAGCGGACTCGCGCGGACGGCGTACTAGGTTGGTCCTGGGAGGTGCCGGAGATGCGACCGCTGCTGTTGCTGGACGTCGACGGCCCGCTCAACCCGTGGGCCGCGAAGACGCCGCCGGACGGGTACGTCGAACACCGCTGGCGGCTGTCCCGGTGGCGTCGCCGGACTCAGCACGCGTGGCTCAACGCCGCGCACGGCACCGCGTTGCTCGACCTCGCCGCCCACTTGGACGCGGACCTGGCGTGGGCGACGTCGTGGGAGCACCGCGCGAACACCACCGTCGGTCCCGCGCTGGGGCTGCCGGACCTGCCCGTGATCGGCTTGCGCGCCTACGAGGGCCGACCGGTGTGGAAGTACGCGGCGGTGGGCCGGTTCGCCGCCGGCCGGCCGTTGGCGTGGTTCGACGACGATTTCGACCTGTACCGGTCGGCGCGCGAGGCGTTCCTGGCCCGCCGGCGCGAGATCACCGCGCTGATCGCCGTCGATCCGGCGACCGGGTTGCGCGTAGAGCACCTCCGGGCCGCCGAGGACGCGCTGCGGGCCTGAACTCACACCCAAATGGGTTTTTCCTTTGACCCGTGGAAACGCGGTGAGTGTCAGTCGTCTTCCTTGTCCTCGCCGCGCTTGCGCAGGAACGCGAACCCCGGAATGCCCAGGATCGCCTGCCGCACGTCGTTGGTGACCTCCAGCAGCTGGTGGATGTCCGGGCCCACCTTGTCCAAAGTGGACATGATCGGCAGGACGTCCTCGATCAGGTGCTTGGTCAGCACCGGGAGCTGGTCCACCAGCTCGATCGCGGCGTCCACCTCGTGCGCCGAGAGCTCCTCCACGAACCGCTGCGCGAGCGGGTGCGCGCGCTGGGCGAGCGGCGCGTAGGAGTCCATCAGCTCGCGGGACGTGCGGACGGTGCGGCCGGCGTCGTCGGTCACGGTCTCCGCGATCGCGGTCACCGCGCCCGCTCGGTCCACCAGGTTCTCGGTCTTGTCCAGCACCCGCTCGGTGCGGGCCACCAGGGTGTCGGCGCGGCGCACCACGTCTTCGGCGGCCTCCAGCAGGCCGAGCACCCGGCCGGGGACGGAGAGGGCGGTCTCGACGGTCGTCCGGGCCAGCCCGAAGATCCCACGCGGTGTCAGGTCCATGCCCTCCACTCTGCCGTACCGCGGGTTCCCGAGCCGCCCGAGCGCCTTGCCGACATCGCCGCGCACCCCATACAGTGACCTGCGCCACCGCCTCGGCTGTCGCGGCCCGCGTTCCGCGGAGCCGGAGGAGGTCCGCATGTCCCCGCGAGTGGTCGCCTCGCTCCCCGACGTTCGGCTCTCCGAAATCCGGCGTCCCGGTGGTTGGACGCGGCGGCGACTGGTTCGGGGCCTGCCGCACGAGCGGCGGCCGAAACCGGATCACGGTCGTGCGAAGCGGAATCCGGTACTGGCGCGCGTGCTCCTCGTCCCGTTGCTGCTCCTGGCCGCGTGCGCGGGGCCGGGGCCCGGTGGGCTGACCGCCGTGCTCACCGCGCCGACCGACGTCTACCTGACCTGGAACCCGGACCCCGGCGCGGCGGGCCAGACCGTCGAGTACGCCGACGACCCCGACGGCGAGTACACCGTGCTGCACTACGCCCAACCGGGCGAGAACTCCTACGAGCACCCCGACCTGGTCCCGGAAACCCGCTGCTACTACCGGGTCCGGCCGTACTTCGGGCCGGCGTCCGAGCCGGTGGAGGTGGCGCTCCCGCCGGGCGACGACGTGCCGGCGGAGGACTCCCACGGGTGGGCCGAACCGCGCAAGGGCCGGCCCGGCGGCCACCCCGTCCGGTCTCCGGACGCGGCCCCCGCCGGCCTGCGGGCGCAAGCCCGGCACGCCAACGGGATCCTGTTCAGCTGGACCGACCGGGCGGTCGGCGAGGACGGCTACCTGCTGGAGGCCCGGCCCGCCGGCGCCGGGGAGTACTCGGTCGTCGCGACCCTCGACCCGGATGTCACGTCGTTCGGGCTGGTCACCCTGCCGAGCGAGAAGCGCGCGAGCTACCGGGTCCGCGCGTTCCACCGAGGCCCGCCGACCACCGTGGCGTACCAGAAAACCCTCGCCTAGCCCGATTCCGGCATGACTCACCGTGGCCGGGTGCACGATGATGGGACCGGCTCGGTGCTGGTCGCGGCAGAGGACGTGGACGGGTTCTTCGTCGACCCGGAGGAGGAGCACCCGGAAGTGCTCTTCCGGGGTGTGCACCAGGTGAGCCGCGCCCTCCGCCGCACCGAGGACGCCGCGCTGAAGATCGTGGACCCGCTGGGCCGTCAGGTCGGCGAGTACTCCGTCGGCCGGGTGGCGCTCGGGAACGCCGGGGCGGCCCCGCCGGACAGCGTGTCGTGCCGGATCTTCCACAACCGCTGCGAGTGCCCGGCGGCCGAACGGATCTGGCGGCGGTGGGCGTCGGGCGTTCCGCTGGCCGAGGGGAGTGGCTGGGCCTGCCGCCCGCCCACCAGGACACCTGGTTGGCCGTCGCGCAGAACTCCTGGTACCACGCGACCCGCGACACCCCGACCCGCGACGCCGTCCGGCGTGAGGTGGGTGGTGTCGTGCACCTGGACGGCGCGGCCATCACCACGAACACGGCGTTCTACTGCGCGCTGGGCGAGGCGGTCCACGGACCCGGCGGCCACTGCGGGGCGAGCCTCGACGCCCTCGCGGAGTGCCTGTCCGACGGGTCGGCGCCGCCGCCGGCGGAGATCGTCTGGCGGGAGTTCGCGGCGTCCCGGGCGTCGTTGGACGGCATCTACCTGGAACTGATCCTGGAGGCCCTGCGCGAATCCGGTGTCGCGGTCACCCTCGTGGACCGGTACGGAGTCGCCCGCGCTACGGGACGAGCGCGTGCGCCACGGCCTCGGCGTGACTGCGCGTCGAATCGGCCAGCGGCACGGCGCAGACGTCCTGGACGACCAGGAGCGTGATCTCCGTGCATCCCCAGGACGACCGCCTCCGCACCCCGCGCCACGCCATCACCGCGATGTGCACGAACGGCACGCCGACCGCGCCGGCCACGGTGTCCGCCACCTTGTGCATTGAGCCTGCTGTGCGTCGAGGACGGCGGTTCGGTGCTGCGCTGCGAGCTGCCCTGACGGCCTCCGGCGACGTCTCCACTTGGAGGGATCGCGGGGCCGCTACCTGCGGTACGTTGCCGTGATGGCGGACCTGAGCTACTCCTCGGGCACCTCGGAAGTGCCGCTGCTGGGCGACACCGTCGCGGCGAACCTCGATCGCGCCGCCGAGGCGCACGGCGGGCGCGAGGCGCTCGTGGAGTGCGCCACCGGCCGCCGCTGGACCTACCGCGAGCTGGTCGCCGAGGTCGACGCCGTCGCGGCCGGGCTGTGGGCGTCCGGGGTGCGGCCGGGCGACCGGGTCGGCATCTGGGCGCCCAACCGCGCCGAGTGGTTCCTGACCCAGTACGCGACCGCGCGGATCGGTGCCGTCCTGGTCACCGTCAACCCCGCCTACCGGGTGCACGAGCTGGAGTACGTGCTCGCCCAGTCCGGGGTGCGGACGCTGGTCGCCGCCACCTCGTTCAAGACCTCCGACTACGCCGGGATGATCGAGCAGGTCCGGCCGCGCTGCCCGGCTCTGCGCCAGGTCGTGCTGCTCGACAGTCCACAGTGGACCGAACTGCACTCGTCGGACCTGCCGGAGTGGCCGGAGCTGTCCGCCGACGACCCGATCAACATCCAGTACACGTCCGGCACCACGGGGTTCCCCAAGGGCGCGACCCTGTCGCACCACAACATCCTGAACAACGGGTACTTCGTCGGCGAGCTGCTCGGGTACACTGTGGACGATCGCATTTGCCTTCCCGTTCCCCTGTACCACTGCTTCGGGCTGGTCATGGGGAACCTGGCGGCGACGACGCACGGCGCGTGCGTGGTGCTCCCCGCCCCCGCGTTCGACCCCGCCGCCACCCTGAAGGCAGTCGCCGACGAGCGTTGCACCTCGCTCTACGGCGTGCCGACGATGTTCATCGCCGAACTGGCCGACCCCTCGTTCGACAGCCACGACCTGTCGTCGCTGCGCACCGGGATCATGGCCGGCTCGCCGTGCCCGGTCGAGGTGATGAAGCAGGTCGTGGAGCGGATGGGGATGCGCGAGGTTTCCATCTGCTACGGCATGACCGAGACGTCCCCGGTGTCCACCCAGACCCGCCGCGACGACGCGCTGGACCGCCGGGTCGCCACGGTCGGCCGCGTCGGGCCGCACCTGGAGGTCAAGGTGGTCGACCCGGAGCACGGCCGCACGGTGCCGCGCGGCACGCCCGGCGAGCTGTGCACCCGGGGCTACTCGGTGATGTTGGGCTACTGGGAGCAGCCGGACAAGACCGCCGAGGCGATCGACCCGGCGCGCTGGATGCACACCGGCGACCTGGCGGTGATGGACGACGACGGGTACGTCAGCATCACCGGGCGCATCAAGGACATGGTCATCCGGGGCGGCGAGAACGTCTACCCGCGCGAGATCGAGGAATTCCTCCACACCCACCCGGACGTCCTCGACGCGCAGGTGATCGGCGTGCCCGACGCCAAGTACGGCGAGGAGCTGATGGCGTGGCTGCGGCTGCGGCCCGGCGCGGCCCCGCTGACCGCCGAGGCGGTCCGCGAGTTCTGCGCGGGCGAGCTGGCCCACTACAAGATCCCCCGGTACGTGCACGTCGTGGCGGAGTTCCCGATGACCGTCACCGGCAAGGTCCGCAAGGTCGAGATGCGCCGCCAGGCCGCGGCCATCCTCGGTTCGGCCGGCCCGGACCCCGCGGAGCGCCCGTGAGGATCCTGGTGGTGGACGACCACCCCGTGGTGTGCGACGGGGTGCGCTCGCTGGTGTCGGCGACGCCGGACATCGAGTCGTCGGGTCGGCGCGCACCGCGCGGGACGCGGTGGTGCCGAACATGCTGGGCAGCGAGGCGTTGCCGCGCATCACCGCCGTCGCGCCGACTGCCCGCGTGGTGATCTTCACCGCCTACGACGACGACCACGCCGCGCTCTCGGCGGCGCTGCACGGCGGCGCGCACGGCTGCCTGCGCAAGGACGTCACCGACACCGACCTGGTGGCGCAGTCGCGGCGGATCGTCGCGGGCGGGCCAACCCGGAGATCGCCGAAGAGCTGGGGCTGACCCGCGACACGGTCAAGACCCACCTCCAGTCCGCGATGCAGACGCTCGGCGCGCGCAACCGGGTGGAGGCAGTGCGGCGCGCCCAGGAAGAGCAACTGCGGTAACGGTTCCTGCGGCAGGATGGCGCCGTGGACCTGGACGAGTTCCTGACCCTGGCCGACGGCCTGCTGCGCATCCCCTCCACCGCCGACCGGCCGGCCGAGCTGGCCAAGGCCCTCGACCACGTGCTCGGCGCGGTCGGGCCCGGTTTCACCGTCGAGCGGTTCGAGTCCGGCGGGAAACCCAGCGCGCTGGTCTACCGGGGCGCGACCCGGCCGGAGTTCCGGGTGCTGTTCAACGCCCACCTCGACGTCGTGCCCGGCGCGCCCGAGCTGTTCGAGCCGCGCCGGGAGGGCTCGCGGCTGCACGCGCGCGGCGCGCAGGACATGAAGCTGTCCGCGCTGGTGCTGGCGCTGGTGTTCCGGGACGTGCCGACGCCGTTCCCGGTGGGGCTGCAACTGGTCACCGACGAGGAGGTGGGCGGGCGCGACGGCACCCGGCACCAGCTCGACCAGGGCGTCTCGACGCGGTTCGCGGTGATCGGCGAGCACAGCGCGTTGCGACTGGTGACGGAGTCGAAAGGGCTGGTCAACGCCCGGATCGACGCTGTCGGGCGGGCCGCGCACGGCGCGTACCCGTGGTTGGGGGACAACGCGCTGGTGAAGCTGGTGCGGGCGCTGGGAGCGGTGCTCGACGCGTACCCGCAGGCCACCTCCGAGGCGTGGCGGACGACCGTGAACGTGGCGCGCGTCGAGACGTCGAACACCGCTGTGAACCAGATCCCGGCGGACGCCTCCGCGTGGCTGGACATCCGGTTCCCGCCCGAGGACGCCGACTTCGCCCGCCGGGACGCCGACGAGGTGGCCCGGCACCTGTCGGACCTGTGCGGGCTGCCGGTGGCGGTGCGCTCGGTCGAGCCGCCGCACCGGGCCGACCCGGACAGCGTCGACGTGGCGGCCCTGCGAGCCGCCGCCCGCGCGCAGGGGTACTCCGGTGACCTCCTGCGCAAGCACGGCGCGGCCGACTCCCGGTTCTTCTACCAGCGCGGGGTCGACGCGGTGATCTTCGGCGTCGGCGGGGACGGTCAGCACGGGCCGGACGAGTACGCCGACCTCGACACCGTGCTGCCGTACTACCGGGCGCTGAGCGCCTACCTGAGGTCGTTGCCGGACGCGTGACCCCGGCCGTTCCCGGCCCTGTCCAAGCCCGTGGACTGCGCCTTTGCCAGACGTGTAACCCATCAGTTACGCTTTCGTTCGTGAACGAGGTGGCCGGCGCGATCGCGGACCCCGTGCGGCGGGAGATCCTGGTCCTGCTGCGGGGGTCGCGGTTGTCCGCCGGGGAGATCGCGAGCCGGTTCGAGATCAGCCGCCCTGCCGTGAGCCGGCACCTGCGGGTGCTGCGGGAGTGCGGTCTGGTGCGCGACGAGGTCGTGGGCCGGCAGCGGATCTACCTGCTCGACCCGGCCCCGCTGGCCGGGCTGGCCGACTGGCTGGCCCCGTTCCTGCGGCCCGCCGGGTGGGAGCACCACCTCGACGCCCTGAAAACCGAGGTCTACCGGACGCGCCGCGAGCGGGGCGCGGACCGGCGAGAGGAGAACACCGCATGACCAATCCCCCCACCGGCCGGCTGTTCCGCGTCGGCGAGAAGCACGACCTGGTGCTGACCCGCACGTTCCGCGCGCACGCGGAGGACGTCTGGGCCAGCGTCACCGAATCCGAGCGCACCGCCCGGTGGTTCGGCCGCTGGGAGGGCGAGGCCGCGCCCGGCCGGACCATCAAGATCCAGATGGCCTACGAGGAGGAGCAGCCCTGGATGGAGGCCCGCGTCGAGGCGTGCGAGCCGCCGATGCGCCTGGCCGTGTCCACCACCGACGTCAACGGCGTCTGGCGGATGGAGTTCCTGTTGTCCGAAGTGGACGGTGTGACCGAGCTGAAGTTCGTGCACCACCTACAGACCGTCGAAGGCGTCGGCGACATCGGTCCGGGCTGGGAGTACTACCTCGACATGCTCGTCGCGTCCCGCGCCGGCACCCCGCTGCCCGAGTTCGACTCCTACTACCCGTCGATGAAACCCCACTTCGAAGGGCTGGTCGAGGGCTTGGCGGAAGGGTGACCGACGCCTTGGTGCGCCTCGCGGACGTTCTCGCCGGCCCCGACCCCGACCCGGTGACCGTGCAGTCCGAAGTGGACACCGTGGCGGCGTTGCCGGCGAACCACTTCACCCACGAGGAGCGCAAGATCGTCGCGGTGCCGGACGAGCTGACGGCGTCCGCCGGTCCCGAGGACGCCGCCACCTCACTCATCCGCTGACGCTCCGGTCCGCCCCGGGCTTCCTGGCCGGCTCCCGGCGCGGCTCAGACCGCCGACGCCCCCTGCCCGACGGCTTCCTGCGCGAACTGCGTCCGGTACAGCTCCTCGTACCGGCCGCCGGCGGCCAGCAGGTCGGTGTGCGTGCCCCGCTCCACGACCCGGCCGTCCTCCACCACCAGGATCAGGTCGGCCGCCCGGATCGTGGAGAGCCGGTGCGCGATCACCACGGCGGTGCGGCCGGCCAGCGCTTCGGTCAGCGCCGCCTGGACGGCCGCCTCGGAGGTCGAGTCCAGGTGGGCGGTGGCCTCGTCCAGGATCACCACGCGCGGCCGGGCCAGCAGCAGCCGCGCGATGGTCAACCGCTGGCGCTCACCGCCGGAGAGCCGGTAGCCGCGCTCGCCGACCACCGTGTCCAGCCCGTCGGGCAGCGAGTGGACCAGGTCGGCGAGCCGGGCGCGGCGCAGCGCGTCCCACAGGTCCTCGTCGGTCGACTCCGGGCGCGCGAGCAGCAGGTTCGAGCGGATCGACTCGTGGAACAGGTGACCGTCCTGGGTGACCATGCCGAGCGTGTCCCGGATCTCCTGCGCGGACAGGTCGCGGACGTCCACGCCGGACAGCTTCACCGAACCGCCGTCGACGTCGTAGAGCCGGGGCAGCAGCGACGCGATCGTGGACTTGCCCGCACCCGACGACCCCACCAGCGCCACGACCTGGCCGGGCTCGGCGCGGAAGGAGACGTCGTGCAGCACCTGCACCCCGCCCCGGGTGTCCAGCACGGCGACCTCCTCCAGCGAGGCGAGCGAGACCTTGTCCGCCGACGGGTAGGCGAACGAGACGTTCTCGAACTCCACCGACACCGCGCCGTCCGGGACCCGCTCGGGGTCGGGCCGCTCGGAGATCAACGGCTTGAGGTCGAGCACCTCGAACACCCGCTCGAAGCTGACCAGCGCGCTCATCACCTCGACGCGGGCGCTGGCCAGTGCCGTCAGCGGGGCGTAGAGCCGGGTGAGCAGCAGGGCGAGCGCGACCACCGAACCGGCGTCGAGTTGACCCTTGAGTGCGAAGAACCCGCCGAGCCCGTAGACGAGCGCGAGCGCCAGCGCCGAGACCAACGTGAGCGCGGTCAGGAACACCGACTGCACCATCGCCGACCGCACGCCGATGTCGCGGACGCGGCGCGCGCGGGTCGCGAACTCGGCCGACTCCTGCGACGGCCGGCCGAACAGCTTGACCAGCGTCGCGCCGGGGGCGGAGAACCGCTCGGTCATCTGCGTGCTCATCGTCGCGTTGTGGTTGGCGGCCTCGCGTTCGAGGCGGGCGAGGCGGGACCCCATGCGGCGGGCGGGCAGCACGAAGATCGGGAGCAGGACGAGGGCGAGCAGCGTGATCTGCCAGGACAGGCCGATCATCACCACGAGGGTGAGGACGAGCGTGACGAGGTTGCCGACGACGCTGGAGAGCGTGTCGCTGAACGCCCGTTGCGCGCCGATCACGTCGTTGTTCAGCCGACTCACCAGCGCGCCGGTGCGGGTGCGGGTGAAGAAGGCGATCGGCATCCGCTGGACGTGGTCGAACACGGTGGTGCGCAGGTGGAGGATGAGGTCCTCGCCGATGCTCGCCGACAACCACCGGGCGACCAGCCCGAGCACCGCCTCGACCACCGCGATCCCCGCGATCAGCCCGCTCAACCCCAGCACGACGTCGAACGCCGACCCGCGCACGATGGCGTCCACGATCCGCCCGGCCAGCACGGGGGTGACGACGGCGAGGATCGCGATGACGACGCTGAGCCCGAGGTACTGGGCGAGCCGGCCGCGGCGCGGGCGGGCGAAGGTCCAGATGCGCTTGAGCGTGGCCTTGGAGAACGGCCGGCGGTCGTCCTGCGCGTTGGTCACGTGGTAGAGCGACATCCAAGCCGTGGTTTCCATGTCCATGGGCAAAAACTAGGACCTCGACCTGGATCGAGGTCAAGCACACCGGACCCGGCCGACCCGAACCCGCTACTTCGCTGCTCCGCGCCAGGGGACAAGGGCTCGACCGACCTGCACCGACGCGTGTGGCGGCACCGGCGTGGTTGGCGAACGCAAGCGGCGGTTGACTTGTCCGGAATGCGCATTCGGGCTGTTCGCGGTGGCGCGAACGGTCCAGGGCGAGCCGGGCGGGGCGGGGGTGTGCCGGCCGGGTTCGGATCGGGGCGGGATCGGGGAATGGATCTGGGGCGGGGTGGTGTTCTACCGGGGGAGGACTAGCTGAGGAGGCTTGCGGTGGCGCTGGACCCGGGGGATCTGTTCGAGGTCGACTCCGACGTCCCGGATCTGACCGGAGCGGTGTTGCTGCACCACTTCGACGGTTTCATGGACGCGGGCGCGGCGGGGTCCGCGGTGGTCGACCACCTGCTCGAGGTGCACGAGCACCGGGTGGTGGCCCGGTTCGACGTCGACGACCTGATCGACTACCGCGCCCGGCGGCCCACGATGGGCTACGCCACGGACCGCTGGGAGTCCTACGACGCGCCGGAGCTGGTGGTCCGCCTGCTGCACGACTCGGTCGGCACGCCGTTCCTGCTGATGACCGGCCCCGAGCCGGACCGGCGGTGGGAGGCCGTGGCCGCCGCCGTGCGGATCCTGGTGGAACGGTGGGGCGTGCGGCTCGCGGTGAGCTTCCACGGCATCCCGATGGGGGTCCCGCACACCCGCAAGCTCTCGGTCATCTCGCACGCCACCCGGCCCGAGCTGGTCACCGAGAAGTCGCCGTTCAGCCGCGTCCAGGTGCCCGGCAACCTCGCGGCGCTGATCGAGCTGCGCCTGGGCGAGGCCGGTCACGACGCGATGGGCTTCGCCGCCTACGTGCCGCACTACCTCGCGCAGGGCTCGTACCCGGCCGCCGCGCTGGGCCTGCTGGAGTCGCTGACCCGGTCCACCGGGCTGATCGTGCCCGCCGCCGCGCTGACCGAGTCGGCCCGTCGCACGGACGCCGAGATCGCCCGCCAGGTCGCCGAGTCCGACGAGGTGGCGCAGGTCGTGGAGGCGCTGGAGCGCCAGTACGACGCGTTCACCGAGGCGTCGGAGAACCTGCTGGTCAACGAGGACGAGCCGTTGCCCAGCGCGGATGAGCTGGGTGCGGAGTTCGAGCGGTTCCTGGCGGAGCAGCAGCGCGACCGCTGACCGGGCAGACGCCTGGGTCGGGTGCGGGAAGCGGCCCGGCTCAGGCTGTCGTGGTCAGCAGGGGCTGGGTCGGCAGGGTTTGGGCCAGCAGGCGGTAGGACGTCAGCATGGCCGTGCGGTCGTAGGTGCTGGTGGTGAGCAGGACCTCGTCCGCGCCGGTCCGGCGGACCAGGCCGTCGAGTTCCGCCGAAGCCTCCGTCGGCGTGCCGAAGATGGTGCCGCGCAACGATTCCTCGAAGTACTTGCGCTCGCGGTCGGTCATCGGCGTCGCCAGGACGTCCGCCGGCGACCGCAGCGCGGGGAACTCGCCCCGGGTTCGCGAGTACGCCATCGACCACGCCTCGGGCAGCAGCAGCCGCCGGGCCTCCTCGGTCGTCTCGGCCACCGCGACCGCCGTCGACACCACCACGTACGGCTCCCGCGCCCACCGCGACGGCCGGAACCGGGCTCGGTAGCCGTCGATGGCCTCGACCATCGCCTGCTCGCCGCGGATCGCGCCGATCACCAGCGGCAGGCCGTGTGACGCCGCCACCTGCGCGCCCGCCCCGGTCGCCAGCACGAACGGCGGCACCGCGAGGCCGGTCGCGGGGTAGCCGGACACGGCCGCGTCGCCGGTGAAGTACGACAGCAACTCGTCCAGCTGGACGCCGAACTCGGCCGCGTCGTCCTTGCCGTGCCCGAGCGCGCGGCGCACCGGCTCGGTGAAGCCCACCGAGCGACCCAGGCCCATGTCGATCCGGCCGGGGAACAGCGACTCCAGCACGCCGAACTGCTCGGCCACCACCAGCGGCCGGTGGTTGGGCAGCATCACGCCGCCGGTGCCGATCCGGATCTCCGACGTCCGCGCGGCCGCCGCGGCGGCCAGCACCGTCGGCGCGGACCCGGCCACACCGGGCACGCCGTGGTGCTCGGACACCCAGAACCGGTGGTACCCCAGGACTTCCGCCTGCCGGGCGAACTCCACGGTGTCGCGCAACGCCTGCGCGTGCGTCCCGCCTTCGCGGGTGCGGGACCGGTCCAGGACGGAGAGCTTCACACCCCGTGCAACGCCCTGGCGCGGGCCGGGATTCCGATCACAGCCGGGCCGTGTCGGTCGCCACGCCCAGCCGCACCTTCGCGTAGGTCTCGAACAGCCGCCGCGACACCAGGCCGTGCTGCGCGGCCACGTGCGCGTCGCGCAGGCACCGCTGGAGCGCGGAGGTCTCGAACACCGAGCTGCCGCCGCCGACGTCGAAGGCCAGCCGGGTCACCGTCGCCGACTCGGCCGCCGCGTGCGCGCACGCCAGCCGCAGCCGGGCGCGGTCGGGCACCGACGCCGGGACGTCCGCCACCGCGTCCGCCCACCGGGCCGCGACCTCGGTGTGCAGGAACGCCCGCGCGGCCGACAGCCGGGCCTCGGCGGTGGCCAGGTCGAGTTGCGCGCCGGTCTGCTCGGCCAGCGGCACGGCCGTGTGCTGCGGGGTCTTGACCACCGCCAGCGCCTCCACCTCCTCGACCGCGCGGGCCGCGACGCCCAGACCCACCGCCGCCACGCCCAGCGCCAGGAACGCGGTGAACGGGAACCTCGGCAGCGGTCCGGACACCTCGACGCCCGCCGGCCACACCGCGCGCCGGGCGGGCACGAACACGTCCGCCGCCTCCCACTCGTGCGAGGCGGTGGCGCGCAGACCGGCGGCGTGCCACGTGTCGTGCACGGTCACGTCGGCGCGCCGGAAGATCGCGAACGTGGCCCCGCCGTCGGTGCGCGCGCCGCCCGCCACCCAGTCGCACAGCGGCACGGCGCTGCCCCAGCCCCACCGGCCGGTCACCCGGTACCCGCCGTCGGCCGCGACCGCCGTGCCCGCCGGCGCGGCCGTCCCGGCGATCACCGACGTGGGGGAGCCGAACACCTCTTCGGCGCCGTCGTCGGTCAGGTACCAGGACAGCGCCGAGGTGGCGCCGGTGGTCATCGCGGTCCAGCCGGTCGAGCCGTCCGCCCTGGCCAGCGCCTCGATCTCGACCAGCCAGGACGGCAGGTCCAGCTCCCGGCCGCCGAGCCGGGCGGGCGCGAGCGACCGGGTGGTGCCCGACGACACCAGCGCCGCCACGACGGGTTCGGTGAGCGCGCGGCGCTGCTCGGCGGCGGCGGCCTCGGACCTGATCAGCTCGTGCATGGGCGAATCATGCCGCAACGGCCCACTTCCGCCGGCGACGCCGCCGATGCCGGTGATCGGCTGTCGCTTCTACCAGAACCCGTGTCCTCGGCGGTACTCCCGTCACTCGGGCGGCGGCGCGCCCGAGGTTGCTCCATCAGCTTGAATCAAGCCACGATGAAAGTAGTGGGGCTTTACTGTCCGGTAAGCCGGGACACCCACCGGCACCGACAAGGAGGTCGACCACCGATGGCCATGCTGCGCAGCTACGTCTCCGGTCGCTGGCACACGTCGTCCGCCGAGGGCGCGCCGCTGCACGACGCGGTGACCGGCGAGGAGATCACCCGCATCTCGTCGGCGGGCGTCGACATGGCCGCGGCGCTGGACCACGGCCGGCGCACCGGCGGGCCCGCGCTGCGCGAGCTGACCTTCCACCAGCGCGGCGCGCTGCTCAAGGCCCTGGCCTCCTACCTGCGGGAACACCGCGAGGAGCTGTATGCGCTGTCGGCCCGCTCCGGGGCGACCAGGACCGACTCGCTGATCGACGTCGACGGCGGCATCGGCGTGCTGTTCACCTACGCGAGCAAGGCCAAGCGCGAGCTGCCCAACGACACCGTCTACGTCGACGGCGCTCTGGAGCCGCTCAGCCGCGGCGGCACGTTCGTGGGCCGGCACATCGGCACGCCGCTGCGCGGGGTCGCGGTGCAGATCAACGCCTTCAACTTCCCGATGTGGGGCCCGTTGGAGAAGTTCGCGCCCGCGTTCGTCGCCGGCGTCCCGTCGCTGATCAAGCCCGCCTCGCAGACCGCGTACATCACCGAGAAGCTGGTCGAGCTGATGCTCGCCTCCGGCCTGCTCCCGGAGGGCTCGGTGCAGCTCGTCTCGGGCAGCGCGGGCGACCTGCTCGACCACCTCACCGCGCAGGACCTGGTCGGCTTCACCGGCTCGGCCTCCACCGCGCAGCTGCTGCGCACCCACCCGGCGGTGATCCGCTCGTCGGTGCGGTTCAACGCCGAGGCCGACTCGCTGAACTGCTCCATCCTGGGCCCCGACGCGACGCCCGGCACGCCCGAGTTCGACCTGTTCGTCAAGCAGCTGGTCAGCGAGATGACCACCAAGGCCGGCCAGAAGTGCACCGCGATCCGGCGCGCGCTGGTGCCCGCCGAGCTGCTCGACGACGTCGCCGAGGCCGCCCGAGCCCGGCTGGCCGAGGTCGTGATCGGCAACCCGGCCAACGAGTCGGTGCGGATGGGCGCGCTGGCCGGGCTGGAGCAACGCGAAGAGGTGCGCCGCTCGCTCAAGACGCTGCTGGAGGCGGGCGAGGTGGTCTACGGGTCGCCGGACACCGTCGAGGTGGTCGACGCCGACGCCGAGCGCGGCGCGTTCCTCTCGCCGGTGCTGCTCAAGGCCGACCCGGACCGCGCCCAGCCGCACGAGGTCGAGGCGTTCGGCCCGGTCTCCACGCTGCTGCCCTACTCCGGGGCCGCCCACGCCGTGGAACTGGCCGCCCGGGGTGCGGGCAGCCTGGTCGGCTCGGTGGTGAGCTACGACACGTCGTTCGTCCGCGAGGTCGTGCTCGGCGTGGCCCCCTGGCACGGCCGGCTGCTGGTGCTCGACCGCGACGACGCCAAGGAGTCCACCGGTCACGGCTCGCCGCTGCCGGCCCTGGTGCACGGCGGGCCCGGCCGGGCGGGCGGCGGCGAGGAGATGGGCGGCATCCGGGGCGTGTTGCACCACCTCCAGCGCACCGCCGTGCAGGGCAGCCCGCGGGTGCTCACCGCCGTCACCGGCCAGTGGACGGCCGGGGCCGAGCGCACCGAGTCCGCCGAGCACCCGTTCCGCAAGTCGTTGGCGGAGCTGAGGATCGGCGACTCGGTGGTGGCCGGGCCGCGCACCGTGACGCTGGAGGACGTCGAGCACTTCGCGTCGTTCACCGGCGACACGTTCTACGCGCACATGGACGAGGAAGCCGCCGCCGCCAACCCGTTCTTCGGCGGTCGGGTCGCGCACGGCTACCTGGTGGTGTCGTTCGCCGCCGGCCTGTTCGTCTCGCCCGAGCCGGGCCCGGTGCTGGCCAACTACGGGCTGGACAACCTGCGCTTCCTCACCCCCACGTTCCCCGGCGACGAGCTCACCGTGACGCTCACCGCCAAGCAGATCACCCCGCGCGAGGACCAGGACTACGGCGAGGTGCGCTGGGACGCGGACCTGGTCAACCAGAAGGGCGAATCGGTCGCCAAGTACGACGTGCTGACCCTGGTCGCCAAGACCCGCTGACCCCGGCCTCCCCGGCACCTGCCGCCGGTCCCGGCTGCCGGGACCGGCCGAACCCGGTCCCGGGATCGGGAACAACACGGGGCCCGCGCGGAGTTGGCGCGGTGGGGACGTCCGTCAACCTGACAGAGGAGCACCAGAGGTGTCCGAGACCTTTTCGCTGGGCGGGGACCTGACGGTCAACCGGCTCGGCTACGGCGCGATGCGGCTGACCGGCGAGGGCATCTGGGGCCCGCCGGCCGACCGGGACAACGCGCTCGCCGTGCTGCGGCGGGCCGTCGAACTCGGGATCGACTTCATCGACACGGCCGACTCGTACGGGCCGCACGTCAACGAGGAGCTCATCCGGGAGGCGCTGCACCCCTACGCCGACAACCTGGTCGTCGCGACCAAGGCGGGCCTGGTCCGCACCGGCCCCAACGAGTGGCACACGCTGGGCAAGCCGTTCTACCTGCGGCAGGCGCTGGAGACCAGCCTGCGCCGGCTCGGCGTCGAGCGGATCGACCTGTTCCAGCTGCACCGGATCGACCCCGAGGTGCCGCTGGAGGACCAGGTCGGCGAGCTCAAGAAGCTCCGCGACGAGGGCAAGATCCGGCACATCGGACTGTCCGAAGTGGACGTCTCGCAGCTCGCGGCGGCCCGGGAGGTCGTGCCGATCGCCAGCGTGCAGAACCTGTACAACCTGGCCAACCGGCGGCACGAGGCGGTGCTCGACTACGCGACCGAGCACAACATCGCGTTCATCCCGTGGTTCCCGGTCGCCACCGGCGAACTGGCCCGCCCCGGCGGCGTGCTGGACACCGCCGCCAAGGACCACGGCGCCACGCCCGCGCAGCTCGCGCTGGCCTGGCTGCTGCGCCGCTCGCCGGTCGTGCTGCCGATCCCGGGCACGTCGTCGGTCGCGCACCTGGAGGAGAACACCGCGGCCCGCTCGATCGAGCTGACCGACGAGCAGTTCGAGAAGCTGTCCGCGCTCGGCTGAGCCCCCGCCGCGGCGGACCCGGGACGCCCCGGGTCCGCCGCCGCGCGGTCGTCAGACCGCGGCGCCCAGCCGGCGGCGCACCTTCGCCCGGGTCTTCTCGGTCAGGTGCGGGGCGACCGCGAGCAACCGGGGGAGCAGCTCCGGCTCCAGGGTCAGCGCCCGGAACACGAGCTGGACCGTCACGTCGTGGTCCGGCCGGTCGACCAGCACGATCTCGTCACCGGCCGTCACCGAACCCGGCTCCAGCACCCGGAAGTACGTGCCGCACAGCGCGCGTTCGGTGAACAGCTTCATCCAGCCCTGTACGTCCATCACGCCCACGAAGGTGCGGCACGGGATGCGCGGGTCGGTCACCTGGAGCAGCGTGCCGCCGATCCGCCAGCGCTCGCCCACCACGGCGTTGGTCGGGTCGACGCCCACCGTGGTCAGGTTCTCGCCGAAGATGCCCGGTGCGAGGTCGCGGCCGAGTTCCGCGGACCAGGTGTCGAGGTCCTCGCGGGAGTAGGCGTACACCGCCTGGTCCGGTCCGCCGTGGCTGCGCCCGTCGGAGATGTGGTCGCCGGCCAGGCCGCTCCCGGGGCCGGCCGGGGCGCTGATCCGGACCGCGCCGGACACCGGCCGCTTGTCGTGACCGGTGTGGCCGATCACCGCGGGCTCGAAGTCGGCGCGCGCGCCGATGTTCACCGAAAGCACGTGGGGCATACGCCGAACGGTAGCCCAGGTAGTTTGCGGGTTCGCACTCCTTATGTCGCGCGGGTGCGCGAAGATGGTTGCCGTTGATCCGTTTCGTGGGGGAAATCATGCGCTGGTCCGCGGTCCCGTTGCTGCTGTGCGTCGTGCTGGCGGCGGGGTGCGCGAGCCGGACAGCGGTGCCGGAACCGACCCTGGAGCCCGTGGCGCGCGACGCCTCGTCGCTGGTCACGTCGCTGGTGGCCAGGGTGGAGGGCCAGTACTCGGTGCGGTTCGACGCCGAGACCGCGATGTCCGGCCGCAAGGTGCGCGCCGAGGGCGGCCTGGTCCGGTCCCGGGACGCCCGGCTGGTCATGCTGCGTGAGGACAACGTGGAGGTCGTGGTGCTCCCCGACGCCGGCTACCTGCGCTCCGACGGCGGCTCGTGGACGAGGCTCGGGCGCACCGACCGCGCCGGCGTGAAGTCCGGGGTGGCCGTGGACGGCCTCGCCGACGAGGTGGACCCGCGCTCGGTGGTCTCGGCGCTGCGCGGCTCGCTGGTCGTGGAGACCGGGGACGAGTCGCTCGACGGCGTGCCGACCCACCGCTACACCATGCTGGTCGACCTGCGGTCGCAGGCCGAGCAGACCTCCGACGTGACCCACCGGTCCCAGCTGCTGGCGGCCTACGAGTCCGGCTTCACCGCGACGGCCGTGCTCTGGGTCGGGCCCGGCGGCCTGCCGGTGCGGGTGGAGCAGGTGCTCAAGACGTTGGAGGACAACATCTTCCAGCGTACCCAGCACCGGTTCACCAACTGGAACACCGACCTCAGGATCGTCGCACCGACGCGGTGACCGAGGTCGGCTCGGGCGCGGCGACACCTCGCGCGGGAGCTGAGCCCGTCGTCCACCCCGGTCGATCAAGCCGAGAACCGTCCAATCCGGATGACGCTTGCGCTGCGTTGTGCTGAAATGGCCGACCGTGACCGATCTGGCTTCTCCGGACCCGCTCGACGATGGCGTCGTCCGCGTGCGCCCGTGGCGCGACACGGACCTGTCGTGCGTCGAGCAGGCATCCCGGGACCCCCGAATCCCGCAGGGCACCACCGTTCCCGCGCGCTACACCCTCGAGGCGGGCCTGGCCTACATCGCCCGTCAGCACGCGCGGCGCACGTCGGGGGAAGGCGTGTCGATGGCGATCGCCGAGCAGCACACCGACCAGGCGGTGGGGCACGTCAACCTGATGCTGCGCCCGCAGGACGGCGTCGCCGGGATCGGCTACTGGATCGTCCCCGCCGCCCGCCGCCGGGGGATCGCCTCCCGCGCGATCGCGCTGACGACCGCCTGGGGCCTGAACGTCGGCGGCTTCGCGCGCGTCGAGGCGTGGGTGGAGCCGGACAACCACGGGTCGCGACGAGTGCTGGAGATCAACGGCTACCTGCTGGAGGGGAGGCTGCGCAGCTTCCTCACCTTCGGCACCCGCCGCGCCGACGTGCTCGTCTACTCCCGCCTCGCCACGGACGCGGCGCGCTGAGCACGTCCACTCGCGGCCATCGCTCGAACCCGTCACCGGGGCACCGCACCGCCGCGGTGCCCCGGTGACAGGTCAGCAGTCCTTCTTGGCGCGCTTGATGTCCACCGGCTTGGCCGGGCTGCCGTCGACCGGGGCCGGGTTGTCCGGGGTGGGCTTGATGCCCGACGCGGCGACCTTGTCCAGGGTGCGCAGGCCCTCCGGCTTGATCTTGCCGAAGACCGTGTAGTTCGGCCGCAGCGTGCTGTCCGCGGTCACCAGGAAGAACTGGCTGCCGTTGGTGTCCGGGCCCGCGTTGGCCATCGCCAGCGTGCCGCGCGGGTAGATCCGCCGCTCGCCGGTCGGGTCGTTCGGCGCGGGCGGCAGGTTCGTCGGCAGCTCGTCCTTGTACTTGTAGCCGGGGCCGCGCTCGCCGGTCCCGCTCGGGTCGCCGCACTGCAGCACCTTGAGCGTCGGGTACGCGGTCAGCCGGTGGCACGTGGTCGCGTCGTAGAACTTCTTCTCCACCAGGTGCAGGAAGCTCTGGACGGTGCACGGGGCCTGCGCGCGGTCGAGCACCAGGGGGATGTCGCCCTGGTTGGTCTTGAGCAGCACCTCGACCCGGCCCCGGTCCGGCGTGCGCCTCGGGTCCGGCGGGAGCTTCACCGGCCGCGCCGCCGGGTCGTCCGGGGTCTTGGTGTACGCGCACGGACCCCGCGTCACGTCGGGGTCGCGGTACGGCTCTTCGGACGCCTGGGCCACGCCGCCGACGCCGACGACACCGCCCATGACCACCATCAGCACCAGTGCCAAGAGGATCCTCACGGTGCAGTTCCTAGCGCCCCGCCCCGCGCCCCGGCTAGGGCCGGTCGGAGGGTCCCAGGTCGGCGGCGAACGCGCTGAGCGACTCCCGGTCCGGCTGCGCGGTCTTGGTGATCAGGCTGGCCACGTGTTTCTCCACCGTGCGCGGCGAGATGTGCAGCCGGGTCGCGATCGCCTTGTTGCCCAGCCTGCCCGCCATCAGCCGGAACACTTCGAACTCCCGCACGGTCACGCCCAGCGCCCGCAGCTCCCGGGGCACCTGGTCGGACCCCGTCCGGCGCTGCGGCACCGACGCGCCCACCTGGCGCAGCAGGCCCCGGCACGCGCTGGCCACGGCCGTCGCGCCGGCCTGGTGGAAGTACTCCTCCGCGCCGCGCAGCCAGGCCACCGGCTCGCCCCAGCCGTCGGCCACCGCCGCCTCGGCGACCAGGCGCAGCCCGAGGTGGCGGGCCAGCGGGTAGATCGACGCCGCGTCCCGGGCCGCCCGCACCGCCGCGGCGGCCTCGGCCTCCCGGCCCTCCCGGCCGTGCAGCACGGCCAGCGCGAACTGCCCGAACACCCGGTTCCACCGCATCCCGGCCGCCGCCGAACGGGTGATCTCCCGGTACGCCGCGTGGTCCAGCGCGCCGGACAGCGCGCCCAGCAGCAGCCGCAGGCCGTGCGTGCCGGACAGGTGGAACGTGGTCGGCGTCTCCGCCTCGTAGGCCATCGCCCGCGCCACGTCGTGGGCGGCGAGGTCGCGGTCCTCCTCCATCAGCGCGCAGAACGCCCGCGCCAGGCCGAAGCACAGCGGCCGCTCCTGCGAGCCGACCCCGCCCAGCGCGGTGAACTCCGCCAGCGCACTGTCCACTTCGGACCGACGGCCCTGGTGCGCGGCGGCGGTGGCCTGGGCCATCAGCACGTAGAGCGTCATCGACTTGAGTTGCAGCCGGCGGGTCCCCTCGCCGCAGCGGGCCAGCTGCTCGCGCGCCGCCTGGTACTGCCCGCGCAGCACGAGGTCCAGCCCGAGGATCGCGTCGACGTTGTAGGCCACCGTGATCGCGCCGACCCGCAGCGCCTCCTCGCGCGCCTCGACCAGCTCCGCCGCCGAGCCGTCGGCCAGCCAGTCCAGCCCGGCCAGCCGCACCACGGCGTAGATCCGCTGGATCGGCAGCCGGTGCTCCTCGGCGAGCCGGCGGGCCCGGGTGAAGTGGTCGGTGGCCTCGCCCAGGTCCCGTTCCCGGGCCAGGATGCCGAGCAGCTGCCACGCCTCGCAGCCCACCTCGGGCAGCGCCGCCCGGCGGGCCGCCTCGGCCGCCCGGCGGGCCAGCAGCTCCGCTTAGCGATCCGGTCCGGCAGCCGCGCGTCGAGGGTCAGGAACTTTTCCACCGAGTCGAGCCGGGCCGAGTGCGCGTCGTCGGCGTCCGGGCCGAGCAGCGACCGCGCGGCCTCCACCTGCGCCATGCCGTCCTCTTCGCGGCCGGCCAGCCAGGCCACCTTCGCCAGCCCGGTGTGCAGCTCGGCGCGGCGCACCCGGTCCAGACCGGCCGCGCTCAGCTCGGCCACCGCGTCCTGCAGCGCGAACGCCCGCTCGAACTGGCCCGCCTCGCCCAGCGCCGGCAGCAGCGACGCCAGCACGTCCGCGCGCAGCCCCACGTCGACCCGGCCCAGCGGCAGCCGGTGCGCGTGGTCGAGCAGCCGCACCGCGGAGCCCGCCGCGCCGTCGGCCAGCGCCCGCCGGCCGGCCTCGGCCAGCAGCGCGCCCGCCTCGGCGTTCTGGCCCGCGTCCAGCCGCAGCGAGGCCACCAGCGGGCACCACTCGCCGGGCAGCCCGGGGTGCAGCTCCACGACCGCGTCCGCGGTGCGCCGCGAGACGTCCGCCCGGTGCGTCGGGGTGAGCTGCGCGAGCAGCGCCTCGGCGGTCAGCGGGTGCCGGAAGGCGTACCAGTCGGGCACCGGCTCGTCCGGCGTCACCAGCTGCGCCGCCACGCCCGCGTGCAGGTGGGTGAGCAGGCTGTGGTCGTCCATGCCGGTCACCGCGCGCAGCACCGACAGCGGGAACCGGTGGCCCAGCACCGCCGCCACCGACAGCAGCTCGCGGCCCTGCGGCCCCAGCCGGTCGGTGCGGTGCGCGATCGAGCGGACCAGCGCCGTCGGCACGTTGATCCGCAGCTCGCCCAGCACCTGCCAGCCGGCCGGCCCGCGCACCAGCAGGCCGCCGCTGACCAGGCCGTGCAGCATCTCCTCGACGACGAACGGGTTGCCCGCGCTGTCCGACCACAGCCGCTGGGCCACCGCCTCGGGCACCTCGGCCTCGTCCACCTCCAGGCAGGACGCCACCATCCGGCGCACCTCGCCCTCGCGCAACGGGCGCAGCTCCAGCAGCGACCCGGCGTCGCGCTGCGCGGCCAGCCGCACCACGTCCAGCGTCGGACCGGGGTCGGCGCGCGCGGTGACCAGCAGCGCGGCCGGCACCTGGTCGAGGTTGTCCACCAGGTAGTCGATGACCGCGAGCGTCTCGGCGTCCGAGTCGTGCAGGTCCTCCAGCACCAGCAGGCACGGCCGGACCCGGCCGACGACGGCCAGCAGCCGCAGCACCGCCTCGGCGAGCACGACGATGGAGTGGCCCGCCTGCGGCTCGCCGCCCCACTCGGGCACCAGCCGGCCCAGCACCGGCTGGTACGGGCCCAGTTCGCGCAGGTCCGGCGCGTCACCGCCGCGCAGCAACGACATCAGCGCCTCGGCCAGCGGGCGGAACGGCACCATCGGCCCGATGGTCGAGCCGCGACCGCGCAGCACCCGCATCCCGCGGTCGAACGCCGCGCCCGCGGCCACCCGGGCCAGCCTGGTCTTGCCGATCCCGGCCTCGCCGACCAGGAAGACGGCGCGCCCGCGACAGGCGGCGGCGTCGGTCAGCGTCCGGGCCAACACCCGGAGTTCGTCGTCGCGGCCGACCACGACCGGCGCGCGGGTCTGCATGGCCCGACCTTAGTCAAGCCCGCGCCGGACTGCCCGCACCCCCAGTGTGGGCGGGCAGTCCGGCGGGTGTCGACCCGCTCCGGCCGGGGTGGTCCCGGCGGGAGGTCAGTAGGTGACCGGCGCGCTCACCGACGTGCTGTCGGCCAGGCCGGCGGCGACGACGACGTACGCGCCGACCGCCAGGGTGAGACCCGCCAGCGCGCGGGCGCGGGCGCCGGTCTTGGACTTGCGGGACAGCGCCATCTCCCCGGCGGGGTGGTCGCCGTCCTGGCCGTCGTCCCAGGTCGTGACCTCGTCGTGGTTGGCGTTGCTCATCGGGGGTTCTCCTTGCGAGGGTAGGGATTGGCAGGGGTTTCGAGCAGGAGCACGGACGGCGCCCGCTCGGGGAAGCCGAGGCGGAGCAGTCCGTACCCGATCCCGGACAGACCGGTGAGCAGACCGGCCGACGGCACACCGCCCGGCGTCGCGCACCGCGCCCCGTACTGGTCGATCGCGCCGAGGACGAGTCCGGCGCGCCGGGTCAGCATGGCCGTGGCCAGATCGTGCCCGCGTTCGGCCAGCACCGCCAGCGATTCAAGCACCCCCAGCTCGCCGTGGCACAGGCTGAGGTCGCGCAACGGCTCGTGCACCGCCAGCGCGTTGAGGCAGCGGTCGAGGTGCAGCGTGTAGGTGTCGACCGGCTGGTCGGGGTGCGCGGCGTGCGCGAGCACCGCGCCGGACAGGCCAGAGCACCAGCTGTGGTCGGCCTCGCCGACGTCCAGGAGTCGTTGCCGCAGCGCGTGATCCGCGCGCAGGTTCGCCCGACCGGCCACGCCGTGGCGCTGGTCGCGGGCGTGCCGGGCGTAGCGCAGCATGGCCCAGCCGACGCCCGCCCGGCCGCGCGCGAAGCCGTCGCCGCCGGGGTTGGCCGCGATCAGCCGGGCGGCGTAGCGCCGGGCCAGCCGTTCGGCCGCGGGCAGCCCGGTCTCGGCGTGCACGGCCAGCATCGCGGCCAGCCCGCCCGCCCAGCCCTCCACGATGTTCGCCGGGTCCTCGCCGACCGCCTCGACCTGCTCGGCCACCGCGACGGCCTCGGCCAGCCAGCCGGTGATCTCGTCGTCCTGGAGCAGGGTCGACAGCCGGGCCAGCGCGTAGCAGATCCCGCCCAGGCCGTGGAACGCGCCGCTGCCCACCGCCACCGCGAGCTCGGTGTCCGCCGCGAACGACCGCAGCAGCCCCGGCACCGGCGCGATCGCCTCCCGGGCGAACGCGGTGTAGCGCCCGGCCCCGGTCAGCGCGCCCAGCTGCGCCAGGAACAACGCCACCCCGGGGTAGCCGTTGGACAGGCCCGCGCCCATCGCGGCGACCGCCCAGTGCCGGTCGTCCACCAGTTCCAGGCCCACCCAGTTGACCCGCCCGCCGTCGGTGCTGGCCCGCGCCAGCACCTCGTCGGCGATCCCGCACGCGGCCACCAGCAGCCGCTGCGGGTCGGGGATGCCCGCCTCCAGCGGGGCCGGGACGCCCGCGCCCGAGCGGTGGTCCACAGGCCGGGGCCGGCTCGCCAGCGCGGCGCTGATCAGCCACTGCTGGTCGTGCCGGTCCACCTCGTCCAGCGCGGCGACCTTGCGCGCCACCGCTTCCAGCCCGGACTCCGGCAGCAGGTCCGGCAGCCGCTCGCCGCCCGCCGACCACACGTCCCGGCTGCCCGGCCGGGTGGTGAACAGCGGCACGTCGCCCGCCCACAGGTCGGTCAGCTCGTGCGGCACCAGGGCGCGCAGCGCGTCCTCGGCCGACTCGTCCCACAGCACGTCCAGCGCGAGGTCGCGGTCCGGCGCGCCGCGCAGCGCGTCCGGGTGCGTCGACTCGTCCAGCAGGGTCGCGTAGAGCTGGGTCATCCGGGGCACGAACCGCACCGGCAGGTCGGCGAACCCGGCCAGCAGGCCGTCGTCGCCGAGCAGTTCGGCGCGGTGGTCGAACAGGGCGTCGTAGCCGGTGCGGAACCCGGCCAGCAGCGCGCCCTGGTAGTCGGCGGGCTCCGCCTCCACGCCCGCCACCGACGGCCGGTTGCGCGCCGGCGGCATCGGCGCCGGCCTGCGGACCAGCCGCATCCGGTCGGTGCCGGGGTTGAGCCAGGCCACCCCGTCGGCGGGGAACAGCTCGCCGTGGTCGCCGCCCATGCCGCCGATGTCCAGCGCGCCGTGCTCGCCGAGCAGCACCCGGGGCAGCACCGCGGTCCGGTGCACCGACCGGGCCAGCGCCCGCACCGCCGGGTCGGCCGGGATGCCGACCGTCGGGTGGAACAGCGTCTCGACGTCCACCAGCACCGGCTGGTCGCCCGCCGCGATCAGGTTCTCGTAGTGCATGTCGGTGCCGTCCACCGCGTACAGCAGGGCGATCAGCGCGCCCAGCCGGTGGTAGAAGCGGCCCACCTCGGTCACGTCCGCGCACGGCGCCTGGTCCACGAACTCCAGCCAGCCGTGCGTCTCCCGGGCGACCGCGCGCGGCACCCGCAGCCCCAGCCTGGTGTGCCCGTCGAACCACGCCACCAGCTCGCCGAACCGGGCGTGCAGCGCCACCGGCCGCGGCTTGTAGACCACCCGGCGGCCGTCCTCGAAGGTCAGCACGGCCACCGACCGGCCGTGCTGGTGCGCGTCGCCCCGACCGGTCTCGACCTGCGCCACCCGACCCGGGTCGCGGCCGTCCAGCAGGGTGCGCACGATCGTGCCGCGGTCGGCGGCGAACCGGTCCAGCAGTTCGCGGTGCGCGGCCACGGCGTGCAGGCACGCCTGGCCGAGCAGCCGGGCCAGCACCGGGTACTTGGCGACCAGGTCGGCCAGGTCGAGGTGCTGCACGAAGTGCGCGAACCGCTCCTGCGGGGTCTCGCCCACCAGCCGGTGCGCCAGCCGCTCCAGGTTGAGCTCCAGCACCAGCGCGCGGGCCGCCAGGCGGGCCAGGCGCAGGCCGAGCCGGCGGCCGAAGTCGTCGTCCAGCCGGGCGTCCTGCGCCCGCGCGGCGTCGACCAGGGGGCGCAGCGCGAACGCGAACGCCTCGTCCCAGTCGCCGCCGGGGAATGTTGCATGGGCCGCGGTCGCGGTGGCGCGTTCCACGAACGCGGCCCATGCCGGCCGCCCTCGTGGGGCGACCAGTTCGTGGGACCCGCCGCGCACGCCGCGGTGCCACCAGGAGGCGGGGAGCCGGTCTACGGCGGACGGGATCACGTTGCAAAAGTGTCACGCGACGGGATCCCGCACATGGGGGGTGTGCCCCCAGATTTGCCGGCACTCCGCCGTGTTGCGGAAACCGCAGGTGGCCGGGGGTGGACGCGCCGGTGCCCAGGGGCGGGCGTGACGGTGCTCCGGGGCGGGCGTGACGGTTCCCGGCCGGCTGGAGGGGACCGCCGAATCGGAGGCGGTGGGGGAGCGGGCCCCGGTGACGCCGACCCTGCCGTTCAAGTCGGCTCTGATGGACCGGGCGGGCGCGCGGACCAGGTTCCAGGCAGACGCGCGGGCAGTCCGCCGGGGCCGGCTCTGAGCCCTACTTCTTGCAGTTCTCGGCCTGCTCGGCGGCAGTGGTGAAGGTGTCGGGGAGCTTGACCACGGACATCTTCTCCACGGCCTCGTTCATCACCGACACCGCTTCGGTCATGTTCTGCATCACGGCCGAGAACACGTCGGTGGTCAGCTCCGCCGCGCCGTCCACGGTGGACTTGGCGGAGACGAACTTGTCCCGTGCCTTGGACAGCGGCTCGACGATCACCTCGACGGCGGCGTCCGCGGCCGTCACCGGGGCGGGGGTCAGCTCCTCGAGGTCGTGCACGGCGACGTTGAGCACGTCGACCACGCGGCCCAGGGCGTCGCTGATCGCCTTCTTGGCGGCGACCGGGTCGGCGGGCGGCTGGTCGAACTTGACCCCGCCGGAGGCGACCATGTAGTTGGCGACGCCGCAGAAGTTGTTCATCCACCGCACGACCTCGGGGGCCGCGCCCTCCACCGTGACCGGACCGGCGACCGGCTTGCCCGCGACCGGCGTCGAACACCCCGCCGTCGCCAGCGCCAGCGCCAGCACCGCGAACACCCACCGTTGCACCGGCATGTTCTACCTCACGTTCACCCGATAGGGGTCAGCGGCATGACAACCGGGCGAAAAGTCGGCCGCGGTGGGCTACCTGGTGTCGGTCACGGTCGAATGTCCGGCGGCCCTGCCGCTGCCGGTCGTGGCGGCGCTCTGCGGCAGCGGGGAGCGGCCGGTCCGGGTGACCAGGTTGCACTCCAGCTGCTCCAGCGTGCGCAGGAACTCGCCGCGCTTGACGTCCGGGCAGCCCGCCGTGGTGGCCTCCTCCAGCTCCTGCCAGATCCGGCAGACCTGGTGGCGCAGCGCCTGGCTCGCGGCGGTCGCCTCGACGAGGGTGGCCCGCCGGTCGGTCGGGTCGGGGGTGCGGCGGACGAACCCGGCCCGTTCCAGCCGCTGCACGGTGCGGGTCATGGTGGCCGAGTCGGAGTCCAGCACGTCGACCAGCTCGGCCTGCCGGCGCGGCCCGCTGTCCCACAGGTGCATCATCACCAGCTCCTGGCCGGGGTGCAGGCCGGCCTCGCGCAGCAGCTGGCCCGCGAGCATCCGGTGCAGGCGGGCGATCCGGAAGATGGCATGGCTGATCGGCCCGTACACCGCGGTCGACGGAACGGGGACACTCGTCGGTTTCGCTGCCTGACCAGCCATGACTCTAATTGTACGGCCGTACCAGGAGTGATCGTGATCACGACGGGAACATCCATCGGGTGATACCTGTTCGAACAGGTAAATGCCTGTTCGGACAGGCATGTGCCTGCCGGGTGATCGTCCGACAGGCACTCGTCGCCACTTGCCGGAGGACCCAGAGATGACCACCGCCTTCGACCCGCTGGACCTCGCGGGCACCCGCCTGCCCAACCGCGTCGTGATGGCCCCGATGACCCGCAGCCGCGCGTACGGCACGACGCCGACGCAGGCCACGGCCGAGTACTACGCCCAGCGCGCGTCCGCCGGGCTGATCATCACCGAGGGCATCCAGCCCTCCCCGGTCGGCCAGGGCTACCCGGACACCCCCGGCCTGCACTCCGCCGGGCAGGTCGAGGCGTGGCGGGGCGTCACCGACGCCGTGCACGCCGCCGGCGGCCGGATCTTCGCCCAGCTCATGCACACCGGCCGGATCGGCCACCCCAGCCTGCTGGCCGGTGACCTGCACCCGGTCGGCGCGTCGCCGGTGCGCGCGGCGGGCCAGGTGTTCACCGGGACGTCGATGGCCGACTTCGTCACGCCGGTCGAGCTCAGCCACGCCGACATCGAGGCCACCGTCGCCGACTTCGCCGCCGCCGCGCGCAACGCCGTGGCCGCTGGTTTCGACGGCGTCGAGCTGCACGGCGCGAACGGCTACCTCATCCACCAGTTCCTCGCGCCCAACACCAACCTGCGCACCGACGGGTGGGGCGGTTCGGTGGCCGGCCGCACCAGGTTCGCGGTCGCCGTCGTGGAGGCCGTCGCCGACGCCATCGGCGCGCACCGGCTGGGCCTGCGCATCTCGCCGGCCAACACCTACAACGACATCGCCGAGCACGACCACCGCGAGCTGTACCCGGCGCTGGTCGACGCGATCGACCCGGTCGGCCTGGCCTACCTGCACGTCCTGGAGAGCGACCGGGAGTCGACCCGGGAGCTGCGCGAGCGCTCCCGCTCCGCGCTGATCCTCAACCCGCACACCCCCGGCGGCGTGACCGGGCCCGCCGAGCTCGGCCTGGTCGCGGACGGCACGGCCGACGCGGTCGCGTTCGGCGCGCTGTTCCTGGCCAACCCCGACCTGCCCGAGCGGCTGGCCTCCGGCGGCCCGTTCAACACCCCGGACACCTCGACGTTCTACGGCGGCGACGAGCGCGGCTACACCGACTACCCGGCCCTGGCCACCGTCTGACCCTCCTCGCCCACCTGCCCGCGTCCGGCCCTCCGGACGCGGGCAGCGCACTTCCCGGACCGGGCGGCGGGTGTTCACCCGGGCATGTCGGCGCGTTCACCGCGCCCGGCAACCCAGGCGGACGTCGTCGGTGTGCGGAGGTGTTGGCGTGGATGTGGTTGTCGTCGTCGTGGTGTTGACGGCATTGGCGTTCGACTTCACCAACGGGTTCCACGACACCGCCAACGCGATGGCCACGTCCATCGCGACCGGCGCGCTGTCGCCGCGCGTCGCGGTCGCCGTGTCGGCGGTGTTGAACCTGGTGGGGGCGTTCCTGTCGATCGAGGTGGCGCGGACCATCTCCAGCGGGCTGGTCGACGAGGCCCGGATCGGGCCGGCGATCGTGTTCGGCGGGCTGGTCGGGGCCGTGGTGTGGAACCTGGCGACCTGGCTGCTGGGCCTGCCGTCGAGTTCGTCGCACGCGCTGTTCGGCGGGCTGATCGGCGCGACGTGGGTCGCGGCCGGCGCGGACGCGGTGCGGTTCGCCGCGGTGGTGGAGAAGGTGTTGGTGCCCGCCGTCGCGTCGCCGGTGATCGCGGCCGTCGTCGCCGGCACCGCGACCTTCCTCGCCTACCGGATCACCCGCCGCGCGAAGGCCGCCACGCGCGGCTTCCGGTACGGCCAGATCGCGTCGGCGTCGCTGGTGTCGCTGGCGCACGGCACCAACGACGCGCAGAAGACGATGGGCGTCATCACGCTCACCCTGATCACGGCCGGCGCGCTGCCCGCCGGAGCCGAACCGCCGCTGTGGGTGATCGTGTCCGCCGGCACGGCCATCGCGCTCGGCACGTGGCTGGGCGGCTGGCGGATCATCCGCACCCTGGGCAAGGGCATCACCGACATCGAACCGCCGCAGGGCTTCGCGGCCGAGACCGCCGCGGCCACCGTGATCCTGACGTCGTCGCAACTGGGGTTCGCGCTGTCCACCACGCACGTGTGCGCCGGCGGCGTGGTCGGCGCGGGCGTCGGCAAGCGCCTGGCCGACGTGCGCTGGACCGTCGCCGGCCGGATGGCCGTCGCCTGGCTGCTCACCCTGCCCGCCGCCGCGCTCGTCGGGGCGCTCGCCGGCGAGACCGCCGCGCGGGGACCGGTCGGCGTGCTCGCGGTCGCGGTCGCCGGCGTCGTGGTCGCGGCGGTCTGCTGGACCCTGTCCCGCCGTGATCCGGTGGGCGCGCACAACGTCAACCACGCCGCGTGAGGAGAACCGCCGTGCACCTCGACTGGACCGCCCTGGGACAGGTCTTCCTGGTCTCCTTCGCGCTCGGCGCGGGCACCGTGGCGCTGTTCTCCGCAGGGTTGGCCGCCACATCGCGCGGCAACCGCGTCGTCCCGGCCGCGTGCTTCCTGGTGTGCGCCGCGGTCGCCGGCTACGGCATCTACTTGGTGGCCGTGCACTGACACCCCGGGACCACGCGGCTGGACGGCACAGCACCGGAGCTTCTGGACCCTGCCGTCGACGGTCCGGACGGGCTGCGTTTGCTACTCCTGGTGGGCGGGATGCGAACCGGCCGGGAGAGGTTCCGACCCGGCGCGCGTGGTGGTGGAAGGCCGGTTCGCCCGAACGCCCCTGCTTCGCATCCGACCGTCCCACGCTCGTGCGCCATCGGCGGGATTCGTGAGAACGGGTCGTGGACGGAGTCGGAGAAATGTCGTAGCGGGAGGAATCCTCGTCGGAATACGACATAAATGCCTCCGCGCGCGGAGGTGCGAGTGCGATGGCGGGCGCAACCGGCATACGGCCCGGTGTCACCGCCCGTTCACGCCCGACATTGGTCGATTCGAGTGATGCGCGGCCTTGTCAACCGGCGACACATAGTGGTTTCAGCAGGTGGGCACTCTTGTTCGAGAGCGGGCGAAGTGGCAACTTCTCGTCCAGTCGTGTGAAACCGGCTCCGTGCAACGAATCGTCAACACAAGCCTGGAAGGGGAGCGCGAATGGCCGTCCTCTGCTCCCGCAGGCACGTCGACTACGGCCGGGTCTCCAGCGCGATCTGTCGCCGCGGCTGACCGGCGCTCGCCCCCCCACACCCGCTGGCCCCACACCCGCCGCGCGGTAACCGGCCCTCCGGTGCCGTCGTGCTCGGCGGGCTCTGTCGAAGGACCCCACCATGAGCGTGTCCGCACAACCACGCCTGCGCGCCCCCGACGACGACCTCTCCCGGCTCAAGGTCGTGCCCGCCCGCCACCCGTGGCGGTGGGTCGGCGTCGTGGTCGTCCTCGTCCTGCTGGCGCAGTTCGTCAACGGCCTGGTCACCAACCCCGGTTGGGACTGGCCGACCTTCGCCCGCTACTTCACCGCCGAGTCCATCCTGCGCGCGGTCGGCGTGACCCTGGAACTGACCCTCCACGGCACCGCGATCGGGTTCGCGCTGGGCATCGTGCTCGCGCTGATGCGGTTGTCGCACAGCAGGTTCCTGGCCGGCGTGTCCTGGACCTACATCTGGGCGTTCCGGTCCATCCCGCTGATCGTGCAGGTCCTGTTCTGGTTCAACATCTCCTACCTCTACCAGGAACTGGAGTTCGGGATCCCGTTCGGCCCGACGTTCTTCGGCGTCGACACCAAGGACCTGATCAGCCCGATGGGCGCGGCGGTGCTGGGCCTGGGCCTGCACCAGGCGGCCTACGCGGCGGAGATCGTCCGCTCCGGCATCATCTCGGTCGACCACGGCCAGCTGGAGGCCGCGGCGGCGCTGGGCATCCCGAAGTCCCGCCAGTTCCGCCGGATCGTGCTGCCGCAGGCGATGCGGTCGATCCTGCCGAACGCCGCGAACGAGGTCATCAGCCTGTTCAAGGGCACGTCGATCGTGTCCGTGGTGGCCATCGGCGAGTTGTTCTACCAGGTGCAGGTGGTGTACGGGCGCAACGCGCGGGTCGTCGCGCTGCTCATGGTCGCGACCGTCTGGTACGTCGTGCTGACCACCCTCCTGTCGGTCGTTCAGCACTACGTGGAGAAGCGCTACGCCAAGGGTTCGACGCGCGACAAGGGGGGTTGGAAGTGGGCGAGGTGATGGTGGACCTGCGTGGGATCCACAAGAGCTTCGGCGCCAACGAGGTGCTGCGCGGCGTCGACCTGGAGGTCCGGGCGGGCGAGGTCGTGGTGGTGCTCGGGCCGTCCGGGTCGGGCAAGTCGACGTTGCTGCGCACCATCAACCACCTGGAGAAGGTGGACCGGGGCCACGTGAGCATCGACGGCGACCTGGTCGGCTACCGCCGGGTCGGCGACAAGCTGCACGAGCTGCGCGAGCGGGAGATCCTCAAGCAGCGCACGCACATCGGGTTCGTCTTCCAGAACTTCAACCTGTTCCCGCACCTGACCGTGCTGGAGAACGTGGTCGAGGCCCCGGTGTCCGCCCAACGCCGCCCGGTCGCCGAGGTCCGGACCCGGGCGCGCGCCCTGCTGGCCCGGGTCGGCCTGGCGGACAAGGAGGACGCCTACCCCAGGCACCTGTCCGGCGGCCAGCAGCAGCGGGTCGCCATCGCCCGCGCGCTGGCGCTGGAGCCGAAGGTCCTGCTGTTCGACGAGCCCACCTCCGCGCTGGACCCGGAGCTGGTCGGCGAGGTGCTCGACGTGATCAAGGACCTGGCCCGCAGCGGGACCACGATGGTCGTGGTGACCCACGAGGTCGGCTTCGCCCGCGAGGTCGCCGACACCGTCGTCTTCCTCGACGGCGGCGTGGTGGTCGAACAGGGGCCGCCGGGCCAGGTGCTCGACGATCCGCAACAACCGCGCACCCGCGCGTTCCTGTCCAAAGTGCTCTGAGAGGAAACACCGTGTCCGCAGGGAAGATCACCGGAATCGTCGCGGCGGCGGCCCTGGCGCTGGCGGCGTGCGCGGGTGCCGACGGGGCGGTGACCGAGGACAAGGTCGTCGCCGGCGGCAAGACCGTCAACCTGAGCCCGCAGCAGGACCGGATCACCGCGACCAAGGTCGACGCGATCGCCGCCAAGGTCCCGGAGTCCGTCCGGCAGACCGGCAAGCTGGTGGTGGGCGGTTCGTCCACGACCGCGCCGCCGCTGCGGTTCTACGCGAGCGACGACAAGACGATCATCGGCGTGGAGACCGACATCGCGGTGCTCATCGCCGGCGTGCTGGGCCTGGAGCCGCGACTGGAGGTCACCTCCTGGGAGAACCTGTTCGTCGGCCTGGACAGCGGGGCGTACCCGCTGGGCCTGTCGAACATCACGGTGACCGAGGCGCGCAAGGAGAAGTACGACTTCGCGACCTACCGGCTGGACACCCTGGCGTTCGAGGGTCGCAAGGGCGACTCGTGGCGGGTGACCAGACCCGAGGACGTGGCGGGCCGGACGATCGCCGTCGGCTCAGGCACCAACCAGGAGAAGATCCTGGTGGAGTGGAGCCGGAAGAACGAGGCCGCGGGCCTCAAGCCCACCGACATAAAGTACTTCCAGAACGCGTCGGACTACTACCTGGCGCTGGAGTCGGGCCGGATCGAGGCCTACCTCGGCCCGAACCCGGTGTCGGCGTACCACGCGGTCACGTCGGGCAAGACCGAGGTGATCGGCACGATCTCCGGCGGCGGCGAGCTCCCGGGCAAGATCGCGGCCACCACGAAGAAGGGCAGCGGCCTGGTGGAACCGGTCGCGGAGGCGCTCGACCACCTGATCGAGAACGGCAAGTACGGCGAGGTCCTGGCCCGCTGGGGCCTGGAGAACGAGGCCGTCACCGCCTCGGAGGTCAACCCGCCCGGCCTGCCGAAGTCCTGACCTGTCCGGTGCCGCGCGCCGACCGGCGCGCGGGTCCCGGCCACCCGGTCCGAGGGTGGGCCGGGAGTGCCGGAAGCTCGGAGTGCCGGCAGGTCGGAGTATCGGAAGGCGGACGTGACGGTGCCGGACAGGCGGGAGGCCTGTCCGGCACGGTCGTTCACGGTGCCCTGGTCTTCTCGTCCGGCTCCGCCGGCCCCGGCCGCCGAGCGTCGGCCGTCGGATCCGGACGATCAGGGCGGGTGTGGTGGTGGGGAGTGCGTTCCGCCACCACACCCCGGAACACTTCGACCAGCTCAGCCCCTCGCGTAGACCTCGGGGTTGCCCACGGCCGCGACAGCGCGACCCGCGAAGAGCTGGTTCACCCGGTTCGCCTCTTGGGCGTTCGGGTACACGTTGCGGCAGGACGTGCCCGCACTGCCGCCCGACATCAGGTACGAGCAGATGCCGTTGTACGTATCGGGCAGCCCCAGGCCGTGCCCGATCTCGTGTGCCACGATCCGCAGCGCGTAGTTGCCCGCGGCAACGTCGCGGTTGTCGATGTAGATCGTGGCGCACCCGAGCCCGCAGGGGTAGGCCCGGGAGCCGCCGCCGTTGGTCGCGGCGATTCGGATGGTGGCGCTGCCGCCGCGGACGAGCCGCAGGTTGGGCACCCTGGAGTTCCAGATCTGCGCGGCCTGGTCGGCTTCCGCCGAGTACCCGGAGGCGCTGTAGTAGACGGTCCTGGCCAGCGCGGACGGCGCGGCGGGTGCCGCCGTCGCCGCGGTGGTCAGGCTGGTTCCCACGAGGGCGAGGGAGGTGAACAGCGCCCCGAGGGCGAGGCGCAGCAACTTGCCGGTCACACGATCTCCTTCGGTGCAGGGTGGAAGGTTCTCGCGGTTTTCACAGTAAGAGCGCTTGACCGGATGGAGTCATAGCCTTTGGGCATAGATGCCGTCGATGGGCCACGGGCGCGCCTCGCCGGTGAGCCCGATCATCCCGGACACCAATCTCAACTGGTCGACGCCGCGGATGTCCGCCTCGACCAGGCGCGGTGAGCACACCACCACCGCGACACCCTGCGCACGGGACAGCGCCACGTTCACCCTGTTGCGGGACAGCAAGAAGTCCAGTCCGCGCGGCAGGTCGACGGCCGCCGACGACGTCATCGTGGTGACCACCACCGGGGCCTCCTGCCCCTGGAACCGGTCCACCGTGCCGACCCGCACGTGCTCGTACCCGGATCGTTCCAGTTCCCGGCGCACCAACCGGACCTGGAGGTTGTACGGCGCCACGACCAGCACGTCCGAGTCGTCCAGCGGCCGCGCGTTCACCCCGTCCGTCCACATGCGACCCATCAGCGACTTCACGATCTCCACGACCGCCGCCGCTTCCTCGACGGAGCTGGTGGTGTTGTGCCGGTGCTCCACCTCGTGCACGTACACCCCGGACACCAGCCCGTCCACGCCGCGCGCGGCCGTCGTCGGGTGCGCGTGCAGCAGCCCCGCGTACGACAGCCGCGACACCGGTTCGCACACGTCGGGGTGCATCCGCCGGGTCTGGTCGAGGAAGTACCCCAGTTCCGCCGGGATCACGTCGGCGTCACCGATCAGGTGGCCGAGCGCCGACGCGTCCGCGCCCGCCGGGTGCGTGCCCTGCACGACCTGCGGCAGCTGCTGCGGGTCGCCGAGCAGCACCAGGTTGCGCGCGCACGTCGACACGGCCAGCGCGTCGGCCAGCGCGAACTGCCCGCCCTCGTCCACGATCAGCACGTCGAACGGCTGCTCGCGGACCGCCGCGTTGGCGAACGTCCACGCCGTGCCGCCGACCAGGTGACCCGCGCCCTGGTCGGTGCGCCACCGGACCAGCGCCGGGTTGTCCTTCGGCTGCTCCCACGTGCAGTCCTTCGCCGGGGTGCCCTTGGGCCGTTTGGCGGTCGGGATCGGCACGCCCAGCTCGCGCCCGGCCGCCTGCGCCGCGCTCAGCACGTTCTCCACGGCCTTGTGGCTGTTCGACGTCACCCCGACGCTGCGCCCGCCGCGCACCAGGTGCGCGATGAGCCGCCCGGCGAGGTAGGTCTTCCCGGCCCCGGGCGGCCCCTGCACGGCCAGCGCCGACCCGTCGAGCCGGTCGACCGCCTCGATGACGTCCGCGATCACGTCACCGCCGGCGGGCAGTTCCGCGAGCCCGCGCAGCCGGGGCGAGGCCCGGCGCGCCAGGTCGACGCCGGGGTGCGGCGGGAGCACGGGCAGCGACTCGGCGACCATCCGCGCGAGCTCGTACACCGCCTCGTCCTTCGGCGAGGGCCGCACCGGGCTGCCGGGCAGCACCGCCGCCGGCCGGTCGCCGTCCACGTCGTCCGGCGCGACGCTCTCCACCAGCACGATGTCCTCGGCCGACTCGCCGAGCACCACCGCGTCCCGGGTGCGGTTCGGCGTGCCCGGGTAGAGCAGCCGCACCTGGTCGCCGGTGGTGAACGGGTGCGGCCGGTCCGGGTCGCACCGCACGCGCACCTCGCGCTTGGCCTTGCGCACCCGCCCGGACGGCATCGCCCAGTCCTCGGCGCGCACCGACACCGGCACCGCGCACGCGCTGTCCGACTCCAGCTCCGACAGCGGCGCGGCGACCTGTCGGAAGAAGTCCCACCAGGCCGGGTTGGTCTCCCGCCGGTGGTAGCCGACGGCCGCCGCGAGCAGCGCCCGCGCCCGCTCGTCGGCGGTGTGGTCGGCGGGGTTGTCCGGCAGCCCCGCCAGCAGCGGGTCGACCACGGCCGCGATCCGCTCCGCGCGCTCGGCCCGGCGCTGCGCGGCGATCTCGTCCTCGATCTCGTCCACAAAGGACTGTTCGGCGACGTGCGGCTCGATCCCGGCCTCCTGCCGGACCTCCAGAAGGAACCGGTAGAGCCGGCGCGTCGACACGCAGTCGTACTTGTTGTACTCGGCGATCCCGTCGAGCACTTCCTCGGCTCGCCCGACGTCCTCCGCCTCGTTGAGGGTCAGGAACTCCTCGTACGCCTCGATGCTCGACACGGCGTTGGTGACGTCACCGTCGCGCGGCGCGGGCATGTACAGCGGTTCGAGGTACTTGATCGAGTACGACCGCTGCGAGACCCGCAAAGCCTTGCGCACCACCGCGTACAGGTCCACCAGGGACCCTGACCGGAGCAGGTGGTCGACGGCCTCCTCCCGCGTGCCGTGCAGCGCGGCCAGCCGCTTGAGCGCGCTGACCTCGTAGGGCGCGTAGTGGTAGACGTGCGCGCCGGGGTGCTCCGCGAGCCGCGCGGTAGTGAAGTCCACGAACCGCTCGAACGCCGCCTTCTCCTGCGGCCGGGTGTGCGCCCAGAACGGGGTGAACTCCTCCTCCGGCGTCACCATCCCGAACAGGTACTCCAGCCCCTCGCCGTTGAGCGCGAACGGGTCGCCCTCCATGTCGAAGAACAGGTCGCCGGTGCTCGGCGCGGGCAGCTCGGCCAGCGCCTCGGGCGTGATCACCTCGTAGGCGACCTTGCCGATCGGGTCGTCGGAGGTGCGCGAGTCGTCCTGGATGACCTGCAACGCGGCCTGCGCGCGCAGGCCGGTGAAGGTGGTGGCGGACATCGTCTGCGGCCGGTCCTCGCGAGCCGCGTTGGCCAGCGCGTCGATCGTGCCCAGCCCGGCCGCGACGAGCTTGCGCCGCTGGTCGGTGCGGATCCCGGCGACCAGCGACAGGTCCCGGTCGCGTTCCCGGCCGGACGCGCAGCTGCGGCTGAACCGGCACGTCGCGCACGCGGGCCGTTCGTCGTCCCACGACCGGGCCGGCGGTTCGGGGCTGTCGCGCAAGCGTTCGCGCAGGCTGCGCACGACCGGCAGGAAGTCCGCGACCCGGAACGTCCGCACGCTGTCGTCGCCCAGCAGCAGGTGCATCTCCGGTCCGGCGCAGGCTCCCAGCGCGTACGCGTAGGCGGTCAGCTGCACGACGGAGGCCGGTGTCGCGTGCCGGGCCAGCTTGGCGTCGTGCGGCTCGTAGCCCCGGTCGGTGCGGACCAGGAAGTCGGCGCGGCCGTGGAAGCCGTCGGCGTAGAACACGCCCTGGTAGACGACCTCCGCGCCGGCATCGAGGGCCTGCCGGGTCTCGGCGGCGGCCTTGGTCAGCGCCTCGTGCGTCGGCGCGGGCTGCGCGATCTCGACCACGTCGCAACGCGCCCGGAACCGCTCCAGCACGGCCAGTTCGTGCGCGATCCCGTGCTTGGCGGCGAGCAGGTCCTGCCGCTCGTCGGGCTGCGGGGTGCCCGGCACGCCCAGCGCCAGCGCCAGCGTGAGGCGGCTGCGGTGCTCACACTCCAGCAGGTCCACCAGGTCGGCCGGGGAGTGCACGAGACGGCCGTCGGCGGTGAGCATGGCGGGCAGTATCGCCGCCCGGCGGCCCCGCCCGGTGGACCACCCCCGGCGAGTCGCGGGGGTGTCGGAACGGGACGATCCACCGAGGACTGCCCGCCGGGGCGGTGGGGCCGGCGACGGGGTCAGCGGGCCGTCCAGCGTTCGCGGTGGGCCTGGGCCTCGGCGGTCGCCAGCGCCAGGGCCTCCGGGTGCACCGGCTCGGCGCACCAGCGGCGCAGGACGGTCGCCATCCCGGTCACGAACGCGTGCCCGGTCGCGGTGAGCTTCTCGCTGGCCAGCAGCGTCTCGGCGGTGTCGAGGGCGGCGGCGCGCCACCGGGCGTACTCGGTCTGCGCGGCCAGGCCGGGCCGGGTCCGCCAGAACGCCGCCACACCCAGGTGCGCGTACGTCCCGTGCAGCAGGCCCGCCAGCGGGCGCGGGTCCTCCCGCCACGGCGCGTAGTAGATCTCCCGCCGGTCCGGCAGCAGCAGCGGGAACAGGTCCATCAGCGCCACCAGCTTGGTGTGCTGGGCCTCGTGCGCCAGGGTCACCGCCAGCGTCTCCGGGTCGGGCGCCAACGACAGGAACACGCAGCCGAACGCGTCGGCGGCGGTCGCGCTGCTGGTCCCGGTCGGCGACGGCGGCATCGGCGTCAGCACGGTCACCAGCTCGGCGAGCTCGGCGGCCATCGGCGGGTGGTCGGCGGCCAGCACGTCCCAGGCGGCGGCCACCGCCGGCCGCCACCGCGCCACGTCGACGTCCGCCGCGACGGCCAGCCCCGGCGGCACCCCGCCACCGGCCCAGACGTCCAGCTGAAGCACGTGCGGGCCCAGCGCCACCTCGGGCAGCGGGTCGTAGTCCAGGTTCGCCGGGTCGGCCACGCCGAGCGAGGGCAGCGCGAACACCGGGACGTCCGGGAAGTCCACGGCCGCCGGGACGCCCGCCCGGATCGCCGCCGCGGCGGCCACGAACGCCAGCTCCTCGGGCCGGGCCGGCTCGGCACGGCGCAGCGCCAGCGCGGTCCGGGTGGCCCACGCGCCCACCGACGGGTGGTCCAGCACGCGGGTGACCGCGCCGGGGCTGGCCCGCTCGGCGTCCACCAGCAGCCGGTAGGCCGGACGCGCCTCGGGCGCGGCGGCGATCATCCGGACCAGCAGGGACGTCCGGCTGCGCCGGGCCAGCCGCAGCGCGCGGGCCGCGCCGGCACCGCCCTCACCCCGCGACAGCGCGGCGAAGTCCGCGGCCGACAGCCGCCACGGGCGGACCGTCACGCCGGTGCCGCCAGGTCCGCCGCGACCCGGTCGCGGACGTGGGTGACCAACCGGTACAGGTCCGGGCAGTACACCGACGGGTGGTCGAAGCCGTCGGCGGCGAACCGGTGCGCGCGCAGCCCGCCGCCGCACGCCGCCACCACCTCGCACGACCGGCAGGTCGCCGACAGCGCGGCCCGGCCGGCCCGGTCCGCGACCACCTCCGGCGCGGTGAGCGCGCGGTCGAAATCGTCGCGCAGCACGTGCAGACCGGTGGCCGCGGCTGCCGGCGAGGACGACGCCAGGATGTCCGACACCGAAATCGCGCCGTCGGTTTCCACCACGATCTGCGCGCTCGGCGTCAATCCGATGCCCTCCACGCCGGAACGGCCGCCCAGTACAACGTTCAACAACTCCTCGAACAACCGGACGCGCGTTTCCGGCGCACGGTACCAGTGCTCGAACAACGCGATCAGCCAATCCGCGTAAGGCGTTGCCGGGTCACCGGCGACCCGCCCGGCCGGCGGCGCGGACCAGTTCCCGTGCGGCAACAGGAAATCCACCACCGGCGGCGCGAATTCGCGCAACGACTCGTAGGTCCCGACCGGGTCCGCGCGCACGTCCAGCACGCACAGCAGGCCGCCGAAAACGGGCCGGAACTCCTCGGTGAGCAGCCGCAGCCCCGCCTCGACGGCCGACCAGCTGCCGGTCCCGTCCGGCCGGACCCGCCGCCGGTCGTGCGCCGCCGGGTCGCCGTCCACGCTCACGCCGACCCGCACGTCCAAGGCCCGCAGCAGCTCCAGCAGCGGCCGGTCGAGCAGGGTTCCGTTGGTCTGCACGGAGAACCGGACCCGCGCGGGCACCGCCGCCCGGAACCCGCGGACCAGCGCTTCGATCCGCGCCGGACCGAACAACAGGGGTTCTCCGCCGTGCAGCACGACTTCCACGTCGGACAACGCGTGCGCTCGCACGTGCCGCGCCACCCGTTCGGCGGTGTGCGCGACCACCGCCGGCGACATCGCGCGCGGCCGGGAACGCCAACCGGAGTCCGCGAGTTCGTAGACGTAGCAGTAGTCGCACGCGAGGTTGCATCGACTGTGCACCTTCACCACGAACTGCCGGAACGGTCGTGCCGCCATGCACCCCCCGATCCATCGGCCCCCGGACAACCAAACACATCGGACCGGCCGCGACTTCCGCCAATCGGAGGATTCGGCGCATTCCCCGTTGCCGCGCACTAGGATGGGATCAGCGCACTGCGGACAAACCCGCAGCTTTGCGGTGAGGGGGTTGTGGGAGATGGCTGAGGAACCAGTCCTGGAGTCCGAACTCCTCGACGTCACCGGAGTCGACCTGGCCCGGCTGGCCGAACTGCCCGACACCGCGCTGCGCGCCGCGCTGCACCGGATCCTCGCCGAGAACGCCGAGATGCCCAACCGGTTCGCCGCCTTCGAGAGTTCGCTGTAGCCACGGGCCGACCGCCGGTGAGCGGCTCGCCGCCGACCGGCCCGATGAGCGGCTCGCCGCAGCTGTCCGATGAGCGGTCCGCCGCGGCGGCTCGATGAGCGGTTCGCCGCAGCTGTCCGATGAGCCGCAGACCCCCTTTCCACCGCCGATCTGGAGAGCCGATGAGCAGCAGCGCGGGCCAGGGCCACACCGGGGTCACGGCGTTCCTGTCGGCCACCGGCGGCACCGGCCGGACCAGCGCGGTGGCCAACCTGGCCTGGGTGCTGGCGGCGGCCGGCCAACGGGTGCTGGTCGTGGACTGGGGTTCCGAGGTGCCCCGGGTGCGCGAGTACCTGGAGCCGTTCCTGGTGTCCCGCCAGGCTTTACCGGACGCGGTCAGCCGCGCGCTGCTCGCCGCCTACCACGCCGACCCGGCCCACGAGGACGACCTGCCGCCGGTCGCGGAGCGGTTCGCGCAGCCGACGCCGGCCGCGACCGGCCACATCGACGTGGTCGCGCCGGTGCCGACCGACGCGGCGGGCCGGCCGCGCCCCGAGTCGCGGCACGGCGACGCGGGCGCGATCGCCGGGTTGCGCGCCCGCCTCGCCGAGTCCGACTACGACCAGGTGCTGATCGACGCGCCGACCGGCGTGGCCGAGGAGTCGCTGACCCTGATCGCCACGCTGTGCGAACTGGTCGTGGTCTGCTTCCGGCCGCGCCCGAGGGCGATCGCCGACGCCGCCGACCTCGCCGCGCAGGTCCGCAAGCGCGCCCCGCTGCGGATCGACGTGGTGCCGGTGGCGACCCTGTTCGACGACGCCGAGCAGACCCGCGCCCAGCGGATCCGCTCGCAGATCCACGCCGCGTTCGCCGAGCTGCTGGCCGGGCAGGCCAAGCGGGTGCCCGACGGCGGCACGGTGGAGATCCCCTACCGGCCGTTCGACGCGTTCGACCCGCTGCTGGCGATCCTGGCCGAGGAGCCCAGCGGCGGCGGTGGCCTGGAGGCCCAGTACGGGCGGCTCGCGGCGGCGGTCAGCGGCGGCTCGGTGACGGTGTGCGCGCCCGTCCCGGCGGTGCTGCGGGCCCGCTACCGCCGGGTGTTCGGGCTGGCCTCGGAGGCCGACGCGGACCGGGTCGCGATCGCCTACGCGGCGCGCGACCGGGCGTGGGCGGACTGGGTGCGCGGCCAGTTGGAGCGGGCGGGCGCGCAGGTCGTGCCGTTCGCCGAGGCCCGGCCGGCGGACGGCGTGGTCGTGCTGGTCTCACCGCACCGCGACGACGCCGACGTGCCCGCCGGCGCGCTGCGGCTCCTGCTCGCCGAAGAGGACCAGGACCAGGCCGGCCTGTCGGTGCACGCGCACCTGCCGGCCACGCTCAGCGCCAAGCTGCTGGGCCACTTCGGCCTGATCGACCGGCCCGGCAGCGCGCACGACGCGCCGATGCGCGTCCCCGGCTCGCACCCGGTGGTGTTCCGGCTGCCGCCGCGCCACCGCGGCTTCGTCGGGCGCGACGAGGACGTCGAGGCGCTGCGCGACGAGTTCACCGACGCGGGCGAGGAGCGCGCGGTCGTCACGCTCAACGGCGAACCCGGCGTCGGCAAGAGCGAGCTCGCGCTGGAGTACGCCTACCGGTTCTCCGCCGCCTACGACGCGGTGTGGTGGCTCTCCGCGCAGGACCGGCAGTCCGTGCAGCTGGGCCTGGCCGAGCTGGCGGTCCGGCTGCGGCTGCCCGGCTCCACCGACTTCGGCTCGCTGACCGCGCTGGACCGGCTGGCCAACGACCCGACCTACGCCCGGTTCCTGCTCGTCTACGACAACGCCGACGACCTCGACGCGATCGCCGACCTGCTGCCGCCCGGCACGTCCGGCCACGTGCTGATCACCTCGAACGCGGCCGGCGCGCCGGCGGTCGAGCTGGCGCCGATGATCGCGGCGGACAGCACGGCGCTGCTGCTGGACCGGGTGCCCCGGCTGACCCTGGAGGACGCCCGGCGGGTCGCCGAGGAGGTGCGGCACCTGCCGCTGGCGCTGGACCTGGCCGGGTCGTGGCTGGCCGAGACCGCGCGCGCCGAGGCGGGCGCGGGCGCGACCGCCGCGGACGCCGCCGGGTGGGCCGTGCGGACCTTCTTCGACCGGCTCGCCCGGTCCGGCGCGGACAGCGTCGCCCGGGTGGTCGAGGTGGTCACCGGGTCGTTGCGGGAGAACGGGATCGGCCGGGTCGCGGTGCTGCTCGCCCGGCTCTGCGCGTTCCTCTCGCCGCAGGGCGTGGACCTCGGGCTGGTCCGCTCGCCGGCGTTCCTGGACCGGCTGGTGGCGATCGGCGGCGGGGACGCCGAGCCGCTCGCGCTGGACGCCGGGGAGGTGGACCGGGTGCTGTGGGCGGGCGCGCGGCACGGCCTGTTCCGGGTCGACTGGGGCGACGAGTACTCGCTGCGGCTGCACCGGGTCGTCCAGCGGGCGTTGCGCGCCGGGATGCCCGCCGCCGAGCGGGACGCCCGCCAGGCCGACGCGCTGGCCGCGCTGGCCGCGTTCGCGCCGACCGAGGTGGAGGACAAGTCGCCCACCCGGCGCAGCCGGTTCCAGGAGCTCCAGCAGCACGTGTTCCCGTCCGGCGCGCTGCGCAGCGACGCCCCGGAGGTCCGGCGCTGGCTGGTCAACCAGGCGCGGTTCCTGTTCACCGACGGCGGCGCGGGCGTGCGGCGGGCGGCGCTGGAGCCGGGCCACGAGCTGCTGGAGTCGTGGACGGAGCGGTTCGGCCCGGACGACCCGCTGCGCAACCGGCTGGCCGCCCAGCTGGCCAACGTGCACCGGGTGCTCGGCGAGCCGGCCGAGGCGCTGCGGCTGGACGACCTGGCGCTGAGCCGCCAGCGCCGCGCCCTCGACCTGTCGCACCCGCAGCCGCTGATCACCGCCCGCGGCCGCGGCGGCGACCTGCGCGGCCTGGGCCTGTTCACCGAGGCGCTGGTGGAGGACCAGGCCACCTGGACCGGCCTGCGCGAGGTGCTCGGCGAGGACCACCCCGACACCCGGCGCGCGGCCAACAACCTGGCCTCCTCGATGTTCCTGTCCGGCGACCCGGCGGGCGCGCTGGCGCTGGCGGAGGACAACTTCGCCCGGCGCCGGCGGCTGTTCGGCGAGCGCGACGAGTTCACCTGGGCCACCCTCGCCCAGATCGGGCTCTACCAGCGAGAGCTCGGCCGCTACCCCGAGGCGCTGGACGCGCTGCTGGTGGCGTCGCAGAAGTTGCAGAGCCTGCGCCCGGAGCTCAACCAGACCCAGATCGGCGTGCACTGGAACTACGCCATCGCGCTGCGGCTGGCCGGGCGGACCAGGGCGGCCAAGGAGCGCACCGGCAAGGCGCTGCGCGACTACCGGGAGGTCATCGGCCCCGATCACCCGTACACGCTGGGCTGCGCGCTGAGCTTCTCGGCCGACCACCGGCGGGTCGGCGGCGAGCCGGAACTGGCCGTGGAACTGGCCCGGACCGCGCTGGAGGGCTTCCGGGGACTGGACGGCGTCCGCGACCACCACCCGTTCGTCGCGCTGTGCCGGTTGGGCCTGGGGCTGGCGCTGCGCGCCGCGAACGACCACGCCGGCGCGGTCGCCAACACCTCGTCGGCGGCGGAGACCCTGCGCGCCCGGCTCGGCGACACGCACCCGTGGACGCTCGCGGCGGCGGTCGACGAGGCCCGGGTCCGCTCGGCGGCGGGCGACGTCGACGAGGCGGCCCGGCAGATCGCCGAGGCGCACGCCGACTGCGTGGAGTTCCTCGGGCCCGACCACCCGCACACCGCCGTGGCGGCGCACGACCTGCGCCTGGCCGCACAGCCCGCCGAGCAGGACTGGCGGGAGTGCGACGTCGACATCCCGCACACCTGATCCGCACACCTGGTCCGCACCGCACACCTGAGCGCGCAGGAGGCAGCAGCGTGGAGCTGTACGAGGAGGCGGCCGAGCACCTCGGCCCCGAGTTCGACACCACCCGGCACGCGTGCCGCGCGGCGGTCGTGAAGAGCCCGGCGCTGCACTACCTCGCGCACTACAGCAGCGGCGTGTTCGACTTCGGCGTCGACGCGCTGGCCGAGCCGCCGACCGTGCCCGACGCCCTGCCGGGCGGGACCCGGCGCGACGAGCTCAAGCGGCTGGGCCGGCACCTGACGTTCCAGGCCAACGCGCTGGACCGGGCGTTGCAGGAGGTGCGCACCGGCCGGCTGATCCGGACCGTGCTGCACACCGAGGAAGGCGCGCTGTTCTGCGACTCGGTGGTGCCCGCCGAGCACGTCGTCGGCCTGGTCCTGGACCACGCGGGCACCGGTCCGCTGTTCGGCCACCCCGCGGTGGACGAGGCGGACCGGGCGGTGGCGGGGCTCGCGACCGTGCTGCGGTCGGAGCTGAGCCTGGGCTCGCTCAACCCCGGCGGGTGGGAGACCTTCGGCGAGGTCGTGCCGCTGCCCGGCGCGGGGGCGCGGGAACCGTTCGTGACGGCCGGGGAGGGCGCGCTCGCGCAGTGCGTCGAGGCGGCGCGGGTCGACGACCTGCACGTGGTGGCGCACGTGGCGGGGGGCGACGTGCTGGCCATGGTCGACCACCTGGCCGACCCGGCGCTGGGGCCGTACTTCAAGGAGGTCTCGGTCGAGGCGCGCCGGCGGTTCTACCTCGGGTTCCTGCGCGAGCTGGGCGAGGTGGCGACCAGGCTGAACCGGGCCGTGCGGCCGGTCGTCGGCGGGCTGCTGGTGCGGGCGGTGCTGGACGTGGAGATGGGCGCGGTGTACTACTACCGGCTCGGTCCGGGGGAATACGTGGCGGGCGTGACGATCGACCAGTCCCGCGTCGCGGAGGCGGATGATCGAATGTCCTCGTTGGCCGATCGACTCACTCCATCCGGGCCTTGATGGGAGTGCGGGTATTACCTACGGTGGAATGGTGACGCCCGCTGTTCGTTCGGTCGTGCTCCTGTCCGCACTTGGCGTGGGCTGGGTATTCGCCTGGGCGTTCGGCCTGCGTGAAGTCGAGGATTCCACGGCTTATGGATTCTTCATCACCGCCTTGCTCGGATTCGGCTTGTACGCGAGCACCAGTGGAATCGACATCGCCGAATTCCGCCGTGAATTGCGGACGGTAGTCGCCGCGGTCACTCTCGGTGTGCTGGCGAAGGTCGTGCTGATCTTCGGCGTGATGTACCTGGTGTACCGCGAGCCGTGGCACCTGGTGCTGGCCGTGGCGGTCGCCCAGATCGACCCGCTGTCGGTGGCGGCGGTGCGGGCGAAGTCGCGGATGTCGGCGTCGGCGAAGGCGCTGCTGGCGGCCTGGGCCTCGTTCGACGACCCGATCACGGTGCTGCTGACGGTCTACATCACCTCGTTCGCCATCCAGAGCGGTGCCCTGGGTGGGCAGGGCAGTGGTGGGGTCGATGGTGCTGTCGGCGGGTTCGGGGCGTTCACCCTGAACTTCGTGCTCAACCTCGCGCTGGCGGGCGGGGCGTGGCTGGTGTGGCGGTTCGCGCGCGGGCGGTTCGCGGGTGGTGACGGGCGGGTCCGCCGGGTGGTCGTGCGGGCGCTGCTGGGCGTCGTGGTGCTGGCCGTGGGGTACGTCGCGGTGCAGTCCTCGCTGCTGCTCGCCCTGGCGTTGATCGGGTTGTTCTTCCGGCCGGACTTCGGGCGGTGGGTCGACGGGCTGGCCGAAGTCGGGCTGTTCGCCGCCACGGTGGCCGTGGGGCTGGTGCTGGCTTCGGCGTTCTCGTGGGCGTTGGCCCTGGTCGGGGCGCTGCTGGGGGCGGCGGCGTACCTGTCGCAGGTGGTCGTGGCCTGGGCGTTGACGCTGCCCCGGAGGTGGCGCGGCGACCGGGTCCGGCTGTGCCTGGGGCAGCAGAACGGGCTGACGGCGATCATCCTGGCGCTGCTGCTGGAGCCGAAGTTCCCGGGGGCCATCGCGGTGGTCGCCCCGGCGGTGGTCGTGGTGAACCTGGTGCACGCGCTGGCCAACGGCGCGTACGACCGGTTCCAGCCCCCTGTCGAGCCCGGTTCGGGAGCCGAATCGGGTGGCTCGGCTGGTGGTGGTTCGGGTGGCGGTGAGGTGTCGGAGTTGCGGCCGGTGCCGCGGGCGGTGCCGGCGGCGGCGTTCCGGCGGCTGGGGCAGGCCCGGTAGCCGCGAGTCGGCGCGCGAGTCAGCGCGAGTGCGAGGCTTTGAGCACGGCGCGGCGCACGCGGGGGCTGAGGTTGCGCAGCGCCTCGTGCACCTGGTTGCGCCGGGCGGTCTGGTTCACGTCGGCCACCAGGCCACCGGACCGCGCGCTCCACGGCGGCAGGCCGAACAGCGGGTCGAGGTCGAACAGCGGCAGGAACTCCACGATGTCGTCGTAGATGCCGCACAGCTGCTCCAGCCGGTCCTCCGCGTCGGGCGAGACCGACGACCCCGGTTCGCCCTGCGACCGGTACCAGTCGGCCACCGCGCCGCGGAAGGCCAGCACCGACTTCTGCAGGAACACCGCCTTGGCCGCCGCGTCGGTGAACTCCGGCGTCCGCAACCGCCGGTGCACGGCCTCCTGCGTGGTCGCCGGCGCGAAGTCGAACGCCTCGTTGAGCATCAGGTCGACCTGGATCAGGCCCTCCAGCGCGTCGGCCGCCGCCCGGAACAGCCGCTCCACCTCGCCCGGCAGGCGGTGGTCGGCCGCCTCCCGCGCGGGGGTCGAGCCGACCAGCAGGGCCAGCTGCCGGCCGATCGCCGAGAACTGCCGGTCCGACGACGTGCGGACCCCGTCCACGTGCTCCGCCAACTGCTCGATGAACCCGTAGATGCTCGACTGCTGCCGGCTCAGCTGGTCCATCCGCTGCCGCAGCGCGCTCACCGGGTCCTGCGCGGTCTCGCCGGTCAGCACGATGCCGGCCGCGCCGACCAGCGCCGTGAAGTCGTCGGCGAACGTCCGTTCCGAGTAGACCAGCGGCTCGCGCCCCAGCGGCTCGCGCAACTGGATCGCCACGCCGTCCGCCAGCACGCCGTTGACCACCAGCACGACCTCGGCGTCGGACTCCGCCTCGCGCACCGCCGAGACCCGCCGCATCACGGTGGTCACGTCGGCGTTGTCCAGAAGGGACTCGGTGACCAGCACCGCGCACCCGCCGTCGCGGTCCGGGAAGGTGATCCAGAAGTCCGCCATGGACTCCTCGCCCGACCCGAGCAGGTGGTTGCGCCAGTACTCCCACCCGTTGGCGTCCAGCAGCCGGCGCACCGAACCGTCGAGGTCGTCGGCGCTCAACGAACCGAACAGGTCGCGCGCGGCCTGCCGCACCATCTCGTCGGTCGCGGTCACGTCCGGGTCGCCGGTCGCGTTCGCCCGGTCGTCCACCAGCCGGAACACCCGGTGGCACAGGCGGACCACGTTGCGGGTGTTGCCGCCGGCCACGTCCCGCAGGTAGCGCACCGTCTCCGGGGTGAACGGGGCCAGCGCCGACACACCCGTCACGGCCTCCTGCGCGCGCAGGACGAACTCGCGCACCTGCGCGTGACCGAGCCCGGACATGGTCACGGTGTACGGGATGCGCTGCCGCACGGCCGGTGACAGCACGGCCCTGAACTCCGGCAGCCCGCACAGCACCAGGCACGCCCCGGCCTTCGCGAACACCTGCAACAGGGTCTGGAACGCGGCCATGGTCCGCGCCTGCGGCCGGCTGTCGGCGGAGAAGATCTTGTCCAACTCGTCCACGGCCAGCACGAACCGCCGCTGCCGGCCGCCGAACAGCAGGGCGAACACGCCCATCGCCTCCAGCGCGGCGACCTCGGTGTCGATCGGCGCGGTGATCCCGCGCTCCACCAGCACCTGGTCCGGCGCGCCGCCCAGCAGCCACGACCACACCGCGTGCTCGAACCCGGGCCGCAGCAACAAGGTCAGCGCGGTGCCGAAGTCCTTGTTGTTGGTGACCTGGCGCAGCTTGTCCTGGACGGTCCGCAGCAGCGCGCTCTCCATGAGACCGAGCCGCTCCACGACCTCCTGCGGCTCCATGCTGCGACTGCCCAGCCACTCGACCGTGTCCTCGGTCAACCCGGTGCTCTGCAACGACTCCGCGACGATGTCGGCGTAGTAGTCGCTGACCTGCGCGCGCACGCCGTCACGGCCGAGCCGCTGCATGAACCGCCGGTACAGCTCGACGAAGCTCTCGGCGGTCGCCTCCAGGTACAGCGCGCGCGACGGGTCGTCGAGCGCCTTGCGGGCGTGGCGCACCAGGCGGACGGCGAGGTGGGTCTTGCCGGTGCCGTAGTCGCCGAGCACCGCGAGCACGGTGCCGGCCCCCGGCTCGGCGCGCAGGTACCCGTCGAGGTGGGCGATCGCCTGCCGGGCGGCGTCGGTGGGGATGGTGACGTCGACCGCGTCGAAATCGTCTTCGACGTCATCGATGATCAGCGCGACCGCCATCGGCGAGAAGGGGTTCTTCCGCAGGTGCGGGAGCTCGTCGCTGCCGTTCATGGCTGCATCCCCAGTCCGTTGAGGTACGCCCGGATGTCGTCCACCGTCACCTGGTCGGCTTCGGTGTAGCTTAGGCCGGCTTCGAGCTTCCGCTCGTAGGTCCCGTGCAGGATTCGCTGCACCATCGCGACCGATTGACATATCCGGCCGAGCAATTCGGCCGCCTGATCGCTCAGTCGTGGATAAATTCCCACTCCGGTGTGCCGGACCAGCCGGTCGTCGGCGAACCGGCCGGGGTCGCCGTCCTCCAGCTTGCCGACCAGCAGGGTGATCGGCGGCACCCACGTCTCCAGCCGGCGGACCAGCTCGGCGAGGTCGTCAGCGTCGAAGAACGCGGACTCGGCGAAGAACAGCACCCGCGGGCTGCGCAGCTGGCGCGCGTACCGGATGACCTCGTCGAGCAGCTCGTTGGGCGAGGGCAGCAGCACGAGCAGCACCACGTCGTCGTTGAGCGCCCGGCCGAGCCGCGGGAAGATCCGCTTCGGGTTGTCCCGGTCACCGCGCAGCGTGTCGGCCGCCTGCGGGCTCATCGCCCCGTGGTCGACCAGCTTGTCGAACAGCTGGTCGCACACCTGCACGGTGCGCTCGTGGATGGACAGCTCCTCGTCCTCGGGCAGGCACCCGGTGAGGTCGACCACGACCCCGCGCAGGTCGCGCCTGCCCAGCTCCAGCACGGTCCAGTCGGCGCACCGGTTGACCAGCGCGGTCTTGCCGCAGCCGGAGTCGCCGGTGACGAGCACCAGGCGGCCGTCCTCCAGCACGCCGGTCAGGTCGCCGACCTCCTGCTGGAACTCCTGGAACGCGCTCTCGGCGCCGTCCACGTCGACGTAGTAGTCGCGGTGGGCCTCGCGCTCCCACGGGCGCAGCGGGCGCATCGGCGTGCTCTCCCAGCCCGGGAGCGGGAACGGGTTGATGGGACGGCGCGGTGCGTTCATCTCCTGGCCGCCGTGGGGTGTGACGCTGGGTGCGCTGTGGGGTGCGCTGTGGGGTGCGCTGTGGGGTGCGCCGGCGCTGAGGGTGGGTGGCGTGGTGGAGATGAGCGGCACGGGGTGGCGGCGTGATCTGCCCGCCCGCGACCCATGCCCACCCCCGTGCAACGACCGGTTCAGCCTACCGGCGGAGAGTCGCACACGAGGCCGGGTTCGTGGACCTCGATACCCGGATGGCGCAGGCGCGTTGCTCCTTCGTACCGGGGGATGGGCGCTTTCGGCACGGTGCGGCGCGTTCCCCTCACCAGGCAGCGGGCGCGTAGTCCTTGAGGAAGCAGCCGCGCAGGTCCTCGCCGAGCTCGCCGCGCACGATCGGGTCGTACACCCGGGCGGCCCCGTCGACCAGGTCCAGCGGCGCGTGGAACCCCTCGGCGGCCAGCCGCATCTTGGTCGGGTGGGGGCGCTCGTCGGTGATCCAGCCGGTGTCGACGGCGGTCATCAGGATGCCGTCGGTTTCCAGCATCTCCTCGGCGCTGGTCCTGGTCAGCATGTTCAACGCGGCCTTGGCCATGTTGGTGTGCGGGTGGCCGGGCCCCTTGTACGCGCGGCTGAACTGGCCTTCCATCGCGGAGACGTTCACCACGTACTTGCGGCGCGCGGGCGAGGCGGCCATCGCGGGACGCAGCCGGGAGATCAGGATGAACGGCGCGGTGCTGTTGCACAGCTGCACTTCGAGCAGTTCGACGGGGTCGACCTCGTTGACCCGCTGCACCCAGCTGTTCACGGCGGCCACGTCGGGCACCAGCCCGCCCGCGTCGATCAGCTCGGACCCGGCGGTCAGCGCGAGCGCGGTGACCTCGGGCAGGTCGGCGAGGGTGTCGGACAACCCGCTGGTCAGGGCGATCGGGTGGGCGGTCACGCCGTGGCCGAAGGTGATCAGCTCGGGCAGCGGGCCGGCCGGCAGCGGCGCGCTCTCGGCGGCGACCAGCGGCGCGTAGGCGTCGGCCGACCGGCGCACGGTCTGCGCGGCGTTGTTGATCAGGATGTCCAGCGGGCCGGCGGCGGCGACGGAGTCGGCCAGCCGCACGACCTGGCTGGGGTCGCGCAGGTCGATGCCGACCACGCGCAGCCGGTGCAGCCAGTCGGCGCTGTCGGGCATCGAGGCGAACCGGCGCACGGCGTCGTGCGGGAACCGGGTGGTGATGGTGGTGTGCGCGCCGTCGCGGAGCAGCCGCAAGGCGATGTACATGCCGATCTTGGCCCGGCCGCCGGTGAGCAGCGCGCGCTTGCCGGACAGGTCGGCACCGGCGTCGCGCCTGCTCCGGTTCAGCTCGGCGCAGGCCGGGCAGAGCTGGTGGTAGAAGGCGTCCACCTCGGTGTAGCGCTTCTTGCACGTGTAGCAGGACCGGGCGCGCAGCAGCGTGCCGGCGAGCGAACCGGGCGCGGGCTCCTGGAGCAGGACGCCGCGGGTCTCGTCGTCGATGCGGGTCGGCGAGCCGGTGGCGGTCGCCTCGGTCACCGCCCGGTCGGCCTCGGTCACCGCCTGCCGGCGGTCGGCCTTGCGGCGCTTGCGGACGGTCTTGTAGATGCTGGAGGTGGCCCGGCGGATGGCCACCACGTCCGGGTGCTCGGTGGGCAGTTCCTCCACCTGGGCGAGCACCTTCAGGGCGATTTCCATCTCGGCGGGGTCGATTGGCACGGCAAAATCCTACCTGGGCGAAAATTGGTCCCCCGGACGGGTGAAATCGGCGTGAAGCAGCGCTAGGGTGCCCCGCATGTCTACCGCGGGTCCGCGGGTGTGCCGGCTGGCCCACCCCGACGCCGACATCCGGGTCCGGGCCCTGCACCTGCCCCGCGCCCGCCCCGTGCTCGCCGTGCTCGGCCCGGTCGACGCGCCGGAGGCCGAGCTGGCCGCGGCCGTCCTGCCGGTGCTCAGAGCCGTGCTCGCGGCCGCCGCGCAACGTGACGCGGTCGTGCTCACGGCGGGCGCGGACACCGGGATCACCCACCTGGTCGGCCTGGCCGCCGACGCGCTGGACGGCAAGTGGCCGCGACTGGTCGGCGTCGCGCCGTCCGGGAAGGTCGCGGTCGACGCGGAGCCGGTCGGGGACGAGGTGCGCCTCAACGGCAACCACGACACGGCCGTGCTGGTGCCGGGCTCGCAGTGGGGCGAAGAGGTGCCGGTGCTGTTCCGGACCGTCGAGGCGGTCGCCGGTGCGCGGCGTCCGGCCCTGGCGTTCCTGGTCGGCGGCGAGGACGGGGCGCGCGCGGCGCTGGTCGACCACCTGGGGCGGGACCGGCCGCTGCTGGTCCTGGCCGGGACGGGCGGCCTGGCCGACGACATCGCGGGCGGGAAGGTCGACGGTGACCTGGAGGTGCTGGTGCGCAGCGGCCGGGTGGCTGTCGTGCACCTGGACGAAGGGCCGGACCGGGTGGTCGCGGTGCTGCACCGGGTGTTCGCGGGCAAGCCCGGCGACGCCCTGCACGCCGACGTGCCACCGCCGTCGGTGTGGCCCCGGGTCCGGTTCCGGGAGCCGTCGGCGGTGCCGGTGATCGATCCCGGGTACGTGCTGGACTACCCGTTGCTGGCGGGAGCGATCCACGAGGCGAACCAGGTCGTCGCGCCGGTGCTGCACGAGCAGGAGGTGGCGGCGCTGCGCGAGCGGGAGCGGGCGCGGCTGCTGGTGGTGCTGGCGATCGGCGCCGGCTTCGCGGCCACCGCGTTCGGGGCGTTGCAGGCGTGGCTGCGGGACGAGTCGTGGCCCGGGGTGCTGCTGGCGGTCGCCGGAGCCGGCGCGGCGGTGCTCGCGGTGCTGGGGCGCGGCGGGGAGAACCCCGACGCGCGGGCGCGGGCCGAGCGGCTGCGCGCCCTGTACTTCGACCACCTGGCCGCGCCACCGGCTGCCGACGACGCGGAGCGCGAGGAGCGTGCGCGGGAGTTGGCGACCGAGGTGGCGCGCCACCGTCACGAACCGGTGAGCCGATCATGACCATGGTGGACGACCACCGCGAGCAGTTCCTCCGGGCCTACCTCAGGCACCGGGTCGGTGAGCGGCTGGCGGGGTTCGAGCAGGCCCGTGACCGGTACGCGACGGCCCGTCGGTGGACGACGGCGCTGACGGTGCTGCTGTTCACGTCGTCGGCGGCGTTGGGAGCGGTGGCGGTGGCGGACCCGGGGCGTCGTGCGCTGTGGGGCTTCCTGGCCACGGTGGCGGCGGCGCTGGCGACGGGGGTGACGGTGTACGAGGCCGTGTTCGCGTTCCGCGCGCAGGCGCGCAGGTCGGCGAACGGCGTGGCGTTGTTGCACCTGCTCCAGGCCCATGGCGCGCCGCAGGGTGAGGATGGAGTGCACGTATTCCGGACTGAAGTGGAAAGTGTGCTGCGGCATTCGGACTAGCCCGAGCGGTTCGTGGTGCGGGTGGCTCGGACCTGTAGTGGCGTGGGTTCGGGAGGGTGGGCTCGGAGGTGTGGGTTCGGGAGTGGGTTCGAGGGTGGGTTCGGGAGTGGCGTCTTGATTGGGTGCTATTGCCCGGCCTTATGGATTGGGTGGGGGCATCCTGCCCTTTTTGGTTTTCCCCCACTAAAGTCGGGCACTCCGCGCCGTTTTCCGTGGAGGTTCCCGTGCCACCGAAGATGAAGAAGATCCGGATCCGTCTGCCCGGACCTGTGCCCCTGGCCGCTGCGGCGTGCCTGGTACCGGCCCTGGTGAGCTGATGGCGGACCACCTCTGGCTCCGGGGCCGCCGCGCGGTCGACCGCGCCCGGCTGCGGGCCGGGTTGGAGCTGCCGCCCGCGCTGGCCGCCGTGGACGCGCACCGCGGCCTGCGCGGCCCGTACACCGCCGGCGGGACCCTGTTGCGGGCGCTGGCGGGCGACGCGTTCGCGCGGTGTCCCGAACTCGCCGCGCGGCACAACACCGAACTGGCCACGGCCGCGCCGGAGCTGGCGGTGTCGGTGCCGACGGCGTGGGCCACCCTGGAGTGGACGGTCGGCGACGAGCAGCGGACCAGGTACTACTCGCGGCTGCACACCCGCAACATCGCCAACGGCATCGCGGACTTCCTGCGGGCGTACCTGGCGGCGCTCGGCGACTCGCCGCGCACCCTGTTCGTCGACAACGTGCACCACGCGGACCCGACGGACCGCGAGCTGCTGGCGGTGTTGTTGCGGCGGCAGGACATCCCGCAGTTGGTCCTGGTGCTGGGGACCGGGTTCGAGCCGGTGGTCGACCCGCCGGGCGAGGTCGCGGTGTCGTTGGCGGAAGCGCTGCCGGCGTACGCGCGGCGGGTGGACTGCGTGGTGGAGTCCACCCCGGTCGGGGACTTCGTGCGCAGCGACGGGACCACCGACGACCCGGCGGCGGTCGAGGCGTACTCGGCTCTGCCCGAGGAAGAGCGGGCGCGCCGGCACGACGTCCGGTGCGCGGAGCTGTACGCGTTGGGCGAGCAGTCGTTGGCGTTGGGGGCGATCCCGTTCCACGCGGTGCGCGGCAGCAGACCCGAGGCCGGCGTGCAGGCCGTCAAGCACGCGTTGGGGCACTGCCGGAAGGTCGGGCTCTACCACGCGGCGGCGTCGCTGGCGCTGCTCGGGCGGGAGCTGGTGGACCGGGGATCGGGTTCGGGTGACTGGTGGCACTTCACCGAAGCGGCCGGGGCCTCGCTGGCCGTCGCCGGGCGGGCCGAGGAGGCGGCGGTCGTCTACGAGGCGGCGGCGCAGGTCGTGGACGGGGTGGCCCAGCGGCTGCGCCTGGCGTACGGGATGGCGATGCTGCACGTCCGGCACCTGCCGGAGCCGCGCCGGGACCTGCGGCAGGCGCGGGCGTTCATGAACCAGGCGGTCGCGCTGGCCGCGGAGCTGGACGACCCGCAGGAGTGCGTCTTCCACTCGGTGTTCGCGCGCAACGGCGTGGCGCTGGTGGAGATGCGGGAAGGCCGGGTGGACGAGGCGTTGCGGCTGATCGAGGAGGGTCGCGCCGCGCTGGACCGGGTCTTCGGCGACGACGAGCACCCGTTGCTGCGGTCGGTGCTGCGGCTCAACCGGGGTGTGCTGCTGGAGATGGCGGGGAGGGCGGAGGAGGCGCTGGCCGAGCACTCGGCGAACGCGCTGGTGGACCCGGGCTTCTTCGAGCACCACTTCCACCAGGGGGTCCTGTTGCGGCGGTTGGGCCGCAACGAGGAGGCGGTGGCGGCGTTCGAGCGGGTGCTGCCGTTGACGCCGCCGTTCCCCGAGGTGCACTACAACCTGGCGGACGTGTGGCTGGAGCTGGGAGACGTGCGGCGGGCGCTCGCCGCGTTCGACTACGTGCTGGAACTGGACCCGGGACACGTGCCGGCGCTGGTGAACCGGGCGTCGTTGCGGTGCGAGGTGGGGGATTCGCACGGGGCCTGGGACGACGTCCGGGCCGGATTGGCGTTGTCGCCGGACAACGTGCACCTGCTGTGCGTGCAGGGGCGGTTGTTGGTGGAGGCGGGAGATCCGCGCCGGGCCTCGGACGTGGTGTCGGCGGCGTTGCGGGCGGACCCGGGGTTCGCGCCGGGGTGGGCGTTGCGGGGACAGGTCCGGTTCGAGGCCGGCGATTTCGACGGGGCGTTGACGGACTTCGACCGGGCGGTGGCGTTGGCGGACCTGCCCGAAGTGCGGTTCAACCGGGCGGTGGTGTTCGAGAAGGTGGGGCGGTTCGGCGAAGCGGCGACGGACTACCGGGCGGTGCTGGCGGTGTCGGATGACGCGGATGCTCGGTCGCGGTTGGACTTCTGCTTGAAAGCTGCGGCTGCGGCTGCGGCTCGGTAGGTGGGGTGGGGGTGGGGGAGAAGAGAGATAGGGATTGTTGATGGGGCTGATCGGCGGTAAGCGCTTGCTGGGTGGTGGGGGCCGGCGATAGCGTGCGGCACATTTCGGGCGCGGTTCTGCTGGGGAGAGCGCATGGAATCGTCCGTTCGGGGCGGGTAGGCGCCGTGGAGATCCGCAGGTTGGATCCGGGTGAGCTGGTGCGCGACGACGGGCTGGTGGCACGCCGGTTGATGCCGTGGCCGGTGGTGAACGCGCCGTTCGACGGGTCGTGGTGCGTGGTGCGGCCGGGGGCTTCGTCATCCACGCACGGACATCGGGAGCACGAGATCTGGGTGGCCGTGTCGGGGGAGGCCGAGATCGTGACGGTCGAGGGCGCGGTGCCCTTCGCGGCCGGGGACATCGTGCACTTCCGGCCTCATGAAGAGCACCGGCTGGTCAACCGGTCGGCGGAGGACTTCCAGTTCTTCGCGGCCTGGTGGGATTTCGAGATGGCTGAGCGGTTTGCGGCTCGGGATGAGGACGGTGTGTGAGGTCGGCCTGTGAGGTCGGTTGTGGGAGGCGCGGGGAAAGCTGGAAGAGCGTCCTCGCCGGACGGGCGAGCCGCCAAGGATGATGGTGGGCGTCGTGTCATCCCCGCATGGCCCGGTCGGAGACAACCACCCTTTGCCAGGGAGTACAAGCGAAAAGCGTGCTTGTACTCCCTGGCAAAGCGCGGTTCGCTGCGCGCGGGCCATACGGGGATGACACGACGCGGGTTGGGTGGGGTGTTTCGGGGTGTCTACTGTGGACTGTGGTGTGTTGGTCAGCTGGCGGCTGCGGTTAAACCTTTGGCGGCTTGTTTTTGGGCTCGGCTCCAGACTCGTTCCTGGTAAGCTTGGAGCAGGGCGGTGTGGATGTCGTCGATGTACTCCGCCGCTTGCCGATCTCGTTGCCACACCAGGGTTACGCGGCGGTGAACGGGGTTGTCGACGATCGGCTTCAGGACCACGCCGGGCAGTTCCTGGGACGTGGGGAAGAAGCACGCGACGGTCTGGGCTGAACGCACCAGTTCGGCGGCTGCGGCGGGGTCCACGCCGAAGTGCACGCAGCGGGGGGTGAAGCCGGCGGCTTCGCAGGCCAGGTGGAGGTTCAGGCGGCCGCCTCCGTAGTTCTCCTCCGGTACGGCCCAGTCCTCGTCGGCCAGTTCTGCCAGGCGGATCTCGGCGCGTGCGGACAACCGGTGTCCGGCCGGGATCCCGACCAGCATCGGTTCGGTCACCACCGGGCGGCAGGCGACCTGTTCGGGAATCCGCAGTGGACTCTGCGGGAACTCCACGACCAGCGCGACGTCGAGCTTGCCGGAACGCACCAGTTCCAGCACCGCGTCGCAGCTGCGCTCGATGTGCGTGGTCTGCGGCTGGTCGGGCGAGAGGTCGCGCACCACTCCTACGAGCAGCGGGGTCAGCGACCCGGCCACGCCGCCCAGGCGGATGCCCAGGCTGCCGGACTCGGCGGCGATCTGGCGGGCCGTGATGAGCAGGTCGTCGAAACGTTCCACCAGGTCACGGGACCGCTGGACGACGTGCCTGCCCAGTTCGGTCAGTTCCACGCCGTCGCTGCGGCGCACGAACAGCGGGCCGCCGAAGCCGCGTTCGATGCGGCGGAGCTGCGCGGTCAACCCGGCCTGTGCGATCTTGAGCGAGGAGGCGGCCCGGCTGATGCTGCCCGCTTCGGCCACGGTCAGCACGACGTGGAGATGTCTGAGCTCCATGTGCACTTCCGCAGCCTAGGGCAAACGGATGACGGCAGACACCGACCGTGCGAGTGTGCGGGGTTGACGCTGCGTCGAGGAATCGTCGTACCCGGTTGCTCCAAGAGGTGCATAACTGCCGAGTTATCGCCAGCTGTCACCTCCCCGCACGAGTCGGTCTCCACCACGCTGCTCCATGGCCCTGGCCGGTGGACCCCCGGAGGTGTGAGCGACATGAGGAAAGCGTTGCGGCTGCGACGGCTTTCCCGGCCGCGCGACGACAAGTACCTCTTCGTCCCGCTGGACCACAGCGTCTCCGACGGTCCGGTCGTGCCGCGTGACCGGTGGCACGACCTGATCAGGTCGGTCGTCGTCGGCGGGGCGGACGCCATCATCGTCCACAAAGGACGGGTGCGCACCCTGGACCCGCAGGTGCTGGGCGGCTGCGCGCTGGTCGTGCACCTGAGCGCGGGCACCTCGCACGCGGCCGACGCCAACGCCAAGGTGCTCGTCGGCGAGGTGGAGGAGGCGTTGCGGCTGGGCGCGGACGCGGTCAGCGTGCACGTCAACATCGGCTCCGACACCGAGGAGCGCCAGCTGGTCGACTTCGGCGTGGTCGCGAACGCGTGCGACTCGTGGAACGTGCCGCTGGTCGCGATGGTCTACCCGCGCGGACCGCGCATCGCGGACCCCAGTGACCCGGCGCTGCTCGCGCACGTGGTCAACATCGCCGTCGACCTCGGTGCCGACCTGGTCAAGACCAACCTGGCGCTGCCCGTGGAGCGGATGGCCGAGGTCGTGGCGAGCTGCCCGATCCCGGTGCTCGTCGCGGGCGGCCCGGCGACCGGGGGCAGCCTGGTCGACCACGCCCGCGCCTCGATGGCGACGGGCTGCGCGGGCCTGGCCGTCGGCCGCCGCGTGTTCACCTCCCCGGCCCCGATGACGCTGGTCGCGGAACTCGCGTCGGTGATCCACGCCGACCACCCCGCCGAGCTCGTGCACGCCATGACGGGCGCGGTTTCCTGAAATGGAGTCTGGCGTGAAATTCGCCTGGATCGACCTGCGTACCGTTCCCGAGGCGCACCGCGAAGCCGTGGTCGACGCCGCCGTGCACGCCCGGCTCGCCGGGATCGTGTCCGACGACCCCGCCCTGCTGGACACCCTGCCGCCCACGGTGGCCCGCGTGCTGGTCGCACCGGACGTCGTGGAGAGCCCGCACCTGGTCGCGGTGCTGGTGGACGACCAGGACCGGCTGGACCGGCTCGCCGCGACGGCGGCGTTCGTGCGGGTCACCGACGACCGCACGCTCAAGCTGGCGTGCGCGGCGGCGGTGCGGTTGGAGCACACCGTCGTGGAGTTCGCCGACCCCACGAAGATCCCGCTGGAGATCGTCATCGCCGCCGCCGACGGCGCGGCGGGCCGGCTGATCACGGTCGTCGCCGACCTGGAGGAGGCGGCGATCGTCCTGGACGTGCTGGAACACGGCTCGGACGGGGTCCTGCTCGCGCCGCGCGACGCGGCCGACGTGTTCGCGCTGGCGCGTTTGTTGGAGGCCACGTCGCCGCCGTTGACGCTGACCACGCTCACCGTGGAGGGCATCGAGCACAACGGCCTGGGCGACCGGGTGTGCGTGGACACCTGCTCGCACTTCCGGGAGGACGAGGGCATCCTGGTCGGTTCGTTCTCGTCGGGTTTCATCCTGTGCTGCAGCGAGACCCATCCGCTGCCCTACATGCCCACCCGGCCGTTCCGGGTCAACGCGGGCGCACTGCACTCGTACGTGCTCGGGCCCGACAACCGGACCAACTACCTGTCCGAGCTGCGCACTGGGAGCACGGTGCTGGCGGTCGACTCGGAGGGTCGGACGCGCAAGTTGACGGTGGGGCGGGCCAAGTTGGAGTCCCGTCCGATCCTGACGATCACCGCGCACTCGCCGGAGGGCGTGGCGGTCAGCCTGACCGTGCAGGACGACTGGCACGTTCGCGTGCTCGGTCCCGGTGGCAAGGTCCGCAACGTCACCGAGTTGCGGCGCGGCGACGAGCTGCTCGGGTACGTGGCTACCGAGCAGCGGCACGTGGGCATCCCCATCGGCGAGTTCTGCAAGGAGACCTGACCGATGCGCGAGTACGTGTCCGACCTGCTGCGCCGCTACGGCGACGACGTGCCGGTGTTCAGCCACCAGCACACCGTGACGCACGGGCGGCTGCGCGAAGCGGTCGCCGGCGAGGCGGGTCTGCTCGCCGCCGCCGGGGTCGGCGAGGGCAGCACGGTGGCCGTGCAGGTGCCGCCGAGCTTCACCCGGCTGGAGGTGGTGCTGGCGCTGTGGACGCTCGGCGCCCGGGTGATCTCGCTGGACCCGCGGTTCACCCCGGCCGAGCGCGCGGTCGAGCACGCGCTGGCCCGGCCGCAGTTCGTGGTGCGGGCCTCCGGCCGGTCCGGCGGGCTGTTCCGGGAGCGGTTCGAGCTGGTCACCGAGCGTCGTGCGGACGGCGTGCCCGCGCTGACCCGGCACCGGCTGGTCCAGTTCAGCTCCGGGTCGACCGGCACGCCGAAGGTGATCGGCCGCTCGACGGAGTCGGTGGTCCGCGAGGTGCTGCGGTTCGCGTCGGCCGAGGGCATGGCGCGGCGCGGCGAGCGGATGCTGCTGCTCAACAGCATGACGGCCAGCTTCGGGCTGCTCGGCGGCCTGCTGCACGCGCTGGCCGAGGGCGTGCACCTGGTGTTCTCGGCCGGTCAGTCGGCCGAGGAGGTGCAGCGGGCGGCTGCCCGGTACCAGGTCGATCTCGTCACCGGCGTGCCGGTGCACTTCGCGCGGTTGGCGGCGGCGCCGGACCGGGCCGCGCTGCGCACCGTGCGGGCGGCGTTCGCCGGTGCCGAGCCGATGCCGCCGGAGGTGGCCGAGAGCTTCGCCCGGGGCTACGGGTTCACCGTCGGCGAGTGCTTCGGCACCACCGAGACCGGCGCGCTGACCCTGGACGTCGCCGGCACGTCCCGCCCGTCGGTGGGCCGGCCGTTGAGCGACACCACGCTGCGGGTGCGTGACGGCTTGGTCGAGGTTGCCTTGGACGAGTCGCCCTACCTGCACGACGACGGCGTGCGCCGGTACGCCGACGGCTGGTTGCGCACCGGGGACCGGGGCCGGTTCGACGCCCGGGGTGGCCTGGTGCTGCTGGGCCGCAGCGATTCGCTGGTCGTGGTGCGGGGCAGCAACGTCGACCTGACCGAGGTCGAGGCGGTCCTGCGCTCGCACCCGCTGGTCGCCGAGTCGATCGCGGTGTTCGACGGGGTGGTCGAGGCGTACGTGAGCGCCGGGGCCGACGCGCCGACCGAGGCGGAGATGATCCGCTGGTGCACCGAGCGCCTGGCGGAGTTCAAGCTGCCCCACCGCGTGCACGTGCTGCCCGTGCTGCCGCGCACGTCGGGCGGGAAGTTGGTGCGCAACGCCCGGGTGCTCGCCGCCGCGCGCTGACGGCGGCCGGTGTGGCAGGGTGGTCCGCGTGGAAGAAGTCGTGTTGCTGGACGAGTCGGGAACGAGGATCGGCGTTGCCGACAAGTCGCAGGTGCACCACGCGGACACCCCGCTGCACCTGGCGTTCTCCAGCTACCTGTTCTCCCCGGCCGGCCGGCTGCTGCTGACCAGGCGCGCGCTGCACAAGAAGACGTGGCCCGGGGTGTGGACCAACACGTGCTGCGGCCACCCCGCGCCGGGTGAGGACGCCGAGTCGGCGGTGGTCCGGCGGCTGGCCGACGAGCTGGGCCTGGCGGACGTGCCGCTGGACCTGGTGCTGCCCCGGTTCCGCTACCGGGCGGTGATGGACAACGGCGTGGTGGAGAACGAGATGTGCCCGGTGTTCCGGGGGGTGCTCGACCACGACCCGACGCCGAACCCGGACGAGGTGGACGACTTCGAGTGGGTGCCGTGGGCCGAGTTCGCGCCCGCCGTGCTGGCCGGGGTGCGGCCGATCTCGCCGTGGTGCGTGCAGCAGGTGGAGGAGCTGGCGGCGCTGGGCGACGACCCGTGGGCGTGGCCGGTCGGGTCGGTCGCCGACCTGCCGCCGGCCGCCCGCGCTCAGTAGGCGTCGCCGCCGAAGAAGGTCTCCTCCAGCCGGTCGGCGCTGCCCGCGAGAAGCGCCAGCGGGTCGGTGAACTCGTGGATGTCCAGGTCGACCAGCGGCAGCGAGTGGCGCAGCACGACGTGCTCGCCCATGATCGCCGCACCGCAGGCGATGGTCGAGTTGCCGACCTCCTCCAGCAGCGCGCGCAGGTCGACGTTGGCCGCCAGCCCGATCGGGGACGCGATCTGGACCCACTCGTGCATGTTGTCGAGCACCTCGCGCACCAGGATGATCACCTGGGTGCGCTCGTCGTCCTCGTCGAACTGCTCGAAGTTGAACAGGATCCGGATCTCGTCCTCCTGCACGGAGATGACGTCGTAGGTGTCGTTGACGTACGCGGCGAGGTCGCCCCAAGAAGCCATGTGCTCACCCTAGAGGCGAGACCGCGCCCCACACCGCATCCGCCACCACATCACGGGACGACGCCAGGTCGAACCCGCCGAGCAGGTACCGCCGCGCGCACTCGTGCGCCGGTCCCATCACCACGGGGTCCAAGGCCCACAACGGGAACTCGCGCACTTCGCCCGTGGCCATCCGCTCGGCGAACCACTGCGCGACCGGCGCGAACGCCGCCGCTTTGGCCGTCGGGTCGGCGGTGAGCGGCGCGGAGTACAGGAACCGGGCCCGGCCGGGGTGTTCGGCGACCCAGTCCAGGTAGCGCACGGCCAGGCCCCGCACCACTTTCTGGGCGTCGCCCGCCGCCAGCGCCGGCGTCATCGCCGTGACGCACCGGGTGAAGCTGTCGCCGTAGAGCACCGAGAACACCCCGGCCCGGTTGCCGAAGTGGTGGTAGATGCTCCCGTTCGACACCCCGGAACGCGCGGTCAGCGCGCTGATGGTGACCGGCTGCCCGGATTCCACCAGGGCCAGCGCCGCGTCCAGCACCGATTGCCGACGGTCCGCCCTCACACCCACTAGAGTAACGCTCTAGAGCACCGCTCCACCGGTTGGAGGTCGTCATGGCCCGGTCCATCCCCGATCTGCTGCGCGAACGCGTGCGCGCCACCCCGGACGCGGAGGCCCTGCGGCACCGCGTCGACGGCCGGTGGCGGTCGACGACCTGGCGGGAGGTCGGCGACCTGGTGCGCGGGCAGGCGCTGGGCTTCCGGCGGCTGGGCGTCCGGGACGGTGCGCGGGTCGCGCTCATGGCGCAGACCAGCGTCGAGTGGGTGCTGGCCGACCTCGCGGTGCTCGCCGCCGGCGGCGTGACCACGACGATCTACCCGAGCAGCACCCGCGAGGAGGCCGCGCACGTCCTGCGCGACTCGGGCGCCGTGCTGGTGGTCGCGGACCCCGACTTTGTCGGCTCGGTGGGCGACGTCCGGGTGGTCACCACCGACAACCTGCCGTTCGCCGACGAGGGCGACTACGACGCCATGGTCGACGCGCTCGCGCCCGAGGACCTGGCGACCCTGATCTACACCTCCGGCACCACGGGCGTGCCCAAGGGCGTGGAGCTGACCCACGACAACTGGCTCTACACCGCCGAGGCCGTCGCCGAACTCGGCGTCCTGCGATCCGACGACCTGCACTTCCTGTGGCTGCCGATGTCCCACTCGTTCGGCAAGGTGCTCCAGATCGCGATGATCGCCACCGGCGTGACGACCGCCGTCGACGGCTCGGCGGACCGGATCGCGGAGAACCTGGCGGAACTGCGGCCGACGATCGTGGCGGGCGCGCCCCGGGTGTTCGAGAAGATCCACAGCCGGGTGGGCGCGGCGATGCGCGCCGAGGGCGGGGTGAAGGAGAAGCTGTTCCGCTGGGCGCAGGAGGTCGCGCAGCACCCGGAGTGGACGCTGCGCAACAAGGTCGCCGATCGGCTGGTGTTCGCCAAGCTCCGGGACCGGGTCGGTGGGCGCATCCGGTACTTCGTGTCCGGCTCCGCGCCGCTCTCGCCCGAGGTCGGCCGGTTCTTCGCGGGCGCGGGGATCCCGATCCTGGAGGGCTACGGCCTGACCGAGTCGTCCGCCGCGTCGTTCCTCAACCGACCCGGCGAGCAGGAGTTCGGCACGGTCGGCAAGCCGCTGCCCGGCACCGAGGTGCGGATCGCCGACGACGGCGAGGTGCTGATCGGCGGGCGCGGCGTGATGCGCGGCTACCACAACCTGCCCGAGGAGACCGAGGCCGCGCTGGACGGCGGCTGGCTGCGCACCGGGGACATCGGCGAACTCGACGACGCGGGCCGGCTGCGGATCACCGACCGCAAGAAGGAGCTGATCAAGACCTCGGCGGGCAAGTACGTCGCGCCGCAGTCCGTGGAGAGCAAGCTCAAGGCCGCCAGCCCCTACATCGGGCACGTGCTGGTGCACGGCGACCAGCGCAACTACTGCGTCGCGCTGGTCACGCTCGACCCGGACACCGCCCCGCCCGGCCTGGACGCCGACGCCGAGATCCGCTCGGCGGTCGACACGGCCAACGCGAGCCTGGCCCGGCACGAGACGATCAAGAAGTTCGCGGTGCTGGACCAGGAGTTCACCGTCGCCGACGGCACCCTCACGTCGAGCATGAAGATGCGCCGCAAGGAGATCGAGAGCCGCTACCGGGACGTGCTGGACGGCTTGTACGCGGGCTGAGCCACCGCGATCGCCCACCGGCCGAGCACGAGGACGGCGACCACCTCGACCACCACCAGCAGCCGCTCGACGTACCCCAGCGTCAGCACCCGCCACCAGGCCGTGCCCACGACGACGTTCACCAGCACCGCGTACAGGATCGGGGTGAACGCCAGCGCGGAGAGCAGACCGAACCGGAACGCCCACCGGGCGTGCCCGCCCCACACCGCGTCCCGCCGCCACGGCCGGGCCAGCAGCGCCACCGCGAACGGCAGGCTGAGGAACGCGACCAAGCTGGCCACCCGGTGCACCGTGCCGCTCGCGCTCGGCCCCACCGACCAGTCGTGCTTGGGGAACACCACGACCAGCGCCAGGCCCGCCGACCAGGCCAGCAGCGCCAGCGCGCCCGGTGACCGCCAGCGGGCCAGGCCGCCGCGCACCAGCACGGCCAGGATCGCCACCGACCCCGCCGCGAGCAGCAGCACGGCGGTGTCGAACACCCAGCGCTGCGGCCCGAGCGCGTACTCGGAGATGGTGCGGCGCAGGCCCACCGTGGTGGTGGCCAGGCGGTGCGCGTCGAGTGCGCCGACCATCACGACGGTCAGCAGCACGGCGAGCGCTCCGGCGACCGCGAGCGCGCGCTGGGGGCCTCGGGTGGCGGTGTCGGTCAGGGCGGTAGTCGGCACATCGGTCGAAACGGACGGTGGCCGGGAGGAGTTCCGGCGTTCAGGGAACCGACAGGTCCAGGGGTGATAGGTCGGCCCCGCCTGATCCATTGGGAAGGCGAATCGCGCGTCCCCGGCGCCCGGCCCCGTCCCGCATAGTCTGTCCGCCGTGTACGAGTCGATGACGGTGCAGGTCCGGACCGGCCTGGGGGACTGGCGGCTGGCCGAGGCCGTCCAGGAGCTGTCCCGCGGGTACCGGGTGCTGCGCGACGCCACCGCCGCCGTCCACCGGGTCGCGGGCCCGGACCTGGCGCGGGTGACCGCCGAGATCGTGGCGGGCGCGCCGGAGCGGGCCGCCGGGTTCCAGGCCGTGTGGCTGGACGCGGGCGACGAGGGCCGGCTGGTCCTGCTCGCCCGGCCCGAGGTGCTGGCCGTCCTGCCGTGGCACGTCCTGCTGCCCGAGCTCGTCGCCGCGTGGAAGGCGTTCGCGGAGCCGCGGATCCCGGTCCAGGCCCGCTGAGCCGCACCGGGGTGCGCCTCAACGTCCGATCTGCGCCTCCAGCCCGTCGAGCAGGTACGCCAACCCGGTGCTGAAGCTGCCGTCCCAGTCGTCGTCGTACAGGTAGCCGTTGTCCGCCAACGTCGGGTAGCGGTCGCGTTCGGCGCGCAGCCGCTCCTGGCCGACCCGGCGCTCCTCGGCGGTGATCCGCAGCGCCGCCTGGGACGCCGCCGAGCCCAGCACGTGGTTGTAGAGCGCCCAGGTCGCCGCCGACAGCCCCGTCCCGGCGAACCCGGCGCGGACCAGCGCGGCCTGCAGGTGTTCCATCTGCGCCAGGAAGTTCGGGCCGATCGCCGGCCGCCGGCGCGCGGGCACGGCCGCCGCCCACGGGTGGCGCAGCAGCGCGGCCCGCCACCCCTCCAGCACGGCGGTGACGTCCTCCCGCCAGCCCGCGCCGGCCGCGGGCGGTTCGCGGAACACCGCGTCCACGGCCAGGTCGACCACGTCGTCCTTGGTGTCGACGTGCCAGTACAGCGACGGCGCGGAGACCGCGAGGCGGTCCGCGAGCCGGCGCATGGTCAGCCGGTCGACGCCCTCCTCGTCCAGCAGCGCGACGGCCGCCTCGACGATCCGCTCGCGGGTCAGCGGCGGCTCGCCCCGCACCGTCCGCCGAGGCCGCAGCCAGACGCTGTGCACCTCGTCTTTGTGCTGGTCACGAGCGTTTTCCGGGCTGCCCACCGCACTCCGTCCACCGTTGCCGTCCCGGCGAGTGTAGTACCGTGTTCGCAGCGACTAACGTTGTTAGAGGCTATCGAACGTAGTTAGGGGGATGGTCGGTGGAGGATCTACGACGGTGGTGGGCGCTGCCGGTGGTGGGTGCCGCCCAGCTGCTCGTGGTGCTGGACGGCACGATCGTGAACATCGCGCTGCCCACCGCGCAGCGGGCGCTGGGCATGACCGACGCGAACCGGCAGTGGGCGATCACCGCCTACGCGCTGGCGTTCGGCGGTCTGCTGCTGATCGGCGGTCGGGTGGGCCGCGCGCTGGGCCACCGCCGCGCGTTCGCGCTCGGCCTGGCCGGGTTCGCCGCCGCGTCCGCGCTCGGCGGGCTCGCCTGGAACCCGCCGGTGCTGTTCGCGGCCCGCGCGCTGCAAGGCGGGTTCGCGGCGGTGCTCGCCCCGGCGGGCCTGTCGCTGCTGATGATCGCGTTCACCGAGCCGAAGGAGCGCGGGCGGGCGCTGGGGGTGTTCGCGGCGGTCGGCGCGGCCGGGGCGGCGGTCGGGCTGATCGCGGGTGGGCTGCTCACCGAGTACGCGAGCTGGCGGTGGTGCCTCTACGTGAACGTGCCGGTGGCGTTGATGGCGTTGGCGGGCACGGCGTTCCTGCCGCGCGACCGCGCGCGGGGCGGCTCGCTCGACCTGCCCGGCGCCCTGCTCGCCGCCGCCGCGTTCGCGGCGCTGGTGTGCGGGTTCACCGAGGCCGAGGGGCGCGGCTGGGGCTCGCCGGTCGTGCTCGGACTGCTCGGGCTCGGCGTGGCCCTGGTCGCCGCGTTCGTCGCCGTCGAGCGGCGGACCGCCGACCCGGTGCTGCCGATAAGGGTGCTGCGCGACCGGGCGCGCGGCGGGGCGTTCGCCGCGATCGCCCTGATGTTCCTCGCCGTGTTCGGCTTCTACCTGTTCATGAGCTACTACCTCCAGGCGGTGCTCGGGTACCCGCCGGTCGAGGCCGGCCTGGTGCTGGTGGTGAACGCGGCGGCGGCGGTGGTCGGGTCGACGCTGATCGCGGGCCGGCTGCACGGCCGGGTCGCGCCGGTGGCGCTGATCGTGCCCGGCCTGCTCGTGGCGGCGGCCGGGATGCTGGTGCTGACCCGGGTGACCCCGGAGAGCACGGACGTCCTGGCGCTGCACGTGCTGCCCGCGCTGGTGCTCACCGGGCTGGGCCTGGGCTGCGTGCTGCCGCCGACCGCCGCGCTCGCCACCACCGGCGGCGACCTGGGCGCGGCCTCCGCCGCCTACCACGCGTCCCAGCAGCTCGGCGCGGCACTGGGCACCGCGCTGCTGAACACGGTCGCCGCCGCCGCGTCCGGCGTCGGCGCGCCGCCCGCCGCGCTCGTGCGCGGCTACACCACCGCGCTGTCCGTCGCCGCCGGGATCCTCCTGGCCGGCGCACTCCTCGTCGGGCTGCTGCTCAGCCGGACCGACACCGTTGCCACGAAAGGAAAAACTTCGTGAACGACTACGTTCCCATCATCGACCTGTCCTCGCGCGACCACCCGCGAGGCCGGGCCGCGCTGGCCGAGCGGATCGGGCGGGCGTGCGCGACCTCCGGGTTCTACGTCGTGGTCGGGCACGGCGTGCCGGCCGCGCTCGTCGACCGGATGCACCGCGTCACCAACGACTTCTTCACCCTGCCGGACGCGGAGAAGGACCTGGTCGCGACGGGCCCCGGGGTGTCCGGGTTCCGCCGCTCCGGCGGCACCACCGCACGCAGCCTCGACCGGGACACGCCGCCCGACCTGTGCGAGGCCTACGCCGTGCACGCCACCGGGGAGCTCGACGACCGGGCCCGTGCCCGGCTCGGCGACCACCCGGCGACCTGGAAGCTCGCCAACGCCTGGCCCGCCCGCCCGGCCGGCTTCCGCGCCACCTGGCAGGAGTACCTGGCGGTGGTGGCGGACCTCGCCGCCGACCTGGTGCGGCTGTCCGCCCGCGCCCTGGGCCACCCCGAGGACCACTTCGCCGGCCGGTTCGACCGGCACGTGTCCTCGCTGGTCGCCAACTACTACTACCCACGCGCGCACCCGCCGCTGCCCGGCCAGATGCGCCGCGGCGCGCACACCGACTTCGGCGCGCTCACCGTGCTGTACCAGGAGAACGACCGGGGCGGGCTCCAGGTGCTCGACGGCGACCGGTGGCGCGACGTGCCGGCGGTCCCCGGCGGTTTCGTGGTCAACATCGGCGACCTGATGGCGTTGTGGAGCGGCGGCCGGTGGGTGTCCACCATGCACCGCGTGCTCCCCGCCGGACCCGGGTCGCCGTCCCGGCTCTCCGTCCCGCTGTTCTTCCAGCCCAACCACGACGCGCCCGGCGACGGCCGCGTCACGGCGGGGGAGTGGATGGCGGCCAAGACGGCCAAGCTGTTCACGGCCGGCTGACCGGGCGGACCGGGCGCGGCAGCGCTGCCGCCGCGCCCGGTCAACCCGCGGTGCTCTGACCCGCGGTGCTCTACCCCACTGGGCACTATTCCACTGGGCCCTACCCCACTGGCCAGGTGTGCACGGGTTCGTTGCTGTGCATGAGGTCCCGGTAGGTGCGCAGCATCCGGCGCAGCGCCTCGGGGCGGTCCAGCGAGGAGTGGTCGTAGTGCCGGTGGAACGTGCGGGCCTGCCAGGTCGCCCCGTTCACGCCGCTGAGGCAGCGCTGCTCGATCACGCCCAGCAGCCGGTCCCGCTCGGACTGCTCGACCCGCAGCTTCACCAGGCCCTCGTGCGCCAGCGGGAGCAGCCGCCGCAGCACCAGTTCGGCCACCGGCACCGTGCCCAGGCCCGGCCAGTAGACCTTCGCGTCGATGCCGTCCCGCGCGCCGGAGGTGAAGTTCTCCTCGGCCGCGCTGAACGACATCTGCGACCACAGCGGGCGCTCCTCCTCGGCGAGCATTCGCACCAGGCCGTAGTAGAACGCCCCGTTGGCCAGGGTGTCCAGCACGGTCGGCCCGGCGGGCAGCACCCGGTTCTCCACCCGCAGGTGCGGCTGGTCGCGCACCACGTCGTACACCGGCCGGTTCCAGCGGTAGATGGTCCCGTTGTGCAGCCGCAGCTCGCCCAGCGACGGCGTGTCGCCGCGCTCCAGCACCTGCACCGGGTCCTCCTCGTCGCAGATCGGCAGCAGCGCCGGGAAGTACCGGACGTTCTCCTCGAACAGGTCGAAGATCGAGGTGATCCACCGCTCGCCGAACCACACCCGGGGCCGGACGCCCTGCTCCTTCAACTCGTCGCTGCGGGTGTCGGTGGCCTGCTGGAACAGCGGGATCCGGGTCTCCCGCCACAGTTCCTTGCCCAGCAGGAACGGCGAGTTCGCGCCCACCGCCACCTGCACCCCGGCGATCGCCTGCGCCGCGTTCCAGTAGGGCGCGAACATCTCCGGCGACACCTGGAGGTGGAACTGGGTCGAGGTGCACGCCGCCTCGGGCACCACCGAGTCGGCGGTCATCTGGAGCTTCTCCACCCCGCCGATGGAGATGTGCAGGTCCTCGCCGCGCGCGGCGAGGACCTGCTCGTTGAGCAGCGTGTAGCGCGGGCTGCCCGACAACGCCTCCAACCCCATGTGCCGGGCCTGCAAGGTCGGCAGGATGCCGATCGTCACCATGTGCGAGCCGACCTCGCGGGCCTTGCGCTCAGCCTCGTTGAGCGACGCGCGCACCACCGACTCGAACTCGCCGATCCCGCCCTCGCCCAGCGGCCGGGGCGCGACGTTGATCTCCAGGTTCCACTGGCCGAGCTCGGTGACGAAGTCCTCGTCGGCGATCGCCGCCAGCGCCTCGGCGTTGCGCATCGCCGGGTCGCCCGCGTCGTCCACCAGGTTGAGCTCGATCTCCAGGCCGGCCGTCGGGCGCTCGAACTCGAAGCGCGACTCGCTCAGCATCCGGGCGAACACGTCCAGGCACCGGCGCACCTTCGTGCGGTACCGGGTGCGGTCCTCGCGGGTGAACTCCTGCCGCGCCACCTCGTCGCCCATGCAGCTCCTCCTAGGTCGTCAAGGCAGGTACCGCGATAGCGGTGACCACAAACCCCTCCCGCGCCAGCCAGCGACCCGTGAACCCGTCCAGCGGCACCCCGTCCACCACCGGCGGCTCGATCAGCACCCGCGCGGTGAACGTCCCGTCGTCCGGGTTCAGGGTCACCTCCGCATCCTCGAACCCCAGCCACCTGCGCGCCAGCGGGAACCACGCCTTGTACACCGTCTCCTTGGCGCTGAACAGCAGCCGGTCCCAGGCGACCTTGTCGCCGGCCGCGCCCAGTTCGCGCACCATGGCCAGCTCCGGCGGCAGCGCGATCGCCTCCAGCACGCCCTGCGGCGTCGGCTCGTTCGGCTCGGCGTCGATGCCGATCGTCCACAGCTCGGCGGTGCGCCCGACGGCCGCGGCCCGGTAGCCCTTGCAGTGCGTGATGCTGCCCACCACGCCCGCCGGCCACGTCGGCGCGCGGCTCTCGCCGGGCAGCAGCGGCACGGGCGCGATGCCCAGCCGGCCCAGCGCGGTGCGCGCGCAGTGCCGGCCGGTGGTGAACTCGCGGCGGCGCTTGTCGACGGCCTTGGCGATCAGCTCCTGCTCCTCGGGGAACAGCTCCGCCTCGTGGTCCTCGAACGTGTCCACCGCCGAGACCTGGTCGGGCAGGATGTCGGTGATCACCGGGCGTCGTCCTTCCTCAGCACGTCCAGCAGCGGGGCCTTGGTCCAGCCGCGGGGCTGCCACTCGCGCGGGTAGCCCAGCGACACCTCGTCGAACCGCACGCCGTCCTTGCGGATCGTGCGCGGGATGTGCAGGTGGCCGTAGACCATCACGGCCGCCCGGTACTTCAGGTGCCAGTCGGCGGTGTGCTCGGTACCGCACCACAACGCGAATTCGGGGTACCGCAGCACGAACGTGGGATCGCGGACCAGCGGCCAGTGGTTGATGAGCACGGTGCGCAACGACTCGTCCACGGCGCGCAACCGGCGCTCGGACTCCTCCAGCCGGGCCGCGCACCACGCCTCGCGGCTCGGGTACGGGTCGAAGTGCAGGAAGTACTCGTCGGTGCACACCACGCCGGCGTCCTGCGCGGCGGTCAGCGCGGAAACCTTGTCGGTGGTCCCGGCCGGGCGGAACGTGTAGTCGTACAGGGTGAACAGCGGGGCCACCGCGACCGGGCCGCCCGCGCCCTCGAACACCGCGAACTCGTCCTCCGGGGTGAGCACGTCCAAGCTCCGGCACAGCTCGACCAGTTGCTTGTAGCGCACCTCGCCCCGGGACTGGGCCGGGTCGTCCTTCACCGTCCACAGCTCGTGGTTGCCCGGCGACCACACCACCCTGGCGAACCGCTTGCGCAGCTCGCCCAGCGCCCACTCGACGTCGGCGAACTTCTCCGCCACGTCACCGGCGACGATCAGCCAGTCGTCGGGGGAGTGCGGTCGGATGGCCGACACGAAGTCGCGGTTCTGCTGATAGGTCACGTGCAGGTCGCTGGTGGCAAGCAGGCGCGGCGTCACGATCCGAGGGTAACCGTCCGCGCACGGGACGAGAGCCGTTCTCACAACCGACCGCTCGCCCGTTCGTCGCTCCAGGGGTGCCGTTGAGCCGCTTCATGGGGCCCGCGCGACGCTTGCTGACCCCGTTCGGCGGGAACGTGGTTACCCGTGACCGGCCGGCTTCCTAGCGTGATGGGCATCACGACAGTCCCCTGGCGGAGGACCCGATGAGCAACTACGCACGACCCGCGCAGCCGTTCGGCCGCACGGTGGGCGCCGAGATCGCCCGACAGGCCCAACAGCACACCTACCCGGCCGTCGCGCCCCGGCGGGACGAGGCGGCGCTGGCGACCCTGCTGCGCGCCCGCCAGCGCGGCGACGCCCAGCGCCAGGAGCCGTGGGTGCGCCGGGCCCCGGAAGCACCCCCCAAGCCGCCGCACGCGGACGTGATCGAGCACCTGGCCAACCGCCTGGTGCCGGCCGCCCTGTGGGCCGCGGTGGAGCCGCTCATCCCGCCCGCGAAGGTGCGCCGGCAGGGCGGGGGCCGGGGCCGGGTGTCGGATCGGGCCATCTTCACGGCCATCGTGTTCGTGCTGACCAGCGGCTGCGCCTGGCGGCACCTGCCGGCGACGTTCGGCGTGACCGTGCCGACCGTGCACCGGCGCTTCCAGGAGTGGACCGACGCGGGCCTGTGGCTGCGGCTGCGGCGGGTGGCGGCGGAGAGCTCGGCGACCGACGCCGAGTGGCTGCGGCTGGTCCTCGACGCGGCCGAGCGCCGCGGCACCCGCGCGGCGGGCTAGGACCCTCTTCCCCGGCGGGCACGACGGCGGGTGGTGGGACCCGCGGGTCCCGTCCCCGCCGTCCACCCGACCCGTCAGAGCGGGTCGATGCGGGCCTTGAGCAGGCAGAACTCGTTGCCCTCCGGATCGGCCAGGACGTGCCACGACTCCTCGCCCGTCTGGCCGACGTCGGCCGGGCGCGCGCCGAGCGCCAGCAGGCGTTCGAGTTCGGCGGCCTGGTCGCGGTCGGTGGCGTTGACGTCGATGTGCAGCCGCGACTTGCCCGGCCGGGGCTCGTCGCGACGGCTGAAGAACAGCGTCGGCTGCGGCCCGCCGAACCCCTCGGGCGTCCCGATCTCCACCCACTCGCCGGCCTCGCGCTCCAGCACGACGAAGCCCAGGACCTCGCACCAGAACCGCGCCAGCACCTCCGGGTCGCGGCACTCGAGCACCAGCTCACCGATCCGACACGCCATGCGCGAAACCTGCTCTCAGTAGGCGGTGCTGGGCCGGCCGCACGCCTCCCAGCAGCGGAAACACTCGCCCGACCGTACCGAATGGGGCGCGCGCGGGTGAACCGGGAAGCCGAGCTGCCCTAACCGCCCAGCAGCCGCCCCAGCTCGCCCGCCAGGTCGGCCGGCACCCGCCCTCCTCGGCGGCTGCCGGCAGCGCGGGCAGCTCGGTCGAGTTGATGAACTCCGACGCCAACGAGTCCGCGCTGATGAGCACCAGCGCCGCACGTGCCCGCGCCGGCGCCTTGATGATCTCGACCCGCCACTGGTCGCCGACCCGGATTCGGCGGTCCGACCACACGTCGACCACGCCGTCGCGCTCCAGCGGCGCCAGGTGCACCAGCACCCGGCGCAGCCAGTCCGCGTCGTGGTGGCTGTAGCAGACGAACACCTGGTCGCGCGGCACCGGCAAGCGCTTGCCGGCCAGGTCGAGCAGGTCGTCGCGGTGCAGTTGGCGCAGGTAGAACAGGAACTGCGGGTCGTTCACCACCAGCCGACGCCGTGCGGGTCGTAGAACAGCAGGTCGGCGTCGACCAGCGGGTCGGCGTCCAGCTTGAGCACGCCGTCGGTCGTGCGCGCCGGCGCCACCAGCAGGTCCACGAACACGGCCTGGTCGGGCCGGTCGCGGGTGAAGAAGTCGAGCACCGCGCAACTGCCGAACCGCGAACCGCACCCCGTCCACGATGCTGAGCAACGCCTCGTCCCGACTGAGGGCCGACGTGCCACACCGGTGCGGGTCGATCGCGGAGTGACGTGTGCCTCACCTGTGAAGGCCAGGCCCAGCCCCGTTGACGGTTCGCCGAGTCGAGCAGCCGCATGGCGAGGATCATCGAGGTGCCGACGAACCCGTGTCTGCTCCGTGTCACGAGGTTCGCGTGGATCGCCATCCGCACCCGGATCTGTCCACCGGGGATTGGCCGCGATCTGAAAGCGAGCAGTCCGTGGCGAGGGTTGTCCGTGGTGCCCCCTGCAATACCAGCAGCGGCGAAGATGACGGCCGCAGGAATGCGGCCTCAGGCGTGAACGCCTGCCTGGTACTTCGGCACTCGGACGCTGATCTTCGTGCCCAGGCCCTCCGCCGTCTCCACCACCAAGCCGTAGTCGTCGCCGTAGCAGCGGCGCAGGCGTTCGTCTATGTTGCCCAGGCCGATCCCGGCGGTTTCGCCTACCTGGCCCGCGAGGGTGCGGCGCAGCGCCTCCGGGTCCATGCCGATGCCGTCGTCCTCGATGGTGATGTGGGCTTCCTCGCCCGCGTCGGCCGCCAGGATGGTGATGTGGCCCGGCCCGACCTTGCCCTCCATCCCGTGCCGCACGGCGTTCTCCACCAGCGGTTGCAGGCACAGGAACGGCACGGTGACCGGCAAGACCTCGGGTGCGATCTGCAACGTCACCTTCAGCCGCTCGCCGAACCGGGCGCGTTCCAGCGCCAGGTACTGGTCGATCGACTTCAGCTCCTCCGACAGCGTCGTGAAGTCACCGGCCCGCCGGAACGAGTACCGGGTGAAGTCGGCGAAGTCGAGCAGCAGCGTCCGCGCCCGCTCCGGGTTCGTCCGCACGTAGGAAGCGATGGCGGACAACGAGTTGTAGATGAAGTGCGGCGAGATCTGCGCCCGCAGCGCCCGCACCTCGGCCTCCACCAGCCGGGTCCGCGAGCGGTCCAGTTCGGCCAGTTCCAGCTGCCCCGACGCCCACCGCGCCACCTCGTTGGTCGCCCGCACCAGGCCCGCCGACGGCTCACGGCTGTACGCCGCCAGCACGCCGACCACGCGCCCCTCCACCGTCAACGGCGCCAGCACGGCCGTGTGCACCGGGCAGTCCGGCTCGTCGCACGCGATGTCGAACGCCCGCGTCCGACCGGTGGCGAACACCTCGGCGGCCAGGTCCATCGCGCCCGGCGAGTGGTGGTCGCCGTCGCCCTCCCACGCCACGACCTCGGTCTCGTCGGTCAGCGCCAGCGCCGGCGTGCCGAGCAACGTCCGCAGGTGCTTCGCGGACTTCTTCGCCGCCTCCGGCACCAGCCCGGCGCGCAGCGGCGGCGCGGCCGACCACGCGGTGTGCAGCGTCTCGAACGTGATCCGCTGCTCCTGGGTCAGAAAATCGTTGCGGGTGCGGGAAGTCCACCACAGGGTGACCACCACGGCGAGCCCGGCGAACAGGATCGCGCCCACCGTCCACATCGCCGTCACAGCCGGTCCTGACTGCGCAGACCCAGGTTCTCCGGCGCGTGCAAGCGCACCATGACGTGGTTCACCCCCGGCGGCACCTTGCGCGGCGTCATCAGTGACACCACGTACATCACGACGAACCCCAGCGGCACGGTCCACGCGGCCGGCCGGGCGAGGAACACGTTGCCGCCGCCCGCGCTGATCGTCACCAGACCGGCCACCAGCGCGGGCACGCCGCCCGCCAGCATCCCGGCGACCGCGCCGACCGTGCTGACCCGGGTGCTCCAGATCCCCAGCACCAGCAGCGGGCACAGCGACGACGCCGCGACCGCGAACGCCAGCCCCACCATGTCCGCCACCGGCACCTTGCCGACCAGCAACGTCATCCCCAGCGGCACCAGCACGGCGAGCACGGTCGAGAGCCGGAACGCGCGGACGCTGCGCAGCCGCAGCACGTCCCGGCTGAGCACGCCCGCCAACGACACCATCAGACCCGACGACGTCGACAGGAACGCGGCGAACGCCCCACCGGCCACCAGCGCGCCCAGGAGCTGCCCGCCGAGGCCGTCCACCATCCGGCTGGGCAGCACCAGCACCACCGCGTCGGTGTCGCCGGTCATCAGCAGCTCCGGCGTGTACAGCCGGCCGAGCGCGCCGTAGATCGGCGGCATCAGGTAGAAGACCCCGAGCAGCCCCAGCACGATCAGCGTGGTGCGGCGGGCCGCGCGACCGTTCGGGTTGGTGTAGAAGCGGACGATCACGTGCGGCAGCCCCATGGTGCCCAGGAAGGTCGCGATGATCAGCGAGTACACCGCGTAGAGCGGGAAGCGCTCGCCGCCGCGCAGCGGCAGCGCCCACGTCTCGTTGGTGTTGAACGGGATGGACGACACGCGGGGCACGGCCGCGCCCGCCGGGAACACCAGCCGGGAGCCGGCCGCGATGGTGTGGTCGCCCTCGGCCAGCACCTTCGCGCCGTCCACGCGCTGCCCGTCGACCGCGCCCGCGCCGCGGAACACCACCGGCTCGTCGACGTGCACGGACGTGTCGCTGTCGAAGGAAACCGTTGTCTCGTGCGGGAAAGAGGGCAGTTCCGGCCCGGTGAGGTCACGTGCGCCGTGCGCGTGCCACGCCATCACCAGGAACACCACGGGCACGGCGATCGCGGTCAGCTTGAGCCAGTACTGGAAAGCCTGCACGAAGGTGATGCTGCGCATCCCGCCGGAGATGACGTTCGCGGTCACCACCACGGCCACGACCAGCGCGCCCACCCAGTCCGGCGCACCGGTCAGCGTGTGCAGGGTCAGGCCCGCGCCCTGCAATTGCGGCAACAGGTACAGCCAGCCGATGCCCAGCGCCAGCACGCTCGCCACCGCGCGCACCGCCGCCGACCCGAACCGGGCTTCGGCGAAGTCCGGCAGCGTGTACGCGCCGCTGCGCCGCAACGGTGCCGCGACCAGCGCCAACAGCACCAGGTAGCCCGCCGTGTAGCCGACCGGGAACCACAGCATGTCCGGGCCGTGCGCGAAGATCAGCCCGGCGATGCCGACGAACGACGCCGCCGACAGGTACTCGCCGCCGATCGCGGAGGCGTTCCACCACGGCGACACGGTCCGCGACGCGACGAAGAAGTCCGAGGTGGTCCGCGACACCCGCAGCCCGTACGTGCCCACCAGCACCGTCCCGACCGCGACCACCAGGACCGCGATGATGCCGTAGGTACTGCTCACGAACGCTCCACCAGCTCGGCGAACTCGCGTTCGCCGCGCTCGGCCTGCCGGACGTAGAACCAGCCCGCCGCGACGAACACCGGGAACACCAGGCCGCCCAGCAGCAGCCACGGCAGCGGCAGCCCGAACAGCCGTTGCGCGGCCACCGACGGCACCAGCGTGAACACCAGCGGCAGCCCGGCGACGCTGCCGCACACCACCGCGCACAGCAGCAGCCCGAGCCGCCGCTGCGTGCGGATCAGCGACCGCATGTAGACCGCGCCCAGGTCGCTCTGCTCGTCGATCTCGCGCGACGCCGGGTACGGCCGGGGCGCGCGGGGCGCGCGCGTGCGGGGACTGGTCACCACCACGCGCTGGGTCGGCGGCCGTTGTGCCCCCGGCGGCCGTTCCGGGGAGGTCACGACGGCTGCCGGTTGCGGCGCACCAGCAACTGGCGCAGGTGCCGGGCGTGCCGGCGGCTCACCGGCAGCACCGCGCCGCCGATGTTCACGCTCAGGTGCCCGTCCTCCAGGCGCAGCTCGTCGATGTGGCCCAGCGACACCAGGTGGCTGCGGTGGATGCGGACGAACCCGGCCGACCGCCAGCGCTCCTCCAGGCCGTTGAGCGCGGCCCGCACCAGCCCGCTGCCGGTGGCCGTGTGCAGGCGGGCGTAGTCGCCGTGCGCCTCCACGTACCGGATGTCGGCGAGCCGGATGAACCGGGTGATCCCGCCCAGCTCGACCGGGATGACCTCGTCACCGACGTCGGGTGCCTTGTCGGTGGGCGCGGGCGCGGCGGGCTCGGTGCCCTTGGCGTCCAGCACCTCGTGCACGATCCGGTGCACCGACTCGGCCAGCCGCTCCGGGCGGACCGGCTTGAGCAGGTAGTCCAGCGCCTTGAGCTCGAAGGCCTCGACCGCGGGCTCCTGGTGGGCGGTGACGAACACGATCGGCGGCGGCTGGGCGAACCGGGACAGCACCCGGGCCAGGTCGAGCCCGTCGAGGCCGGGCATCCGGATGTCCAGGAAGACCGCGTCCACCGACTGGCCCGCGTCCATCGCCCGGTGCAACGTCCGCAGCGCCTTCGTCGCGTCCGTGACGCCCTCGACGTGCGCCACCCGGGGGTCGGACCTGAGCAGGTAGACCAGGTCGTCCAGGGCCGGTGCCTCGTCGTCCACCGCGAGCACCCGGAGCGTGCGCTCCAGCGCCCCGCGGCGTTCCGGCCCTTCGCACACCGGGCACGGCAGTCCAGACGTCATGGGCATCCAATGCGGGTCGACGGCGTCGGCGATTAGACCATTGGACGGTCATCCTCGCCCCTCGGGGCGGCCGAGGGCAATGACCGCCGGGCGGCCCGGACATCACCCAGCGTCACCTCCAGTTCGAGGAACGCCTCCTCCGCCCGGCGGGCCGCCAACGCCACCGAGGCCGCCGCCGCGACCCCGCCCCACCGCCTGGTCGGCTCGCGCAGCTCGGACACCGCCTCCGACCAGCGGTTCGCCAGCCGGGCCAGTTCCGCCAACCGGTCCGCCAGCTCCGCCGCCGACGTGGGCACCCCGGCGGGGATCCGCGCCGAACCACCGTGCGGATCCGAATCCATGCTCAGGCCCCCGAGTCGCCGTAGTACCGGAACCACCCATGCTCCCGCCGCCGCGCCGGCAAGGTCAACGTGTTCTCGATTGGCCACACCCGCCGGCCCCGCAGGTCACCGCGCGGACCCGGCCGTCGGGCGGGGGTGGCGCTGCGGCGGTGTTGTGCCTTCAGCGCGGCTCGCGGTCAGTCCAGCTCGGCGAGCAGGCCGGCGGCCAGTGCCGCGATCCCGCCGAAATCGCTGCGGGTGGCCAGTTCGTGGCCGATGCGGGCGTGTCGGGTGGCGTCCGCGCGCCGGCCGTCGGACGCCATGGCCTTCACCAGGTGCAGGTGCGCCACGGCCGCCCCGTAGCGGTAGTCGCACGCCGTGGCCAGCTCCAGCGCGCGCAGGTGCGCGGCCACCGCCCGGCCCGGCTTGCCCAGGTGGCGCAGCACCAGGCCGAGCGCGTTGTGCACCTCGCACTCGATGCGCGGGCTGCCGCCCAGCTCCTGCACCAGCGCCAGCGACCGCTGCGCGGTGCGCAACGCCTCCGGGTGCTCGCCGCCCAGGCACAGCGCGGTCGCCAGGTGCGCCATCGCGTCCGCGCGGGCGTGCCGCGCGCCCGTCCGGTACCAGTCCGCCAACGCCTGCCGCAGCAGCGCCACCGCCCGGGGGTAGTCGCCCTCCGCGGTGTGGCAGCGGCCCAGCAACGCGGCGCAGGTCGCGACCATGTTCACGCCCTCCGCCGCACGGGCCAGCTCCAGCCCCTCCCGCAGGTGCGCCTTGGCGCTCGGGTAGTCGCCGCGCATCAGGTCCAGCGCGCCCAGCCCGGCCAGGCCGCCCACCCGGATGTGCGGGATCGACGGCAGCACCGAGGTCAGGTCCATCATCCGGGAGAACGCGTCGGCCGCCGCCCCGAACTCGCCCAGCTCCAGGTTCACCACGCCGTCCAGGCCCGCGTGCAGCCACAGCGTCCGGCCCGACGGCGACGCCTCGCGCAGGTAGCGCCGCGCGGTGCGCAGGTTGCCCAGGTTGCGGTGCTCGGCCGCCAACCACACCAGCATCGACGTCTCGGCGTCCGCGTCGCCCGCCCGCCGGGCCGCGCCCAGCGCCGCGCTGATCGCCCGCACGAACTCCACGTGGTGCCCGTGCGTGCCGAAGTACCCGCTGACCGCGTCGATCAACTGCCACGACAGCTCCAGCGGCCCCTCCGACGCGCAGTGCTCGGTCGCCGCCAGCACGCTCGGCCGCTCCGCGGTCAGCCACGCCCGCGCCGCGTCCGCGGTCAGCGCCGTGCCCACCGGGGGCGCGGACGGCGGGCGCAGCTCCGGGTAGAGCACGTTGCCCACGTCGGCCGCGGTGCGCAGGTACCACTCGAACAGCCGCCGCCGCGCCGACCCCGCGTCCTCGCCGGCCGCCGCCGCCCGGTCCGCCGCGTAGTCGTGCAGCAGGTCGTGCACCGCGAACCGGTCCACCCCCACCCGCTGCACCAGGTGCGCCGAGGCCAGCTCCTCCAGCAGCCGGCGGGCCTCCGCCTCCGGCGCGTCCAGCAGGGCCGCCGCGCCGAACGCGCTGAGGTCCGGGCCGGGCGCCAACCCGACCAGCCGGAACAACCGCGCCGCGGCCGGCCGCAGCGCCGCGTAGGACAGGTCGAACGCCCGCCGCACCGCCGCCGTGTCGTCGTTGTCCACCGCCAGCGCGGAGAGCCGGTCGCCGCCGCGCAGCTCGTCCACGTAGGACGCGATGTCCGCGTGCGGCAGACCGACCAGGTTGCCCAGCGCGATCCGCAGCGCCAGCGGCAGGTACCCGCACAGCCGTGCCAGCTCGGCGATCGCGTCGAACTGCGCCATCGCCGCCTCCGGCCCCAGCGACCGGGCCAGCAGCTTCCACGCCTCGTCGCCGCGCAGCACGTCCAGCCGGACCAGCGTGGCGCGCAACGGGTCGCGCAGCTCGTTGCGGCTGGTGATCAGCACCGAGCAGCCCGGCTCGCCGGGCAGCAGCGGCAGCACCTGCTCCACCGACGCGGCGTTGTCCAGCGTGATCAGCACCCTCCGGCCGCGCAGCCGGGCCCGGTAGCCGCGCACCAGGTCGTCCTCGTCCACCGGGATGTGGTCCGCGCGCACGCCCATCGCCCGCAGGAACCGGGCCAGCACCGCCGAGGTGGGCAGCGGCGGCGAGGTCGAGTGCCCGCGCAGGTTCACGTAGAGCTGGCCGTCGGGGTAGCGGTCGCGCACCGCGTGGCCCACCGACGTGGCGAACGCCGTCTTGCCCACCCCCGGCGGCCCGCACACCACGACCGTCGCCGCCGCCCGGGTCAGCAACCCGGTCACCCGCGCCAACTCCGCCCCGCGCCCGACGAAGTTGCCCACCGGCGCGGGCAGCTGCGACACCGGGGCCCACGAGTTCGCGGCCGGCTGGTGCAGCGCCGGGTCCCCGGTCAGGATCGCGTGGTGCACCGCGCGCAGCCCGTCGCTGGGGTCCACGCCCAGCTCGCGCGCCAGCGCCGTGCTCGCCTGCCGGAACGCGTCCAGCGCGTCGGCCTGCCGGTCCGCCCGGTACAGCGCCACCATCAGCTGCGACCAGAACTGCTCGCGCAACGGGTGCTGCGCGGTCAGCCGGCGCAGGTCGGCGATCACCTCGTCGCAGCGGCCCAGCCGCAGCTTCACGTCGATCAGCTCGGAGGTCACCCGCAGCCGGCGCTCGGCCAGGTTCGACGCCTCGGTCTCGTGCAGCGACTCCGACGGCACGTCCGCCAGCGGCGAACCCCGCCAGTGGCCCAGCGCCTGCTCGAAGACCGCGCACGCCCCGGCGAAGTCGTCGGCCGCCGCCCGCGCCGCGCCCTCCTCGGCCAGGGCGTCGAACCGGTGCAGGTCCAGCGCGTCGTGCGGCAGGTCGATCCGGTAGCCGGTCGGCGTGGTGTGGATCAGCTGCGGGTCGCCCAGCGCCCGGCGCAGCCGCATCACGTACACCGGGAGGGTCTGCGCGGCGCGGTCCGGCGGCGTCTCACCCCACACCCGGCGGATCAGGTCGCCCGCCGGCACCGAGCGGTTCGCGCCCAGCAGCAGCGTCGCCAGGACGATCCGGTGCTTCGCGGCGGTGACCGGGACGATCCTGCCCTCCCGGCGGACCACCAGCGGCCCGAGCACGCCGAACTCGTCCTGCGACAGGGTCAACAGCCTCCGCTCCCTCCCGACGTTGACATGCTGGTACCCCGCTCCGGGCCGGAGTACCACCGGATGGACCGAAGATTCACAGCGCGCCGGCTTCGGTGACCCGCACCTCCGCCGTGCCGTTCTCGTCCGACGCGACCAGGTCGACCTCGGCGATGAACCCCCAGTCGTGGTCCTTGGCCGGGTCGTCGAAGATCTGCCGCACCACCCAGCGGTCGGCCTCCTCGGAGATCACCAGCAGCGCCGGGCCGCGCGCGTCCGGACCGATCCCGATCTCGTCGTGCTCCTCGAAGTACGGCTCCAGCGCGTCCTGCCAGTCCTGCGCGGTGAAACCCGAGTCGCCGTCGAGCTGCCCCAGCTCGTAGTAGTTGCGGCGGGCGGCCAGCTCGACCCGGCGGAACAGCGCGTTGCGCACCAGCACCCGGAACGCCCGCGGGTTGCGGGTGACCGCGGGCGGCGCGTCGTCGACGATCGCCTCCTCGCCGGGGTTGCGCAGCTTCTCCCACTCGTCGAGCAGGCTGGAGTCGACCTGGCGGACCAGTTCGCCCAGCCACTCCTGCAGGTCGTTGAGCTCCTCGGTCTTGGCGTCCTCGGGAACGGTCTGCCGCAAGGCTTTGTAGGCGTCGGCGAGGTAGCGCAGCACCAGGCCCTCGGAGCGTGCGAGCTGGTAGAAGGAGACGTACTCGGTGAACGTCATGGCCCGCTCGAACAGGTCGCGCACCACCGACTTCGGCGACAGGTGGTGGTCGGCGACCCACGGGTGCCCGCGCCGGTAGGTGGTGAACGCGGCTTCGAGCAGCTCGGCCAGCGGCTTCGCGTAGGTGACCTCCTCCAGCAGCTCCATCCGCTGGTCGTACTCGATGCCCTCGGACTTCATCGCGCCGATCGCCTCGCCGCGCGCCTTGTGCTCCTGCGCCGACAGCACCTGGCGCGGGTCGTCCAAAGTGGACTCCAGCACGGACAGGACGTCGAGCGGGTAGGCCGGCGACTCGCGGTCGAGCAGCTCGATCGCGGCCAGCGCGAACGGCGACAGCGGCTGGTTGAGCGCGAAGTTGACCTGGAGGTCGACGGTCAGCCGGATGTGCGGCCCGTCCCGCTCCACGATGCCCGCCGCGAGCAGCGCGCGGTACATCGAGATGGCGCGCAGGATGTGCCGGCGCTGCGCGGGCCGGTCCTCGTGGTTGTCCTCCAGCAGGTGGCGCATCGCGGCGAAGGTGTCACCGGGCCGGCCGACCACGTTGAGCAGCATGGCGTGGCTGACCGCGAAGCTCGACGTCAACGGCTCCGGCTCGGCGTTCTTGAGCCGCTCGAAGGTCTGGTCGCTCCACGACACGAACCCGTCCGGGGCCTTCTTGCGCACCACCTTGCGGCGCTTCTTCGGGTCGTCCCCGGCCTTGGCCAGCGCCTTCTCGTTCTCCACCACGTGATCGGGGGCCTGCACCACGACCGTGCCCATGGTGTCGAACCCGGCGCGGCCGGCGCGCCCCGCGATCTGGTGGAACTCGCGCGCCTTGAGGTGCCGGGTGCGGGTGCCGTCGTACTTGGACAGCGCGGTGAACACGACCGTGCGGATCGGCACGTTGATGCCCACGCCGAGCGTGTCGGTGCCGCAGATGACCTTGAGCAGGCCGGCCTGCGCGAGCTGCTCGACCAGCCGGCGGTACTTGGGCAGCATCCCCGCGTGGTGCACGCCGATCCCGTGCCGGACCAGCCGGGACAGCGTCTTGCCGAAACCGGAGGTGAACCGGAACCGGCCGATCATCGCCGCGATGGCGTCCTTCTCGGCGCGCGTCGCGACGTTGACGCTCATCAGCGACTGGGCCCGTTCGAGGGCCGAGGCCTGGGTGAAGTGCACGACGTAGATCGGCGCTTCCCGGCCGTGCAGGAGCTCCTCGATCGTCTCGTGCAGCGGGGTGGTGACGTACTGGAAGTTCAGCGGGACCGGGCGCTCGGCGGACCGGACGACGGTGGTCGGCCGGCCGGTGCGGCGGGTGAGGTCCTTCTCGAAGAACGAGACGTCGCCGAGGGTGGCCGACATCAGCAGGAACTGGGCCCGGGGCAGCTCGATCAGCGGGACCTGCCACGCCCAGCCGCGGTCGGGCTCGGAGTAGAAGTGGAACTCGTCCATCACGACCTGGCCGACGTCGGCCTCCGCGCCGTCGCGCAGCGCGATGTTGGCCAGGATCTCGGCGGTGCAGCAGATGATCGGGGCCGACTCGTTGACGCTGGCGTCACCGGTCATCATGCCGACGTTCTCGGCGCCGAAGGTGTCGATCAGCGCGAAGAACTTCTCCGACACCAGCGCCTTGATCGGCGCGGTGTAGTAGGTCTTCCGGCCCTCGGCGAGAGCGGCGAAGTGCGCCCCGATGGCGACCAGGCTCTTGCCCGAGCCGGTGGGGGTGCTGAGGATGACGTTCGAGCCGGAGACGATCTCGATCAGCGCCTCCTGCTGCGCGGGGTAGAGCTCGAGCCCCCGTCCGTGCGCCCACTCGGCGAAGGTCTCGTAGAGGAGGTCGGGGTCGGGGGAGGGCGGCAGCAGGTCGGTAAGAGTCATCGCAGGCAGATCATAGGGGGTCCCACCCGGACCTGGTCGCGTCCGCCACACCAGCCCCTGGGCGACCCCGCCGGCCCGCCGTGCTCCCGGCCCCCGTCGTCCGCCCCGGCGCTCGGGCTCCTTCACGTCCGGATCGGCCCGTCGGCCCGCCCGGGGCACTGCGGGCCGGCCTGTGGCGGTCGTCGGTCCGCCCGGCGCACCGCTGGGCGTCCGGTGGCGGTCCGTCGCGGCACTTGTAAGCCCGGCTTGTGGCGGTCGGCGTTCCGCCCGGTGCACTGCTGGGCGTCCGGTGGCGGTCCGTCGGGGCACTGTGGGCCGGCTTGTGGCGGTCGTCGGTCCGCCCGGCGTACTGCGGGGCCGGTCGGTGGGCCGGTGGCGGTGGGCGGGCGAGGAGGGCGGTCGGGTCGTGGGCGTCGCGGGCCAGGGCCGTTCTCCCGGCTGACGGCGTTCGGCGACGTGGTCCCGGGTCGTGAACTGGCTGGTTCCGCCGCCGTTGACCCGGTGCGCTGCTCCACGGGGGTTTCGTTGTTGCACTGCGCTGGCCACAGCGGGTCGTTGGCAATTACCGTGTGGGCCGTGTCCGAACCGGTAGCCATGCACATGAGCGACGGTCTGCTCAACGTGCCGACCTCGCTGGCCTTCGTGGCCGTGGCCGTCATCGGTGTCGGGATCGCGCTGGTGAAGGCCCGGGGCGACCTCGACGACCGCACCGCGCCCATGGCCGGGCTGGTGGCGGCGTTCGTGTTCGCCACCCAGATGCTGAACTTCCCCGTCCTGCCCGGCGTGAGCGGGCACCTGCTCGGGGGCGCGCTGGCCGCCATCCTGGTCGGGCCGTGGGTCGGGGCGCTCTGCGTGACGATCGTCCTGGTGGTGCAGTCCCTGTTCTTCGCCGACGGCGGCATCACCGCGCTCGGCGCGAACGTCACCAACATGGCTCTCATCGGCACCGCCGTGGGCTACCTCACGGCCGTGGCGCTGCGGCCGCTCGCCAAGCGCAACAAAGGCGGCCTCGCCCTGGTCGCCTTCCTGTCCGCGCTGGTCAACACCGTTCTAGCCTCGTTCGGCTTCGTCATCGAGTACGCCATCGGCGGCGCGGGCGGGGTCGGCTTCGGGACGGTCGCGGCGGCGATCCTCGGGGTGCACGTGCTGATCGGGATCGGCGAAGGGGTGATCACCGCGGCCACCGTGACGGCGGTCGCGGCGGCCCGGCCGGACCTGGTGTACCTGGTGCGCGGCGCGCCGCAGAAGCTGGAGCTCAAGGGATGAAGCGCTTCTTCGTCTGGTTCGCGGTGGTGAGCCTGGTGCTCGCGGGCGCGGTCTCCTACTTCGCCGACTCCAACCCGGACGGTCTCGACCACGTCACCGAGCAGCACGGCATCGCCGAGCACGCCGAGGACCACCCGCTGGCGAACGGCCCGCTCGCCGACTACACCGTGGGCGGCGACGACCGGCTGACCGGGCTCGCCGGCGTGATCGGCGTCGTGGTCACCCTGCTCGTGGCGGGCGGCCTGTTCTGGTTGCTGCGCAAGAGAAGCGCGAAGGAGTGAGCTCGGGGGTCCTGCACCGGGCCGGGGACTCACCGGTCCACCGGCTGCCCCCGCAGGTGAAGATCGTCGCGGCGGTGGTCGCCGTGCTGTGCGTGGTGGCCACGCCGCGCGAGGCGTTCTGGGCGTTCGGCGGCTACCTGCTGGCGATCACGGCGGTGTGGTTCGTCGCGCGGATCCCGCCGACGTGGTTCGCCGCGCGCGCGGTGATCGAGCTGCCGTTCGTGGTCCTCGCGCTCGTGCTGCCGTTCACCGGGCACGGTCCGACCACCGACGTCCTGGGCGTCCCGCTCTCGGTCGAGGGCGCGCTGGCCGGCTGGAACATCCTCGCCAAGGGCACGCTCGGCGTCCTGGTCTCGCTGACCCTCGCCGCGACCACCGCACCGCAGGACCTGCTGCTCGGCCTGCAACGGCTGCGCCTGCCGAGCGTCCTGGTGACCATCGCCACCCTCATGCTCCGCTACGCCGACGTGGTGGTGGCCGAGGCGAAGCGGATGCGGGTCGCCCGCATCTCGCGCGGCGACGACCCGCGCTTCCTGTGGCAGCTGGGCGCGACCGCGCGCGGCGTCGGCAGCCTGTTCATCCGCTCCTACGAACGCGGCGAGCGCGTCCACCTGGCCATGGTGTCGCGCGGCTGGACCGGGCGGCTGCCGGACGGGCGGGGGAGTGCGGCGGTGGAACCGGTGCGCGTGACGCCGGGCGCGCCGGCGCTGCTCGTGGAACGCCTGGCGTTCGCCTACCCGGACGGCCACCAGGCGCTGTTCGGGGTGGACCTGCGGGTGGAGCCCGGCGAACGGGTCGCGCTGCTCGGCCCGAACGGCGCGGGCAAGACCACCCTCGTGCTGCACCTCAACGGGGTGCTCGGCGGCGGGCAGGGCCGGATCGAGGTGGCCGGGCTGCCGGTCGCGAAGGCGCACCTGCGGGAGATCCGGCGTCGGGTCGGCGTGGTCTTCCAGGACCCCGACGACCAGCTCTTCCTGCCCACGGCCCGGCAGGACGTGGCGTTCGGCCCGGCGAACTTCGGCCTGCGCGGCGCGGAGCTGGACGACCGGGTCGCGCGGGCGCTGGACGCGGTGGGCATGGCCGAGGTCGCCGACCGCTCGCCGCTGCACCTGTCCGGCGGCCAGCGGCGACGGGTGGCGCTGGCGACGGTGCTGGCGTGCGACCCGGAGATCCTGGTGCTGGACGAGCCGTCGGCGAACCTGGAACCGGTGGCCCGTCGGGAACTGGCCGAAGTCCTGCTCGGCCTGGAGCGCACGATGCTGATGGTCACCCACGACCTGCCGTACGCGTTGCAGCTGTGCCCGCGCAGCGTGCTGGTCGACGGCGGCGTGGTGGTGGCAGACGGCCCGACCCGCGAACTCCTCGCCGACACCGGACTCCTGGCCCGCCACCGCCTGGAACTCCCCTTCGGCTTCCGCCTCGACTGACACCCCGTTCCTGCCGGCGACACCCGTCCCGTGAGGAGACACCGTCCCGTGAGGCGACGCCCGCCCTGGCCAGCGACACCCGCTCAGGGGCACGCCCGGTCGCTGCCGGACCGGTCGCCGAGCGGGCGGTCCGGTGGCCGTGGGTCAGTGGTCGGCGGGGGTGGTGGTCGGGGTGGGGTGGGCGGCGAGTTCGGTGCGGGCTTCGCGCGGTGTCAGGCGGCGCATCCCGGCGGCCACGCAGTGCCGGACCAGGGCCGGTTGCCCGCGCAGCAGGCGCAGGCCGCGCCGCACCAGCAGCGGGACGGGTTTGCGGGCTTCGGCGACGTCCCGGGCGAAGCGCCGCGCGAACGTCACGACGGCGTTGGGGGACAGCACGATCGCGTCCAGCAGGACGCCCGCCTCCCGGCACCCGGCCACCAGGCGGTCCGCGAACAGGCCCTCGGCCAGGAACGGGCCGGCCGCTTCCACCACCCGGCACCCGACCCGCCGGTCCTCGCCCAGCACGTACACCGGGGCCTCGACCCGCCCCGTGGTGGCCAGTTCCACCACCGCGCGCAGCGCGTCCTCGGTGTTCCACGACTGTTCGGCGTCCCAGTCCGGCCGACCGGCGTCGTCGCGCGGCAGCAGCGGGTCGTCGCCCTCGCGGTAGAAGTCGTCCAGGCGCAGCACCGGCCACCCCAGGTGGGCGGCGAGGGTGGACTTGCCCGACCCGGACGGACCGGCGAGCAACACGACACGTGCGTGAACGGCGGATGACGGCACGGGAGACGATTCTCGCACGTCCCGCATACCCGACGCGACCTCGTGTTTGTCCGTGCGTGCACCCGTCCTGCTCCCGTTGTGCACCCGGTCTGGTCGCCGCGCGCCGCGCCCGCCACGATGTGCGTCATGGAGAGGGTGCGCGGCATCGAGGACGCCCGGCGGTTGCGCGACGAGCTCGATCGCGAGCGGCGGGGACGACCCGCGCCGCCGCCCCGGGTCGCCGCGCCCACGACGGCCGGCGCGACGCCGATCGTGGCGCAGGACGGCGACCGCATCGCGCTCGACTTCGACGAACTCGACGCCGCCCTCACCACACTGGACGAGCTGCACGACACCCTGGGCGAGCACCTGCGCCGCGCCGACGTCCTGGCCGACCACTTCGGTGACGGCAAGGGCCCGGTCGCGCTGCACATGCGCCGGGCGTTCGGGCTGCGCGGCAGCGGCCAGGACGGCGGTGTGCAGTCGTCGCTGCGGTCCTACCTGGACGAGCTGGGCGCGTTGCGCGCCGCGCTGCGCCAGGTCGGCAGCACCCACCGCGCCGAGGACGAGGCCGCGGCCGAGGGGATGAGGAAGCTGTGAACGCCCTCCCGCCCTGGCAGGAGCGCCGGCACCGGCTGCACTCCGACGACCACCCGCCCACCCGGAAGCAGCGCCGGGCCCAGCGCCAGGTCTCCGCCCGCAAGAAGGCCAACCGGCGGCTGGACCGGTTCGGCAAGATCAACTGGGACGCCTACAGCCACCGCGAGCTGTGGGACATGGTCAAGTCCGCCGACCTGGGCCGGATGGGCCGGCGCACGCACGAGTGGCAGGTGCTCGCCCGGGACGTGGCCGAGGCCACCGAGGACGTCGGGAAGCTGGTCCGCAAGCTGGTCGAGTCCTGGCACGGCCCGTCCTCCTCGGCCGCCGCCGGGTCGGTGTCCCGGTTGACCGAGTGGGCGACCGAGGTGTCCCAGCGCGCCTACCAGGTCGGCGGCGGGATGGGCGGGTACACGCACGCCGTGGACGAGGCGGCCCGGCGGATGCCCGTGCCCGTGCACCCGGACGCCGAGCGGTGGTTCCGCGACGGCTACGACGTGACCACCCTGGACGGCCCGCAGGGCGCGTACCTGGCCGACCAGCTGCTGGACGACCACCTGCCGTCCAAGAAGGAGCAGCGGGCGGCCAAGGCCGAGGCCGTGCGGGTGATGGACGCCTACGAGCAGGCCAGCCGCGACGAGCACGACCGCCTGCCGCTGTTCGACGACGCCCCCGCGGGCACGAAGGTCGAGCCCGACCACCGCCCGCCGCCCGTCCGACCGGAGGCCCCGCCCCAGCCGCCGACCCCGCCCGTCCCGCCGGCTCCACCCGCTACCGGGCCCACGCCCACGCCTGAGCCCGGTCTCGTGCCCGGCGCGCGGCCGACGGACACCACGGCGGTCGCGGCGGCCGGCGGTCCTGCCGGGTTCGGCATCCCGGGCCTGCCCGGCGGTTCGGCGGTGCCCGGCGGCTACGCGGCCGGCTCGCCCGGCGGGCACGGCGGGTTCGCCCCCGGTTCCGGCGGCTACGGCACCGGGTTCGGCCCGGTCGGTCCCGGCGGCTCGTCGGGCGTGATCGGCGCGGTGCCCGGCGGTGCCGCGGCGCGCGGCGGTGTCGTGCCGGTGACCGCCGGCGGGCAGGGCGGGTACGGGATGTTCCCGCCGGCCGCGCCGGGCAACCGGGACGAGGACCTGGAGCACCGCAACCGCTACGACAACGGCCTGGACCTGCTCGACGACCTGCCGCCCGCGTTCCCGCCGGTGCTCGGCGAATGAGCGGCTTCCGGGTCGACCCGGACGAGCTGGCGGGCTTCGCGAACCGGCTCGCCGACACCGGCGACGACCTGCGCGCCGCGCTGTCCGGGCTGGCCGAACCGGTCGGCGACCTGGGCCCGGAAGGGGTGTCCGAGGCGGTCTCCGGGCTGTTCGCCGAGTGGGCGGACACCGTGCGGGGCCTGGACTTCGGCGTGCTCGCCGACGAGGTGCGGGCGACCGGCGAGACCTACCGGCGGGCCGACGAGCTCGACCATGGCTGACTACCGGGGCCTCGGGTTCGACCCCGCGCCGGGCAACGCCGGTGCCGTCGCGGCGGCCGCCGCGCGCTGCGCGTTCGACGTGCCCGTGCCCGGTGTCCCGGTCGGCTGGGAAGGAGCGGCGGCGGAGGGGTTCCGGACCCGGTTGGAGGCGGTGGTGTCGGAGTTGACGGCGGTGCGGCGCGCGATGCGGGCCGCGGCGGAGGTGCTCGACGCCTGGGCCGGCACCCTGCTGGGCAACCAGCGGCGGGCCGAGGACCTGGACCGGCGGGCCACCGCGCTGCGCCGGGAGCTGGCCGAGGCCGCCGACGAGGTCGACCGCTGCGCCGCGCTGGCCTCGTTCACCCCCGCCCACGGCGAGGCGCACGCGGCGGTGACGGCCCGGCACGACGGGATAGCCCGCCGGTTGGACGAGGTGCTGGAGGAGGCCCGCCTGCTGGCCCGCGACCACCACGCCGAGGCGCGGCGGGTCGCCGAGCGGCTGCGCTCGGAGGAGCCGTCCACGGCGCTGGCGGACACCCTCGCCGACTTCTCCGCGCTCACCGCGGAACTGGCGTCGGTGCTGCTCGGGCCCGCCGGACCGGCCGCCGGGCGCGGCGCGGCCGAGGCGTTCGCGGCGGGCCTCGGGTGAGACTGGCTCCCGTGCCGGGGGTGACCCCGGTGGCACTCGGCTCCCCGGAGCGCACCGCGGCGGACCTGCTCGCGGTGCTGCGCCGGATCAAGGGCACCCGCGACCCCGGCCTGGAGGTCTCCGCGACGCAGGCCGCGGAGCTGGCGCACCGGCCGGGCTGCGGCCTGCTGGCCGTGGTCGAGCACCCGGGCGCGGACCCGGCGCTGCTGATGGCGGGCGTGGTGCCGGTGGACCGGCCGGTCGACCCCGATCTCGGCGTCCGGCTCGACGGGCCGGCCATCCGCGACGTGACCAGAGGCGTGACGGCGACCGGCTGCCCGGTGGTGATCGTGGAACGCATCCCGGTGACCGGGACCGGCGCGCAGCTCCAGGTCGTGGTGACCGACCCGGCGCACCCGAGGGTCGCGGTGTTCACCCTGCACTCGCCCACCGGGCGGGGCTGGCTGGACGTCGCGGGCCTGGCCGGGCGGTTCGTGTCCGGGATCGAGTTCGACGACCCGGGGCTCACCGGCCGCGGAACTCGCTCGGCGTCCGGCCGACCACCTGGCGGAACGTCCGGGAGAAGTGCGCGGCGCTGACGAAACCGCAGTCCCTGGCGATCTCGCCGATGCCCCGTCCGGCCTTGGCCGGGTCGGCCAGCAGCGCCTTGGCCCGGTCCACCCGCAGCCCCCGGATCCGCTCGGACACCCCCTGCCCGTCGTCGAAGAGCTGGTAGAGGCGGCGGCGGGAGATGTGCAGGGCACCGGCCACGACGTCGGCGCCCAGGTTCGGGTCGGCCAGGTGGTCGCGGATGTAGTCCAGCGCCTCGCGGCGGCGGGCGACCAGCGCGTCGACCCGGTCCAGCTCGGCCTTCAACGCGCTGCGCAGCACCAGCTCGGCCAGCCCGAGCAGGTGGTGCGACAGGCCGTGCGGGTCCAGCACGTGCGCGGCGGCCAGGACGTGCGCGATCGCCCCGGCGAACACCGAGCGCAGCGCCGCCTCGACCGGGACCGGTTGGAACATCAGGGGTTTGAGCTCGGTGAACCCGACGGTCAGCTTCGCCTCGGCGACGGTCAGCAGCACCACGCCGGGCAGCACGTGCAGCGAGCAATCGGGAAACCGAAGCTCCGCGCCGCTGTGCGGCAGCCCGCGCGGCACCGCGCAGCCCATCAGCAGCTGGATGTGCTCGGGCGGGCCCGACGTGCCGTTCAGCGCCGCACGGGCCGCCGCCGCACCCGACGCGCGCACCGTGAGCAGGCCGTTGGCGAGGTCCACGCCGGCCAGGGTAAGGCCGGCGGGCCCGGACCCGGTCCACCTCACCCGCTATCTTCGGCCCGCATGGCACGTCGTTCGGCGACCGCGGTCGTCCTGTCGCACCTGGAGTTCGACCTGCTGTGGGAGGACCTGGGGGTGGGCGACCCGCCGTACCCGCTGGAGGTCGACTCGCACGGCGGGACCGCCGAGGAGCGCGCGGACCTGGGCGTGGACGTGTTCCACGCGCTGGCGTCGGCGGGCCTGGCCGAGGACGGCGGCCCCGCGCCCGAGCTGGAGGACCTGTTCGGCCACCTGACCGGCAGCACGCTGTCCGTCGACGCCCTGGTGTTCCGGCCGCGGCCGTGGCGGGTGCTGGCGTCGGTGCGGGGCCCGCGCGGCGTGCTCGCGGTGCTCGACGACCGGGAGGTCGCGCTGGAGCCGATCACCGACGCCGTCGCGGCGATGGCGCGGGTGATCGGCGACGGCGTGCCGGGGCCGGGCGAGCAGGTGCGGTTGCCGCGCGCGGTGTTCTCCGCCGCGATGCGCGGCTACGCGGAGTCCGGCCACCTCGGGCTGGAACGCGCGCTGGCGGCCGGCGGGGTGACCGGGCGGGCGACCCGCGCGATCAGCACCCTGGCCGAGTCCGGCCGGGTCGCCGCCGGCCAGGTCGCGTGCACCGGTCCGGGCGGCCGCTCGGAGATCCTGAGCTGGACCGACACCACCGCCGGCCGGTACGCGATGGCCACCGAGACCTCGGCGGGCGACCCGTGGGTGCTGGTCACCCCGGCGGACGGCGCCCGGCTCACCCGCCGGCTGTCCGAACTGCTCGCCGGCGTCGCCTAGACCCGCTCCGGCTCCGCGCCGGTCGGGTGGTCATCTCCTGGGTCATCTGCTGGGTCATCTCCTGAGTTGGCACGGCGGTCGGGTCGTCACCGATCACCGATCACCGATCAGACCGGCGGGCAGCACGTCGGTCAGCACGGCCATGCCCTGCGCCAGCGCATCGGCCGCCGCTCGGTCGGCCAGCCGCCGCACGGCCTCCGCGAGCGCCGACGGCGTCCGGGCGAACGCCTCCCGCGCGAACTCCAGCCCCACCGGCTTGCCGTGCAGGTCCACGGTCACCGTCACACCGCCGTCGGACGCCGTCGCACGGATCGCGTCCAGCTGTTCGCCCAGCATCAGACCCTCCACGTCGTCGGGGTGGTGTCCTCGACCTCGTCGGCCCGCCGGTCCGGCACGCCCAGGCCGAGGTCGGCCAGGTCGCCGAGCGCCCCGGCGGCCCGCGCGTTGGCCTTGGCGGTGGCCTCGTCGACCAGGTCGAGGACGGCGCGGGCCAGGTCGGGGCCCAGCCGCAGGGCGCGGGCGTCCAGGGTCAGGTCGCGCAGCGCGCCGCCCGGCCCCACCTCCACCGCGACACCCCGGTCCGGGTCGTGCGCGTGCGCGCTGATCACGGGTGCACCCCTCCGTAGAACGTGGCCGAGCTGAGCTGATGGGTGTTGCGCCGCACGGCGTCGCCGGAGTTGCCCTCGATCAGGGTCACCGTGCCGCCGGAGACCTTCTCCACGATCCCGATGTGCTTGCTGGTCGCGGTGCTCTGCGGTCCGGTGCCGAACAGCAGCACGTCACCGGGGCGCACGTCGCCGAGCTTGGTGTACGCCTTGCCGTTGCGCTGCCCCCAGCGGAACACGTCACCGGTGAACGGCAGCAGCGGGATGTCCACGCCCGCCTTGCGCCACATGGAGGTCGCGAACGACGAGCACCACGCGGCGGTCGGGCCGTACGGGTTGCGGTTGCTGCCCGGCGGGTTCTCCCGCACGCCCAGCTCGCGCCGGGCGGCGGAGACGATCGTGCGGGCGCGGCCCCGTTCCCGTGCCTTGGCGGGCTTGGTGGGGTGCGTCCGCGCGTCGGCCACGCCGTCGTGCTCGACCTCCTTCTCCAACGCGCGCAGCCGACGTGCCGCATCCTCCATCTCGTCCCGCGCGCGCCGCAGCGCCGCAGCGGTTTCCTTGGTGTAGCGGGGTTCCAGGTCCGCGGCGGCGGCGACGGCCTTCAGCAGCGCCGCCCGGGTCCCGACGGCGACGCCCGCGTCGAGCAGGCGGGTGGCCCGTTCCAGGTACTCGTCCACGGCCTGCCGCGCCCTGGTGTGCCCGGTGGTCAGCGCGGCGCTCACCCCGGCGACGACCTGCTCCGCGTCGCGGGCCGCGTCGGCGGTGACCCGCAGCTGCCGGCCGAGCCTGCCGGAGCGCTTCTCGAACCCCTCCGACTGGGTGCCCTTCCAGTGCTCCAGCACGGTCTTGGACGCCTTGACGTGGTCGTCGTGCTGGTCGGTGAGCCCGGTCGCGGTCTGGTGCAGGGCGTACTGGACCTTGACGGCGTCCTCCGCCTTGCCCGCCAGGGCGTTGCGGTGCCCGATCATGCTCTCCGCGAAGTGCCGCGCGGCGGCTTTCGTGTCCACGGCGGATCCTTCAGCTCAGCGAGCGGGCGGTGTCGTCGTCCTGGTCGCGGTAGGCCCGCGCGGACTTGGCCGCCGACGCGGCCAGCGCGTCGGTGTTGTGCGCGACGGCCTTGACCTGCTTGCGCAGCGCCGCGCCGAACCCGTCGAGGGCGGTGGCGAAGCCGGACTGCTTCCCGACCGCGCCGAAGCTGTCCTCGGCGATCTCCCGGACCTCGCGGACGTGCGTGCGGCCCAACGCGGTCAGGTCGTCGGCGGTGTTCTGGGTGCGCCGCGCGTAGTCGCGCAACACCCCCACGTCGACCGAGAACCCGCCGCCCGACCCGCCGCGCCCGCCTGAACCGCCGCCGGAGCCGCCGCCGGAGTTGGTGCGCCCCAACGCCTTCACGCCTCGCCGAGCCTCGTCCAGGTGCTTGCGGTACGCGCCGTTGGTGTAGGTCGACCACGGGGTCCACGACCGGCCGTCGCCGGAGATCCGGTTGGCCGCCTTGGCGTTCTCCCGGGGGTCGAACAGCTCGCGGTCCGACGAGAGCCCCAGCTCACGCCGCCGCGCCGGGCCCAGCGACCCCAGCATGTTGATCTGCCACAGCCCGTACGAGTCGTCCGGCGGTCTCGGGTTGTGGGCGCGCGGGTCGCCGCCGGACTCGGCCAGCGCGACCGCCACCGCGATCGTCAGGTCCTCGCCCCGGAACCCCGCGTCGTGCGCGTGCCGGGCGATCTGCTCCGGACTCAGCCTGCTCATGCCGCCAACCCTGGCCCGCGCGGACCGGCGGGGGAACCGGCGCTGCACGCTGGGACAGCGGGAGTGCACGGGGCGACTACAGTCGAACAGGTGAACGAAAGGCTGTTCGACGAGGGCTTGTTCGGCGTGCCCGAGGAGGAGCGCGCGGAGCGGATCGCGGCCAACGCGCCGCTGGCCGTGCGGATGCGCCCGCGCACGCTGGACGAGGTGGTCGGCCAGGGCCACCTGCTGGGGCCCGGCGCGCCGCTGCGCCGGCTCGTGGAGGGCTCCTCGCCCGCGTCGGTCATGCTCTACGGCCCGCCCGGCACCGGCAAGACCACCCTGGCCACGCTCGTCTCCCAGGCCACCGGCCGCCGGTTCGCCGCGTTGAGCGCGCTCAGCGCCGGTGTGAAGGAGGTCCGCGCGGTCATCGACGAGGCCCGCCGCCGGCTGGTCCGCTCCGGCGAGTCGACCGTGCTGTTCATCGACGAGGTGCACCGGTTCTCCAAGACCCAGCAGGACGCCCTGCTCGGCGCGGTCGAGGACCGGATCGTGCTGCTGGTCGCGGCGACCACGGAGAACCCGTTCTTCTCGGTCGTCGCGCCGCTGCTGTCCCGCTCCCTGGTGCTCCAGCTCCGCCCGCTCGGCGACGACGACGTGCGCGCGCTGGTCCGCCGCGCGGTCGCCGACGAGCGGGGCCTGGCCGGCGCGATCACCGTCGACCAGGACGCCGAGGACCACCTGGTCCGGCTGGCCGGCGGGGACGCGCGGCGCGCCCTGACCGCGCTGGAGGCCGCCGCCGACGCGGTCGCCCCCGGCGGGTCGCTGGACCTGGCCACGCTGGAGGCCACGGTCGACCGCGCGGCCGTGCGCTACGACCGGCAGGGTGACCAGCACTACGACGTGACCAGCGCGTTCATCAAGTCCATCCGGGGTTCGGACGTCGACGCGGCGCTGCACTACCTGGCCCGGATGATCGAGGCGGGGGAGGACCCGAGGTTCATCGCGCGGCGGCTGGTGATCCACGCCAGCGAGGACGTCGGCATGGCCGACCCGACCGCGTTGCAGACCGCGGTCGCCGCCGCGCAGGCCGTGCAGCTGATCGGGCTGCCCGAGTGCGCGCTGAACCTGGCGCACGCGACCGTGCACCTGGCCACCGCGCCCAAGTCCAACGCGGTGACCACGGCGATCGGCGCAGCCATGACCGACGTGCGCCGAGGCGCGGTCGGCACGGTGCCGGCGCACCTGCGGGACGGGCACTACGTGGGCGCGGAGCAGCTCGGCCACGCGAAGGGCTACCGGTACCCGCACAACGTGCCCGAGGGCGTGCTCACCCAGCAGTACCCGCCGGACGACCTCGTCGGCCGCGACTACTACGAGCCGACCGGCCGGGGCACCGAGCGCTACATCGCCGAGCGCCTGCCCAAGCTCCGCCGCGTCATCCGGGGCCAGGAGTAGGCCGCCACGAGCAAGCAGCCGGGCGCAGGCGGTCATGAGCAGGCCGCCGGCGAAAAACCGGGTGCCGATCACCAGCGCATCTGCGACGGTGTGCGCCGTGATCGATGCTCCGGCCAACGGCCATGCCTACCTCGACTTCAACTCGCCCTTGTCGGACGGCAAGTCCTACGACCTGATCGGCACCCTCGGTCCGCTCGACGGCGCGACCGTCGTGGACTACGGCTGCGGCTGGGCGGAGTTCCTGCTGCGCACCGTCGAGCACGCGCCGGGCGCGACCGGCCTGGGCGTGGACGACGACGAGTACGCCATCGACCGCGGCACCGCGAACATTGCCGCGCGCGGCCTGACCGGACGGGTCCGGCTGGAACGCGCCGACGTCACCGCGTACGCGGCCGAACCGGCGGATGTGGTCGTGTCGATCGGTGCGTCCCACGCCTGGGGCGGCACGCGGGGGACACTGGAGGCCATGCACACCCGCCTCAAGCCCGGTGGCCGGTTGCTGCTCGGCGACGGCATCTGGGACAGCGAGCCGAACGCGCGCGCCCTGGAGATCTTCCCCCGCGAGGAGTTCTTCGCGGTGGACGAGCTGGTGGAGGTCGCCATGGCGGCGGGCTACCGGCTGCTCAACCTGGCCACGGCCAACCGCGACGAGTGGGACTCGTTCGAGTCGCGCTGGTGCGCGGGGCGGGAGCGCTGGCTGCTGGCCAACCCGGACCACCCGAAGGCCGCCGAGGTCGCGAAGGTCGTGGACGACCACCGCGACGGGTGGCTCAAGGGGTACCGGACCAGCATGGGGTTCGCCTACCTCACGCTGGCCCGCCGGTAGGGACCTGTCGTCCCGTCCGGCCGGGGATCCCGGGCGGGGCGACACCCCTGCCGGGAAGCGCGCCCGCACCTGCCCCCAGGCCGGGCCACGCGCCGAACGGCACGTCGAAGCAGGTCAGGCGGTGGCGAGGGTCTTGATCGTGCCGGCCGTGTACGCGGGGGGTGCGATCCGCCCGGAGCAGCGGCTGTCGCCGGCCGCGCTCGCGGCACCCCGGTGCACCGTCACCTCGTACAGGTGGTCCATGCCCTGCACTGTCACCACGCGCGCTTCGCCGTCGTCGGACTCGATCGGCCGCTCGGCCACGCCCAGCGCCGCGTCCAGCCCGCGCAGCCCGAGGTGCTTGCGCACCGCGATCTCGGCGTACTGGGTCCACGCGCTCGGTGCCGAGGTGCGCCCGCGCAGCTGGTCGGGCTGCACCTGGCCGCTCAGCGCGGCCTTGGCCACCAGCGCCGCCTCGCCCGGGTCGAGCTGGCCGTGCAGGAAGCCGTCCGGCACCACCAGCAGGTTGCCCGCCCACCGGTCGCCGCCGACGTGGCTGACCTCCCACGCCCGGCCGGGGTGGTTCTCGCCCAGCACGCCCGCCAGCGGGCGGCCGAGCACGGCGCAGCACATGTCCTTGGTGCCGTGCGTGCAGACCAGGAACAGCGGCCCGTCGACCCGCTCGCCGTGGCCGGGAATGCCGGCCGCCAGCGCGCCGAGGTCGAGCGAGGCCAGTTCGGCGAGGTCGGCGACCTCCAGCCGCTCCAGCCACCGGTTGCCGGGCACGCCGCTGGCCAGGTAGACGGTGCGGGGCGCGTCGGCGGCGCGCCGGTGCTTGCCGGGCCGCCGGATGAGCAGCGTCCGCAGACCCGCGGCGCGCGGCCCGGCCAACCGGCCCGGCTCGAACACCGCGGCCAGGGTTTGCTCCAACGCGTCCGCGGGCCACGGGCCGGGCTGCTCCACGAGCAGCCACGACGTCATGAGCGCCGCTGTGCCGGCCGGGTCGCCACCGAGCTGGCGCGTGAGGATCGCGCACCCCGGCAGACCACCCGAACTTACGTTAGGCATACCTAAGCTTACCGGATCACTCCGGTCCCACCACACCTTGTGTGACCAATTCTGCGAGCAACGCTCGCACGGTCGCCCGATCGAGGGTCGGTGCACCCGCTTCCACCAGCGACTTCACCGTGTGGCGAGGACTGCCCACGAGCACCTCCAGCACCGGCCCCGCCGCCGCCGCGAACACCAGGCTCTTGCCCGCCGCGGCCAACGTCACGGTCTCCGGACCGACGGCAAGCACCGCGCGCGGGGTCAGCAACCGGACCTCGGCCTCGTCACCCGGCGGCAGCAGGCCGGGGGTCGCCGTCCACGGCAGCCCGACGTGCGGGAGGGCCGGGGCCTGCGCGTCCCGGTCGGCCAGGAACCGCGCGACCACGCCGGCGTCCAGCAGGTCGGTGAGCTTGGCCCTGAGCACGGCGGCGTGCGCCTCCTGCTCCGCCCTGCTCGCGAACCGCGGCAGGTCGGTGCGGAAAGCCTCTTCGGCCCGCAGCTGGTCGGCCAGCCACGAGACCAGGTCGACACCGGTCGCCCGGTTGAACCCGATGGTCAGGTGCAGCGACTCCTCGCCGACGGCGGACACGTCGTGCCAGTGCCCGCGCGGCACGTACAGGACGTCGCCGTCCTCCAGCACGAAGTCGTCGAGCGGCTCGGTCGACGGCCGGGGCGGCAGCTCCACGTCCCGGCGCAGCGGCGCGGGCCGGGTCGACCCGTGCAGCCGCCAGCGCTTGCGCCCCGAGACCTGGACGATGATCACGTCGTGGTCGTCCCAGTGCACGTCGAAGCCGTGCGTGACGCCCCACCCCGCGTACAGGTTCACCCGGACGCGTTCGCGCAGCTCGTGCTCCAGCGCCGCGGCCAGCTCGCCGACCGGTTCGAACAGTTCGTGAACGGCGTCCATCACCAGGGTGGCGCCGCCGCGCATCTTCTCGGTGAACGCCGCGGGTGACAGCCGGGGGACCGGCGCGGTGTCGGAGGTCTCGGTGTAGGTGTGCGCGGGGAGGACCTCGCCGCCCTGCGCGAGCCTGAGCCGGGGGTGCTCCAACGGGTGCTGCCGCAGCACCCGGTTGACCTCCGACCACGGCAGCAGGTCGGCGAACCGCCCCGCCCGGCCGGGGAACCGCTGGTGGGTCCGGCCCTGCACCGCGTCGAAGAACTGGCTGGCCCCGCTCGGTGCGACGAGGCCAGCCAGGGTGGAGAAGGTCACTTGTCCTGGCCACCGTCGGTGTCGTCGAGGGCACCGTTGGCCTTGCCGCGGTCGACCGCGCCGGTCAGCGCCTGCGCGCTGAGCAGCAGACCGCTGGACGGGGCCTCGTACGCTTCGTTCTCCTGAGCCATGCCGTTCCTCCTCTGGTGGGGGTCCCAACAGCGAAGATCACGCTACGGCACCGAATCGGCGCTGGTCATCGGTCATCCGAGTAATTCTCACAAGTGGATCAGGGGCTCCGGCAGCCGCAACCGATATCCACCAGACGTCATTCGGGCGACGCACGGTAACCTTGGACACCCCAACGCCCAGCAAGCTCTCAGGAGGATCCGTGTCGCCAGGGCAGATCGCCGCGCTGGTCGCCGCCGGCGCGTTCGTGCTGCTGGTGATCCTGCTGGCCATCCCGCTGATCAAGCTGGGCCGCACGCTGGACGAGGCCACCATCGCCATCCGCAAGGCGCACCAGAACAGCGACCCGCTCTTCACCGGCGCGAACACCACGATCTCGCACGTGAACACGCAGCTGGAGCGGGTGGACGGGATCACCGCCAACGCGCGCGCGGTCACCGGCAACGTCTCGGCGCTGACCTCGCTGTTCACCGCCACCCTGGGCGGCCCGCTGGTGAAGGCCGCGGCGCTGTCCTACGGCGTGGGCAAGGCCATCCGGGCCCGCCGCGGCGCCGGCCAGTCGCCGAAGAAGCACTCCCGGCGAGGCCGGCGATGAGGCGGCTGTTCTGGTTCGGCCTGGGCATCGCGGCCGGCGTGTTCGCCACCCGCAAGGCGGGCCAGGCCGCGCACGCCGCCACCCCGGCGGGCATCGGCGCGAACGTCGGCGAGGGCCTGCGGGAGCTGGCCGGCGCGCTCGGGTCGTTCGGCGCGGAGGTCCGCGCCGGGATGTCCGAGCGCGAGCAGGAGTTGCACGACACCGTGGAGCGTCAGACGGGCCAGACGCCGGGTCGGCGAGCGCGCAGGGCGGGCGACCGCTACTAGAGGTCGCCCGCCTCACCGCGCCCGAACCCACTTCGCACCCGAGGAACAACCCGTGCAGACCCACGAGATCATCAAGCGCTTCCGCGAGCACTTCGAGAACGCCGGCCACACCTACGTGCCCAGCGCCTCGCTCATCCTGGACGACCCGAACCTGCTGTTCGTCAACGCCGGCATGGTGCCGTTCAAGCCCTACTTCCTGGGCGAGGCCCCGCCGCCGTACAAGCGCGCCACGAGCATCCAGAAGTGCGTGCGCACGCCGGACATCGACGAGGTCGGCAAGACCACCCGGCACAACACGTTCTTCCAGATGGCCGGCAACTTCTCCTTCGGCGACTACTTCAAGGAAGAGGCCATCCGGCTGGCCTGGGAGCTGATCACCAAGTCCCAGGACGACGGCGGCTACGGCTTCGACCCGGAGCGGATCTGGGTCACCGTCTACCTGGACGACGACGAGGCCATCGAGCTCTGGAAGAAGGTCGCCGACCTGCCCGACGAGCGCATCCAGCGCCGTGACGGCAAGGACAACTACTGGGACATGGGCGTGCCCGGCCCCGGTGGCCCGTGCTCGGAGATCTACTACGACCGCGGCCCGGCCTTCGGCGCGGAGGGCGGCCCGGTCGTCGACGAGGACCGGTACCTGGAGATCTGGAACCTGGTCTTCATGCAGGACGAGCGCGGCGAGCTCAGCCCCAAGCTCGGCCACCCGCCGATCGGCTCGCTGCCCAGCCGGAACATCGACACCGGCATGGGCATCGAGCGGGTCGCGTTCCTGCTCCAGGGCGTGGACAACGTCTACGAGACCGACCTGGTGCTCCCGGTGATCCGCGCGGCCGAGGAGCTGTCGGGGCGCAAGTACGGCGTCGACCCGGTGGACGACGTCCGCTTCCGGGTCATCGCCGACCACGCCCGCAGCGGCGTGCTGATCGTCGGCGACGGCGTCACCCCCGGCAACGAGGCCCGCGGCTACGTGCTGCGCCGGCTGCTGCGCCGGATCGTCCGCTCGGCCCGCCTGCTCGGCATCGACCAGCCGGTGCTGGTCCGGTTCGCCGAGCTGGTCCGCGACGCCATGGGCCCGACCTACCCGGAGCTGGTCAGCGGGTTCCCGCGGATCGCCCAGGTGCTCAAGGCGGAGGAGGACACCTTCCTGCGCACCCTGGAGGCCGGCGAGCGGATCTTCGGGACCGCCGCGGGCGAGGTCAAGGCCGAGGGCCGGGCCACGCTGCCCGGCGACAAGGCCTTCCAGCTGCACGACACGTACGGCTTCCCGATCGACCTCACCCTGGAGATGGCCGCCGAGGCGGGCCTGACCGTGGACGAGGACGGCTTCCGCAAGCTGATGGCCGAGCAGCGCGCCCGCGCCAAGGCCGACGCCGCCGGCAAGAAGACCGGCCACGGCGACCAGACCGTCTACCGGGAGCTGCTCGACCTCGGGGCCACCGAGTTCACCGGCTACCAGGAGCTGGCCTCCGAGGCCACGCTGCGCGGCATCGTGCGCGAGGGCAAGCGGGTGCGCTCGGCCCGCGAGGGCGAGATCGTCGAGGTCGTGCTGGACCGCACGCCGCTCTACGCCGAGTCCGGCGGCCAGGAGAGCGACGCCGGCACCATCGTGTCCGGCAGCGCCGAGCTGGAGGTCGTGGACGTCCAGAAGGTGGCCCGCAAGCTGTGGGTGCACCAGGTGCGGGTGCTCTCCGGCGAGATCGCCGAGGGTGAGCGGGTCGAGGCCCGGGTCGACCCGGAGTGGCGGGTCGGCGCGCGGCAGGGCCACTCGGGCACGCACGTCGTGCACGCCGCCCTGCGCCAGGTGCTCGGCCCGTCCGCTCTCCAGAGCGGCTCCTACAACAAGCCCGGCTACCTGCGGCTGGACTTCGCCTGGACGGGTGGTCTTTCCGAGTCCACCCGCAGCGAGATCGAAGAGGTCTCCAACCTGGCCGTGCGCCGGGACCTGCCGGTCAGCGTGGTCTACACCGACATGGGCGAGGCCCAGGAGATGGGCGCGGTCGCCCTGTTCGGCGAGACCTACGACGACACCGTCCGGGTGGTCGAGATCGGCGGCGAGTGGTCGCGCGAGCTGTGCGGTGGCACGCACGTCGAGCACTCCTCCCAGATCGGCCCGATCACCGTGATCGGCGAGTCGTCGGTGGGCTCGGGCGTGCGCCGGCTGGAGGCCTACGTCGGCATCGAGGCGTTCCAGTACCTGGCCCGCGAGCGGGCCCTGGTGCAGAACGTCGCCACGCTGCTCAAGGTGCCCGACGCCGAGGTGCCCGCCCGGGTGGAAGCCCTGGTCGAGCGGCTGCGGGCGGCCGAGAAGGAACTGGAGCGGGTGCGCGCCGCCCAGCTGCTGTCCTCCGCCGGGTCGCTGGCCGAGCAGGCCCTCGACGTGCGCGGCGTGGCCGTCGTCGCGGTGCGGCTGCCCGAGGGCATCGCCGCCGGCGACGTGCGGACGCTGGCGGGCGAGGTGCGCAACCGGCTCGGCGAGAAGGCCGGCGTGGTGGCGCTGTTCGCCCCGGACGGCGACAAGGTGAGCTTCGTGGTGGCCACCACGAACGCCGCCCGCTCGCTGGGGCTGGCCGCCGGCAAGCTGGTGCCCGCGTTCGCCCCGGCCGTGGACGGTCGCGGCGGCGGCAAGCCGGACCTGGCCCAGGGCGGCGGCACCGACCCGGCCGGGATCGACCAGGCCCTGGCCGCCGTGCGGGCCGAGGTGGACCGCGCCGTTGACCAGCGCTGACCGTCCCGGCGTCGACGATCCCGGCCTCGGTCGGAGGCTGGGCGTCGACGTCGGAGCGGTGCGGGTGGGCGTCGCGCTGAGCGACCCGGGCGCCTTCCTGGCGACCCCCCTGGTTACCCTGGCCCGGGACGAGAAGACCGGCCGGGACCTCGCGGACCTGGCCGGACTCGTCGCCGAGCACGAGGTCGTGGAGGTCGTGGTCGGCCTGCCCCGTACCCTGTCCGGGCGACACGGGCCGGCAGCGGCGGCGGCGACCGCGTACGCTGCGGCGTTGGCCGCGCGCGTCGCGGTCCCGGTGCGGCTCCAGGACGAGCGGTTGACCACGGTCACCGCGAGCCGGGTGCTGGCCGAGCGGGGGGTGCGAGGCAAGAAGCAACGTGCTGTCGTGGACCAGGCTGCCGCGGTCGAGATCCTCCAGTCCTGGCTGGACGCACGGGCACGAAACGTGGCCCGTTCCGCCGACGAGGAACAGGCCCCCGGAGCTAAGGACCGCACGTGAGCGACGACCTCGGGTTGTTCAGCGAACAGGACGTGCACCACGACGAACGCCCCCGCGGTGCCAAGGCCGCGGCTCGCAGCAAGCGCAGGCGCAAGAAGACGATCCTGTGGGTCGTGGTCGCGCTCATCCTGGTCGTCGGTGGCGGTGGCGCGTACTACGGGTACCAGGTGCTCAGCGGCATCGGCTCCTACGAGGACTTCCCGGGCGCGGGCGAGGCCGACGTGGTGGTCGAGGTCAAGGACGGCGACCTGGTCTCGGCCATCGCGAACACGCTCAAGGAGCAGGGCGTGGTGGCCAGCGCGCGCGCCTTCATCGAGGCCGGCAAGGAGAACACCGGGCTCACCGCCATCCAGCCCGGCTTCTACCTGATGAAGACCAAGATGTCCGGGCAGACCGCGGTGGACCGGATGACCGACCCCAAGGCCAAGGTCGTCCCGCTGGAGGTCAAGGGCGGCAACGTCCTGCACGACATCACCTCGCCGGACGGCAAGAGCGTCACCAAGGGCATCCTGTCCATGCTGGCCGACGCCTCGTGCGCGGAGCTGGACGGCGTCAAGAAGTGCGTCACGGCGCAGGAGCTGCGCGACGCCGCGGACAACGCGGACGCCGCCGCCCTGGGCATCCCGGACTGGGCGCAGGTCGACTTCGCCCGCGCGCCCAAGGAGAACCGGCTGGAGGGCCTGATCACCCGGGGCCTGTACCACCTCAAGCCCGGCGCGTCGGCCCCCGAGCTGATCAAGAGCGTGATCGAGACGTCGAACGCCCGGTTGCAGGGCTACGGCATCCCGGCGGGCACCAAGAACACCGGGTTCCGGCCCTACGAGGTGCTCACCATCGCGTCGCTGATCGAGAAGGAGGGCTTGGAGAAGGACTTCGGGAAGATCTCCCGGGTCATCTACAAGCGCCTGTCGGTCGACCAGGAGCTCCAGTTCGACTCGACGGTCAACTACAAGCTGGACCGGCCGATCGTGACCACCAGCGACGAGGACCGCGACCGGTCCGGGCCGTACAACACCTACAAGAACAAGGGCCTGACGCCGACGCCGATCGGTTCGCCGAGCCGCGAGGCGATCGCCGCCGCGATCAGCCCCGAGCAGGGGCCGTGGCAGTACTTCGTGAAGTGCCAGAAGGACGGCACGTCGTGCTTCTCGGACAACCTGGACGAGCACAACCGGCTGGCCGACAAGGCGCGCGAGGAAGGCGTCTTCTGACGATGTCCCGCCAGGCCGCCGTGATCGGCTCGCCGGTGTCGCACTCGCTGTCGCCGGTGCTGCACAACGCCGCGTTCGAGGCGCTCGGGCTGGACTGGACCTACACCCGGGTCGAGTGCGACGAGGCGGGGGTGCCGGCGCTGGTGGCCGGTCTGGACGCGTCCTGGGCCGGGCTGTCGGTGACGATGCCGGGCAAGCGCGCGGCGCTGGCCGTGGCGTCGTCCGCGACGCCCCGCGCCACCCTGGTCGGCGCGGCGAACACCCTGGTACCGGTGCCCGGCGGTCAGCTGCCCGGTGGTCGACTGCCCGGTGGTTGGCACGCGGACTGCACCGATGTGGACGGCGTGCTGGGCGCGTTGCGCGCGGCCTGCGGGTTCGTCGGCGGGTCGCGCGCGGTGCTGCTGGGCGCGGGCGGCACGGCCACGGCGGCGCTCGTCGCGCTGGCGTCGGTGGGGGTGACGGAGGTCGCGCTCGTCGTGCGCTCGGCCGCGCGGGCGGCGGAGGCCCGGGAGTGCGCCTCGCGGGCCGGGGTGTCGTTGTCGGTGACGTCCTGGGACACCACGGACTTCGCGGCGCTGGCGGCGTCCTCGGACGTGCTGGTGAGCACGGTGCCCCCGTCGGCGACGGAGCCGATCGCGTCGGCGCTGGCCGAGTCGCCGTGCGTGCTGGACGTGATCTACCACCCGTGGCCCACGCCGTTGGCCCACGCCGTGGAGAAGCGCGGCCGAACGCTGGCCACGGGCCTGGACATGTTGCTGCACCAGGCTTTCGGCCAGTCCGAGCAGTTCACCGGCCACCCCGCGCCCCGCGCGGCGATGCGCGCCGCGCTGCGCGCCGCGACGGACAACGTCCTGCCCTTACCCCTGGGGGACTGAAACAGGCGTCGCCGGCCGACTCGACGGCGAGCGGCCCGGTTGCCGTCGAGCCGGAAGACGCTCGGCTTCGCGCTGTCCGACACCGTCCCGAGCATCCGTTGCGGCAGTGGCGAAGTGCACACGATCGGGGGAAAAACGGGAAGGGCCCTGCTCGCGTCTCCCGTGAGCAGGGCCCTTCCTCGGTCGCTCGGATCAGCCTTCGTCGAGGTCCGAGGCGATGAGGGACGCGATGGCCTCCAGCGCGTCGTCCGCGCCTTCGCCCTCCGCGGCCAGCACGACCTCGTCCCCGTGCATCGCGCCGAGGGTCATCAGCCCCAGCACGCTGCCCGCCTCCACCGGTTCGCCGTCCTGCTTGCGGATGGTGACCTTGACCGGCTGGCCCGCGGCCGCCTTCGCCAGCAGTGCGGCCGGGCGTGCGTGCAGTCCGACCTTGCTCGCCACGGTGACCCGTCGCTCAGGCATGATCCGTCCCTTTCGTGTGTGCTTCTCGCGGTCAGGGCTGTGCTGCGCCCCGGCCCCGGGTTTCCTTCGTCTCCGCGGCGTCGGTCTCCACGACGCTGGGGTCGGCCTCCGGGTCCTCGTCGTCGTCACGACCCGGCGTCCGCAGGTTCCACTTGGCGATCACGAAGCGGAACACGAAGTAGTAGATCACCGCGTAGACCAGGCCGACGAGGACCAGCAGCCACGGCTTGGTCGCGATGCCCCAGTTGAGCGCCATGTCGATGGCACCAGCGGAGAACGAGAAGCCGTCGTGGATGCCCAGCGCGTTGGTGATCGCCAGCGAGGTGCCGGTGAGGATCGCGTGGATGATGTACAGCGGCCACGCGACGAACATGAACGCGAATTCCAGCGGCTCGGTGACACCGGTGATGAACGCGGTGAGCGCGGCCGAGCCCATGATGCCGGCGATGAGCTTCTTCTGCGCCGGACGTGCCGTGTGCACGATCGCCAGGGCGGCGGCGGGCAGCGCGAACATCATGATCGGGAAGAAGCCGGTCTGGAACGTGCCCGCGGTCGGGTCGTGGGCCAGGAAGCGCGGGATGTCGCCGTGGACGACCTTGCCGGCGGCGTCGGTGTACTCGCCGAACTGGAACCACACCACGTTGTTGATGATGTGGTGCAGGCCGAGCGGGATGAGCAGGCGGTTGACCACGCCGAACAGGCCCGCGCCGATCACCGTGCTGCCGGTCACGGCCTCACCGATGGCGGTGATGCCGCTGTTGAACCACGGGTAGATCAGGCCGAGCAGGACGCCGACCACGAGCATGACGGTCGCGACCAGGATCGGCACGAACCGGCGACCGCCGAAGAACGCCAGGTACGGCGGCAGCTTGATGCGGTGGTACTTCTGCCACAGCAAGGCGGTGATCAGACCCACCACGATGCCGCCGAGCACCCGGTAGTCGATCAGCGGCGCTTTCGCGAGGGGGTCGGTCGGCATCTCCAGGACCAGCGGCGACATCGCCTTGAAGACGCCCTGCATCACCACGTAGCCGACGACCGCGGCCAGCGCCGTGGAACCGTCACCCTTGCGGGCGAAGCCGATCGCGATGCCGACCGCGAACAGCAGCGGCAGGTTGCCGAGGATCGCGTCGCCGGCGTTGCCGATGACCGCCGCGACCTTGTCCCAGCCCAACCCGTCCTTGCCGAGCAGGTCGGGCTGGCCCAGGCGGGCCAGGAGACCGGCCACGGGCAGCGCGGCGATCGGCAGCATGAGGCTGCGACCGAACCGCTGCAACGTGGCGAGTCCCTTGATGTCACGACCGCCGACCGCCTGTGGGGCGCTGGCGCTCATGGGTTACCTCCCTTGGCGGAGAAATAATGGCCGGAATCCGGGTCGGTCCGGTCCAATTGCATGGTCACCTGGTAGAGATCGCCCCGGTACCAGGACGTCATGTCCTCCACGGGGCGGCCGGCGGAGCTGGTGACCCGTCGGAAGACGAGGAGCGGGCCGCCGGTCCTGATGCCGAGCAGCCGCGCCGTCTCCGGGTCGGCGCCTTCGGCCCACACGGTCTGCCGGGCGTGGTCGAGCTGCACGCCGTAAGTGTCGGCCAGGAGCGTGTAGAGCGAGCCGGTGAGGTCGTGCCGGTGCAGTTCGGGCACGATCCTCGGGTGGTACCAGCCGCGCTCCACGGCCAGCGGCACGCCGTCCGCCAGGCGCAGGCGGACGAGGTGGCACGCGGGTTCGTGCGGCGGCACGCCGAGCGCGGTCGCCGCCGCCGGCGGCGGGACCTCGTCGGCGCACCGGTGTACCTCGGTGGTGGGGGTCAGGCCGCGCCGCCGCATGTCGTCGGTGAAGGACTCCAGGTAGAGCTGGACGTCCATCCGCCGGCGCGCGGTGAACGTGCCGCGCCCCTTCGCCCTGGTCAGCAGACCCTCGGCGACGAGCTGCCCGACCGCGGCGCGCACCGTGATCCGGGACACCCGGTACTGCTGCGCGAGGTCGCGTTCGGACGGGATCGGCGAGCCCGGCGGGAGTTCCTGCTCCGCCATGCGCCGCAGGATGTCCCTGAGCTGGGCGTGCTTGGGCTTGGGCCCGTCCACGATCTCGTTGCGGTTCATGACACCTCCCCGGTGCTCGCGAAGCCTGACCGGGATTGGTACTTTCCGGTCTAGACCAGTTGGTGCGGGGAGGATGCTCCGCGCGCCAAGCGGGTGTCAACCGCCGTTACGGGACCGTGCCCGAGCGGTGGCACCCGCACCCCAGGTGTCGAGAGAGGACTTGAAGTGGCTGACGACAAGGCGGAGCAGATCCTCGCCGGGCTCGGCGGAGCGGACAACATCGTGGAGATCGAGCCGTGCATCACGCGCCTGCGCTGTGAGCTGACCGACGGCAGTCTGGTGGACGAGAAGCTGCTCAAGTCGGCCGGTGCGCACGGTGTGATGCGGTCGGGCAACGTCGTCCAGGTCGTGGTCGGCCCGGAGGCGGACACGATCGCGAGCGACATCGAGGACCTGCTGTGACGTTGCGCGTGACGAGCCCGGTCAGCGGCCGGCTGGTGGCGCTCACCGAGGTGCCGGACCCGGTGTTCTCGCAGGCCATGGTGGGGCCCGGCATCGCCGTGGAACCCGACCGGGCGGCGGCGGAGGTGGTGTCGCCGGTGGACGGGACGGTGGTGACGCTGCACCCGCACGCGTTCGTGGTGGCCACCGGCGACGGTGCCGCGGTGCTGGTGCACCTGGGCATCGACACGGTGAAGCGCAAGGGTGAGGGCTTCACCCTGCACGTGGTCAAGGGCGAGGTCGTGCGGGCCGGGCAGCCGGTCGTGACCTGGGACCCGGCCGAGGTGGAAGCGGCCGGGTTCGCCCCGATCTGCCCGGTCATCGCGCTGGACGCGACGGCCGACGCCCTGCTCGACCTGGCCGAACCCGGCCCGGTCGCGGCGGGTGACGCGCTGTTCTCCTGGCAGCGCTGAGCACGACCTCACGGCAGCGCCGCGCACGACGAAGGCAGCGCTGAGCACGACCTGACACCAGGGCAGCGTCGCCCGTGAACGGGTTCGACCGGATGGACCATCCGGTCGAACCCGTTCTTGCGCTCCGAACGGCCTGGTGGGCACGGTGGGCCCATGGTCATTCCGCTGTCCGGCCTGGTCGCCGGCACCCTGGGTGCGAGCCTGCTGCGCGCGATCCCGCGTGGTGCGAACGTCCGATGGCTGTGGTGCGCATTGCCTACAGCCGCGCTGTGGGCGATAACCGCGTCGGTGCCCGCCCCAGATGGCTGGTTACCCGTCCCGTTGCTCCTCTCGTGGCTGTTGGTGCTCGTCGCGGCTACGGACCTCCGTCACGGCAGGCTGCCGAACGCCTTGACGCTGCCCGCGTACCCGGCGGTCGCAGTCGTGTTGTGGTTCGCCGGCGCGCACCTGGAACGGTCAATCATCGGATGTCTGGTGTTCTTCGGGGTCCATTTCGCGGTGCACCGGTGGCGGCCGGCGGCGCTCGGCGGGGGCGACGTGAAGCTGGCCGGGGCGCTGGGCGCGGTGCTCGGGGCGGTGTCCTGGCTCGCGCTGCCGGTGGCGGCCGCCCTCGCGAGCGCGATCACGCTGGTCGGCGTGCTGCGCCGGCCGCGCGACGCGCTGCCGCACGGACCCGGCCTCGCGGCGGCGACCTGGCTCACGTCGATGTCGGGACCCTGGTGAGCCTGTGGAAGGATTCGGCGCGTGCTGCGCTGGATCACCGCTGGGGAGTCCCACGGACCGGCCCTGGTTGCCGTGCTGGAAGGCATGGTCGCCGGGGTGGAGGTCACCACTGCCGACCTGACCGTCCAATTGGAACGGCGACGGCTCGGTTTCGGCCGCAGTCCCCGGATGGGGTTCGAGGCCGACGAGGTCGAGATCCTCGGCGGGGTGCGCCACGGGCTGACCCAGGGCGGCCCGGTCGCCGTGCGGATCGGCAACTCCGAGTGGCCCAAGTGGCAGAAGGTGATGTCCGCCGACCCCGTCGACCCGGCCGAGCTCAAGCCGACCGGCCGCAACGAGGCGCTGACCCGGCCCCGGCCCGGCCACGCCGACCTGCCCGGGATGCAGAAGTTCGGCTTCGACGAGGCACGTCCGGTGCTGGAGCGGGCCAGCGCGCGGGAGACCGCCGCGCGCACCGCGCTGGGCACCGTCGCGCGGCAGTTCCTCAAGCAGGTCTTCGACGTCGACGTGGTCAGCCACGTGGTGTCGATCGGCAAGGCGAAGACGCCCGCCGACGCGGCCGTCCCCGGTCCGGGCGACCTGGCCGCGGTGGACGCCAGCCCGGTGCGCGCCTTCGACCCGCGCGGCACCGAGGCGATGGTGGCCGAGGTGGAGGCGGTGAAGGAGGCCGGCGACACGGTCGGCGGCGTGATCGAGGTCATCGCCTACGGCCTGCCGCCCGGCCTCGGTTCCCACGTGCACTGGGACCGGCGCCTGGACTCGCGGCTCGCGGGCGCGCTGATGGGCGTGCAGGCGATGAAGGGCGTGGAGGTCGGCGACGGCTTCACCACCGCCGAGCGGTGGGGCAGCGAGGCGCACGACGAGATCGACCGGGGCACCGGGCCGAAGGGCGTGACGCGCCGCTCCAACCGGGCCGGTGGGTTGGAGGGCGGCATCACCAACGGCGAGCCGCTGCGCGTGCGGGTGGCCATGAAGCCCATCTCGACCGTGCCGCGCGCGCTGTCCACTGTGGACGTGCGCACCGGCGAGCCGGCCGTGGCGATTCACCAGCGCTCGGACGTGTGCGCGGTGCCCAGGGCCGGTGTCGTGCTGGAGTCCGTGGTGGCGCTGGTGCTCGCCGAGGCGGCGCTGGAGAAGTTCGGCGGCGACTCGATCACCGAGACCCGGCGCAACGTCGCGTCCTACCTGGAGGCGCTGGAAGCCCGCTGGGAGGGCCGGTGAGCCCGCGCTACGTCGTGCTGGGCCCGCCCGGCGCGGGCAAGACGACGGTCGGGCAGCTGCTCGCCGAGCGGCTCGGGGTGTCCTTCCGGGACACTGACGAGGACGTCGTGGCGAGTGCCGGGAAGTCCATTTCGGACATCTTCCTCGACGACGGCGAGCCGGCGTTCCGGGCGCTGGAGGAGGCCGCGGTCGAGACCGGCCTGGCCGAGCACCACGGCGTGCTGGCGCTGGGCGGCGGCGCGGTGCTCTCCGCGACCACCCGGCGGCGGCTCGCGGGCCACCCGGTGGTGTTCCTCAACGTCGGCACGGCCGAGGGCGTGCGGCGGACCGGCCTGTCGACCGCGCGGCCCCTGCTGGCCGGGGTGAACCCGCGCTCGACGTTCAAGGCCCTGCTCGACGCCCGGCTGCCGCTCTACCGCGAGGTCGCGGCGATCGAGGTGTCCACCGACGCGCTGGAGCCGGAGCAGGTGGTCGCCGCGGTGCTCGCGCACGGCGCGGCCTCCGGGTGACCAGGTGGACCTGACCGCCGACCACGTGCTCGCGCACCGCGCCGCGGTGCAGGGACTGGGCGGCGGTGATCTGGGCGGCGGTGACCTGGGCGTGCTCGCGCTCGGCGTGGTGGACAGCCCGCCGAAGACCGGTGCGGCCGCCGTGGCCGTGCGCGACCTGCGCTTCACCGGCCCGCTGGTCCGGGTGCTCGGCCTGCGCGGCGCGCCCCACCTGCACCGCCCCGACGACCTGCCGGCGCTGCGCCGCCGACTGCGCCCGCGCACGTCCGCGCGGCTCGCGTCGTGGTGCGGCGCGTTCCCGGTGCCGGCGCTGGAGCACGTGGACCTCGTCGTGGCGGCGATGCTGCGCGAGTTCCCCGGCGAACGGGCGACCAAGGCCGAGCTGTCGGCCGCGATCACGCCGGGGTTGCCGGCAGACGTCCGACCACTCTGCCCGCCGTGCGGCACCGAGCACGTCATCGAGGGCCTGTTCCGCCTGTGCACCCTCCTGGCCGGCCTCGAACTGGAGCCGACGGGCCCGAAACTCGTCTTCGGCCGGCCGATCCCGGGTTCTGCCGGTTCTGCCTGTCCAGACCCCGCCGCGCGGACCGCACCCGCCCCGGACGGCGCGTCCGGTCCAGGCCCTGTTGTGCCCGCGGTCGTGCCCGCAGTGCCGACCTCGTCGGGCGCTGCCGGCGGGGCCGAGGTGGATGGTGCGGTGGCGCTGGTGCGGGAGTACGCGCGGTTCGTCGGGCCGTTCGCCAAGGCCGACGCCGAGCGGTGGCTGGGCGCGAAGCCGGACCAGTGGCCGGCGACCCGCCCCGTCCGGGTCGACGGGCGGCGGCTGCTGCTGCTCGCTGACGAATCAGATCCGGACGAACCAGATCCGGACGGACCCGACCCGGCCGACGCGCCGGAGGTGCCCGCCGGGCTGCTGCTGTTCCCCCGCGACCCCTACCTGCTCGGGCCGCGGTGGCTGGTCGCCGAGCCCGAGGTGGCCAAGCGGGTGTGGCGGCCGGTCGGCAGTCCGGGTGCGCTCGTCGTGCACGGCCGGGTGGCCGGCGCGTGGCGGTACGACGTCAGCGGCCGGACGATGACCTTCCACGTCGAGCGCTGGTCGGCGGTCAAGGGCTCCGCGCGGCGCGCGGTCCGGGACCAGGCCGACGTGCTGGCCGGGGTGTGGGGCTCGACCGCGCTGGAAGCGCACGTGGTCGAATGGTGAGCGACGAGAGGGAGTGGTGATGGGCGAGCCGGTGCGGATCCGCGTGGCCGCGGAACGACCGTACGACGTGGTGGTGGGGCGCGGGCTGCTCGGCGACCTGGTCGAGACCCTGCGCGGCACGGCCAAGGCGGCGATCGTCCACACGCCCACGCTCGCCGAGACCGCCGAGGCGGTCCGGGCGGAGCTGGCGGCGGCCGGGATCGACGCGCACCGGGTTGAGGTGCCCGACGCCGAGGACGGCAAGGACCTCCGGGTCGCCGGGTACTGCTGGGGCGTGTTCGGCCAGATCGGGCTGGGCCGGCAGGACGCCGTGATCGGCCTGGGCGGCGGCGCGGTGACCGACCTGGCCGGATTCGTCGCGTCCACCTGGATGCGCGGCGTGAAGCTGGTGCACGTGCCGACCACGCTGCTGGGCATGGTGGACGCCGCGGTCGGCGGCAAGACCGGCATCAACACCGACGCGGGCAAGAACCTGGTGGGCACGTTCTACGAGCCGCACGCCGTGCTGGTCGACCTGTCCACGCTGGAGACCCTGCCGCGCAACGAGCTCGTCGCGGGCATGGCGGAGGTGGTGAAGGGCGGTTTCATCGCCGACCCGGTGATCCTCGACCTGATCGAGGCCGACCCGGAGCGCGCGCTCGACCCGACCGGCGACGTGCTCGAAGAGCTGGTGCGGCGCAAGATCCAGGTCAAGGCGGACGTGGTGTCGACCGACCTGCGCGAGTCCGACCTGCGGGAGATCCTCAACTACGGCCACACCCTGGGCCACGCCATCGAGCGCCGCGAGCGCTACCGCTGGCGGCACGGCGCGGCGGTCAGCGTCGGCCTGGTGTTCGCCGCGGAGCTGGCCCGGCTGGCGGGCCGGCTCGACGACGCCACCGCCGACCGGCACCGCCGGGTGCTCGACGCGCTGGGCCTGCCCACCCGGTACGACCCGGACGCGCTGCCCCAGCTGCTCGACGGCATGCGGGTGGACAAGAAGAACCGCTCCGGCGTGCTGCGGTTCGTGGTGCTCGACGGCCTGGCCAAGCCCGGCCGGCTGGAGGGCCCGGACCCGTCGCTGATCGTCGCCGCGTACTCCGCGGTGGCCGCCGAGCCGACCTCCGGCGGGAGCGTGCTGCTGTGAAGGTGCTCGTCCTCAACGGGCCCAACCTGGGCCGTCTGGGCACCCGCGAACCCGACATCTACGGCGCCACCACGTACGCCGACCTGGTCGGCCTGTGCGAGGCGACCGGGCGCGAGCTGGGCGTCGAGGTCGAGGTCCGGCAGACCGACTCCGAGGGCGAGCTGCTCGGCTGGCTGCACGAGGCCGCCGACGCGGGCACCCCGGTCGTGCTCAACGCGGCCGCGTGGACGCACTACTCGATCGCGGTCCGCGACGCGTGCTCGCAGCTGACCGCGCCGCTGATCGAGGTGCACATCTCCAACGTGCACAAGCGCGAGGACTTCCGCGGCCACAGCGTCCTGTCCGCGATCGCCGAGGGCGTGATCGTCGGCTTGGGCGTGCAGGGCTACCAGCTCGCGATCCGCTGGCTCGCCGACCGGGCCTGACCCGCACGAAGCCCGACCGCCGCACCTCCCCGGGCGGGGGCGTGCGGCGGGATCGCACCGGACCCGGGGGAGCGATGGCGCACGGGGCGTTGCACCACGTCGAGCTGTGGGTGCCGGACCTGGCGCGCGCGGAGCACAGCATCGGCTGGCTGCTGCGCGAGCTGGGCTGGACCGAGTACCAGCGGTGGAGCGCCGGGGTCAGTTGGCGGCTCGGCCCGACCTACCTGGTGGTCGAGCACTCGCCCGCGCTGCGGGCCCACCACCGGCTCGGCACCGGCCTCAACCACTTGGCGTTCCACGTCGGGACCCGTGAGCTGGTGGACGACCTGGTGGTTCGCGCGACCGACCACGGGTGGTCGCCGCTGTTCGCCGACAAGTACCCCCACGCGGGTGGGCCTGCTCACTATGCCGGGTACCTGGAGAACACCGACGGCTTCGAAGTCGAACTCGTGGCCTCGATCGGATCTCACCCGGCCGGGTGAGTTGATCTCTACACTGAACCGGAACCGGGTGTGCCGCGTTCCCCCGGTGGCGCACCCGACTCGGCGGAAGTGGAGACCATGGCCGGCCCGAAGAGGTTCCTCGGAGCCCTCCTCGTCCTCGCCACCGTCGCGGCCTGCGCGCCGGGCATCGCCCAACCGGCGCCCCAGCCCGCCGCACCACCCGCGCCGACGACCACGACCCGGCCGAGCAGACCGGCCCCGCCCGCGCCGGCGCCGGTCGCCGACCGGGGGCGGCAGAGCGCGGGCGTCGTCGCGGCCGGCGCGGAGGCCCCGTACAACTACGGCCCGGCCGTGCTGGCCGAGGGCGGCCGGATCCGGATGTGGTGGTGCAGCCAGCTCCGGTTCGCCGACCCGCCCGGTGACGACCTGCTCCACGCCGAGGCCGCGAGCCCGTCGGGCCCGTTCACCGCGCCCGACGGCGGGCCCGGCCAGGCGGTGCTCAGCGGCAGCGTGACCGGGTTCGACGGCAAGCACGTGTGCGACCCGTCGGTGCTCAAGGTCGGCGGCACCTACTACCTCTACTACACCGGCGCGGCCGGCGAGCACGCCAACGGCAACGCGATCGGCGTCGCCACCAGCCCGGACGGCGTGCGCTGGACCCGGGACGCGGGCGGCCAGCCGATCGTGAGCCCGGCCTACGACACCACCCGCGACAACACCTACGGCGCGGGCCAGCCGTCCGTGTTGTTCGTCGACGGCTGGTTCTACCTGATGTTCACCGACACCACCGGCCGCGCGGCGGGCTGGAACGGCGCGGGCCAGTTCGTGCTGCGCGCCCGCGACCCGGCCTTCCTCAACCACGTCGAGGCGCTGGGCGAGCGCGGGTTCGAACCGGTCGCCGACACCCGCAAGCCGCGCACCCGCTCGGTGGTCGACGCGTTCAGCGCGGACTGGATGTTCGTGGACGCGCTCGATGCGTTCGCCATCGCCCACGAGACCGAGCACGGCACCACGATCACGTTCTGGAACCGCGACTTCACCGGCAACCCGGTCCCGCCGGTCACCATCCCGGGCCGCTGGCGCGAGGGCCCTGGCCTGGTCCGCACCCCGGACGGGCACGCCCCGGTCGCGGCCGAGGACCCGTGCGGCCGGATCCCGCTGGACGTGGTGCGCGCGACCGTCGACGGGGCCGCCGCCGCGCCCACCGACCTGGGCCACTTCGGCCTGGACCTGGCCAACGCCCCCGGCTGCGCGACCGCCGGGACGGCCCGGGTGCTCAACGGCTTCGCCGTGCCGTCGCCGGAGAACACCGTCGACCTGGTCGTCGGCGGCAAGGTGGTCCGGGTCGAGCGCCGCTCGGTCACCGACCGGCTGGCCACCCGCGTGCTGGACCGCCGCCCGCCGGTGGTGGACGCCCTGCCGCTGGTCGCCCGGGTCCCGGCCGGCGCGAAGGCGGTGCGCGCCCCGGACGGCCGGCTGGCGCTGCTGCTGGAGGACAAGCTCTGGCTGGTCGCGGCGGAGGAGGTGCTGGCGCTGAACTCGTCCACCGTCACCGCCGTCACGCAGCAGACCTGGGACGGCTACGAGCAGGCCGGCGACCTGCGCCGCTGACCCCGCGCGGGCGTCAGCGGGCGCTGCCGCCGGGCTGGGGCAGCGCGTTGCCCAGGCCCAGCCCGATCGCGGCGGTGGCCAGCACGAGCAGGGCGGTGAACGCCGCGCCGCCGGTCAGCGCCGCGCCGAGCGCCTCCACCCCGGTCTGGTCGACCAGCGCGGACTTGCCCAGCACGCCGACCAGCCCGGCCACCGGGCCGGCGACCAGGGCGGCGAAGAACCACACCATCCCGCGCCCGTCGAGCCCACGCCACGCGTCCAGCGCACCCCACAGCAGGCCGGCGACGACGACCAGACCCAGCGCGATGTACCGGATCGGCGAGCCCGCTCCCGGGCTGTGCACCGCCACCGCGTCGGTGCCGACCTGCACCCCGCCGTGCAGCAGTCCCATCCACAGCCCCCGGGGCAGCCACCTGCGCATGGGCCCCACCCTAGGCCGCTGTGCCACCGCCGGTAAGCCTCTAGGCTGCGGGTATGTCCCCCTCGACTCGCCGCGCCACGCTGCGCGCCTCGCTCCGGGACCGGGAGCTGGACGCGCTGCTGGTGACCAACCTGCTCAACATCCGCTACCTGACCGGGTTCACCGGGTCGAACGCCGCGCTGCTGGTGTCCGCCGAGTCCGACGAGACCTCGGTCTTCTGCACCGACGGCCGGTACCTGACCCAGGCCGAGCGGCAGGTGCCGGACCTGGAGCGGGTGATCGACCGGCCCTGCGACGTGGCGCTGGCCACGCGGGCGGGCGAGGCGGGGTTGCGGCGCGCGGGCTACGAGAGCCGGCACGTGACGGTGGAGGCGCTCGACGCGCTGACCGACGCCGCCGGGCCGGCCGCGCTGGTCCGCGCGCCGGGGCTGGTCGAGGAGCTGCGGCTGGTCAAGGACGACGCGGAGATCGAGGCGCTGCGGATGGCGTGCGCGGCGGCCGACCGGGCGCTGGCCGGCCTGATCGAGCACGGCGGCCTGCGCGCCGGGCGCACCGAGCGGGAGATCGCCCGCGAGCTGGAGAGCCGGATGCTCGACCACGGCGCGTCCGGCCCGAGCTTCGAGAGCATCGTCGCGGCCGGCGCGAACTCCGCCGTGCCGCACCACCGCCCGACCGACGCCGTCGTGCACGCGGGCGACTTCGTGAAGCTGGACTTCGGCGCCCTGGTCGACGGCTACCACTCCGACATGACCCGCACCCTGGTGGTGGGTCAGGCCGCGGACTGGCAGCGGGACCTGTACGAGCTGGTCGCGGCCTCGCAGGCGGCCGGTCGGCAGGCGCTCGCTCCGGGCACCGCCCTGGACGCGGTGGACGCGGCGGCGCGCGGCGTGATCGAGGAGGCGGGCTACGGCGAGCAGTTCCTGCACGGCCTCGGCCACGGCGTCGGCCTCCAGATCCACGAGGCTCCGGCGCTGTCCAAGGCGGGGGCCGGTACACTTCTGCCCGGAATGGCGGTCACCGTCGAACCCGGCGTGTACCTGGCCGGGCGGGGCGGGGTCCGCATCGAGGACACGCTGGTGGTGCGCCAAGGCGCGCCCGAGCTCCTCACCCTGACCACGAAAGAGCTAGTGGTCGTCTGACGCCCGCACCCCGGACAACAGGAGAGCCCACCCCGTGGCCACCACCAACGACCTGAAGAACGGCCTGGTGCTGAACCTCGACGGCCAGCTGTGGACCGTCACCGCGTTCCAGCACGTCAAGCCGGGCAAAGGTGGCGCCTTCGTGCGCACCACGTTGAAGCACGTGCTGTCCGGCAAGGTCGTGGACCGGACCTTCAACGCGGGCACCAAGGTCGAGACGGCCACCGTGGACAAGCGGGGCATGACCTACCTGTACAAGGACGGCACCGACTTCGTCTTCATGGACGGTGACACGTTCGAGCAGCTCAGCGTCCCCGCCGAGACGGTGTCCGACGCGGCGAACTACATGCTGGAGAACCAGGAGGCGATCGTCGCCGTCCACGAGGGCGTCGCGCTCTACGTGGAGCTGCCGACGAGCGTCGAGCTGGTCATCAAGCACACCGACCCGGGCCTGCAGGGCGACCGCAGCACCGGCGGCACCAAGCCCGCCACGCTGGAGACCGACGCCGAGATCCAGGTCCCGCTGTTCGTCACGACCGGCGAGAAGATCAAGGTCGACACCCGCGACGGCCGGTACCTCGGCCGGGTCAACGGCTGACGTGGGAGCGCGCAGCAAGGCCCGGAAACGGGCCGTGGACGTCCTCTACGAGGCCGATCTGCGCGGTGTGGACGCGGTCACCCTGCTCGCGGAGCGGGTGGGCTCGCCGGACGTGCCGCCGATCAACGACTACACGATCAGCCTGGTGGAGGGTGTCACCGGGCACCGCTCCCGGATCGACGACCTGATCTCGGAGCACGCCGAGGGCTGGACGCTCCAGCGCATGCCGGGCGTGGACCGCGCCGTGCTGCGGCTGGGCCTCTACGAGCTGCTGTGGGCGGCCGACGTGCCGGACGCGGTCGCCATCGACGAGGCCGTGGAGCTGGCCAAGCAGCTCTCCACGGACGACTCGCCGCGCTTCGTCAACGGCGTGCTGGGCCGGATCGCGGTCATCGCGGACCAGCTGCGCGCGGTGCTCTAGGACACTTCTGCCCGGAACGGCCCTCGCGTGCTCGACGCGGGGGCCGTTCCGCACGTCCCGACCCGACCGGGACGTGCGGAAGAGGGGCCGCCGCGGCGTGCCGTGCCGGCCCTCTCTCGCGTCGCGCTCAGTCCTCCTTGGCCGGTCGGGCCTCGGGAGGCAGCACACCCCAGTCGATGAGCTGTTCGGTGAGCTCGCCCGGCGTCATGTCGTAGATGATCGCCAGGGAGCGCAGGTCCTCGGTCCGGATGGACAGCACCTTGCCGTTGTAGTCACCGCGCTGGCTCTGGATGGTGGCCGCGTACCGCGCGAGCGGCCCGACCTTCTCCGCCGGCAGCTGTTGCAGCCGTTCCAGGTTGATGACGATCTTCGTCGCGGGCTCGGCACCGGAGGGCACGCGGCCCTCCGGCAGCAGTTCCGCGACCGGCACCCCGTAGAAGTCGGCCAGCTCGGCGAGCTTCTGCACGGTCACGGCTCGGTCGCCGCGCTCGTACGAGCCGACGACCACGGCCTTCCAGCGACCGCCGGACTTCTGCTCGACGCCGTGCAAAGACAAGCCCTGCTGCTGGCGGATCGCGCGGAGCTTTGCCCCCAGCGCCTTGGCGTAGTCGCCCATGTGGCGGTTCTCCGTTCATTCGCCCCGTCAGCCGGTAGGGGACTGCCGCGGGGAGGCTTAGATCAATACGCAGAGTAATCATTGCTCTCCGTGGTCGCCAGGTCAAGCCGATCTCGCCGACGCAGGTGGGGCAAACCACCCGGACCACCCGGAAGATTGACCGGGAAAGCCTGATACGGTGCTGGTCAGCCCGGTCTGAGCCGGGTGTCCGACGTCCTTTAAGGACCCGTCCAGCGAGGCGGGGAAGGAGGTCCAACCGTGGCGCCACGTCAACGTGGCGCGACGGACCCGGCCGGGGAGCGAGAGCTCCTGTCGGCCGGTGACGTCGCGCGTACCGTCGCCCGAATGGCCCATCAGATCATCGAGAAGACGGCTCTCGATGCACCCAGCGCACCCGCGGTAGTCCTGATGGGGATTCCAAGCCGGGGTGCGCCCCTCGCCCGCAGGCTCGCGGTCAAGATCCGGGAATTCAGCGGTGTGGCGGTACCCACCGGCACCCTGGACGTGACTCTGCATCGGGACGACCTGCGGCGCGGCCCGACCCGGCCACTTGAGACGACCAAGCTCCCGGATGGCGGTATCGACGACCGCCTGGTCGTCCTGGTCGACGACGTCCTGTTCTCCGGCCGCACGATCCGGGCCGCCTTGGACGCGCTGCGCGACCACGGCCGCCCGCGCGCCGTGCAGCTCGCGGTGCTGGTCGACCGGGGCCACCGCGAACTGCCGATCCGCGCGGACTACGTCGGCAAGAACGTCCCCACCGCCCGGTCCGAGGAGGTCCACGTGCTGCTGGAGGAGTTCGACCAGCGGGACGGGGTGGTGCTGCGGTGAAGCACCTGCTGTCCACCGAGGGCATCGACCCGGCGGACGCCACCGCGATCCTGGACACCGCCGCGGGCCTCAAGCAGTCGCTGGAGGGCCGCGAGGTGCGCAAGCTGCCCACGCTGCGCGGCCGCACGGTGATCACGATGTTCTACGAGAACTCCACCCGGACCCGGGTCAGCTTCGAGATCGCGGGCAAGTGGATGAGCGCGGACGTGGTGAACGTCTCGTCGTCGGGCTCCAGCGTGAGCAAGGGCGAGTCGCTCCGGGACACCGCGCTCACCCTGGCCGCGGCCGGCGCGGACTGCGTGATCGTCCGGCACCCGGCCTCCGGCGCGGCGCACCGGCTGGCCGGCTGGCTCAAGCACACCGGCACGTCGGTGGTGAACGCCGGCGACGGGATGCACGAGCACCCCACCCAGGCGCTGCTGGACGCGGCCACCCTGCGGGAGCGGCTCGGCGACCTGCGGGACCGCCGGATCGCGATCGTCGGCGACGTGCTGCACAGCCGGGTCGCCCGGTCGAACGTGCACCTGCTGACCGCACTCGGCGCGGAGGTCACCCTGGTGGCCCCGCCGACGCTGCTGCCCGCGGGCGTGGCGAACTGGCCGGTCACCGTCTCGCACGAACTCGACGCGGAGCTGCCCGGCCAGGACGCGGTCATGCTGCTCCGCGTCCAGGCGGAACGGATGTACGGGGGGCCCGCCGGCGCTGCCGGCAACGGGCACTTCTTCCCGTCGGCGCGCGAGTACTCGATCGCCTACGGGCTCAACGAACGACGACTGGCCCTGCTCCCCGAGCACGCCGTGGTGCTGCACCCCGGTCCGATGCTGCGCGGCATGGAGATCGCGAGCGCGGTCGCCGACTCGCCCCGCGCCGCCATCACCGACCAGGTGCGCAACGGCGTGCACGTGCGCATGGCCGTCCTCTACCACCTGCTTGCCCACGAGGAGGAGAACGCGTGAACCCCTTGATCCTCAGGGGAGTGCGGCCCTACGGCGAAGGCGACCCGGTCGACGTGCTGATCCGCGACGGCGTGATCGCCGCCGTCGGCGCGGTCGCCGACGACGGTGACGCCGAGGTCGTGCAGGGCGGTGGCGCCGTGCTGCTGCCCGGCTTCGTCGACCTGCACACCCACCTGCGCGAGCCCGGCCGCGAGGACACCGAGACCATCGAGACCGGCTCCGCCGCCGCGGCGCTCGGCGGCTACACCGCGGTCTTCGCCATGGCCAACACCGACCCGGTCGCGGACAACGCCGTGGTGGTCGAGCACGTGGCCCGGCGCGGTCGCGAGGTCGGCCTGGTCGACGTGCACCCGGTGGGCGCGGTCACCGTCGGCCTCAGGGGCGAGAAGCTCGCCGAGCTGGGCACCATGGCCAAGGCCGGCGTCCGGGTGTTCTCCGACGACGGCCACTGCGTGCACGACCCGCTGATCATGCGCCGGGCGCTGGAGTACTCCAAGGCGCTGGACGTGGTCGTCGCGCAGCACGCCGAGGAGCCCCGGCTGACCGCCGGCGCGCAGGCCCACGAGGGCGAGCACGCCGCGCGGCTGGGCCTGCAGGGCTGGCCGGCCGCCGCCGAGGAGGCCATCGTGGCCCGCGACTGCCTGCTGGCCAAGCAGGTCGGCGCCCGGCTGCACGTCTGCCACGTCTCCACCGCCGGCACCGCCGACGTGCTGGCCTGGGCCAAGGCCCGGGGCACCGACGTCTCCGCCGAGGTCACCCCGCACCACCTGCTGCTGACCGACGACCGGCTGGCGACCTACGACCCGGTCAACAAGGTCAACCCGCCGCTGCGCACCTCCGCCGACGTGGCGAAGCTGCGCCAGGCGCTGGCCGACGGCGTGATCGACTGCGTCGCGACCGACCACGCCCCGCACGCCGTGCAGGACAAGGACTGCGAGTGGGCCGCGGCCCGGCCCGGCATGCTGGGCCTGCAGACCGCGCTGTCGATCGTCGTCTCGACCATGGTGGAGACCGGCCTGCTCGACTGGCGCGGCGTCGCCCGGGTGATGAGCGAGCGGCCGGCCGAGATCGCCGGCCTGCCCGACCACGGCCGCCCGGTCGAGGTGGGCGAGCCCGCCAACCTGGTGCTGGTCGACCCGGACACCACCTGGACCGTGCGCGGCGCGGACTTCGCCAGCATCGCGGCCAACACCCCGTTCGAGGGCATGGAGCTGCCCGGCCGGGTCGTCGCCACGCTGCTGCGCGGGCGCGTGACCACCGCCACCAGCGGAAGGATCCCCGCATGACCCGCGTGCTGCTGTCCCTCGCGGTGTTCGCCGTCTTCGCCCTGGCCGTCTACGGCATGTGGCACGGCTGGCGGGCCCGCGCCAAGCGGCAGGCCGAGGCGCTGCCGGAGTTCCCCCAGCCGCCCGCCGAGCCCGGCGCGGCCAGGCTGGAGACCACCGGCGTCTACGTCGGCACCACGATCGGCGACGACTGGCAGGACCGGGTCGCGGTCGGCGACGTCGGCCACCGCGCCGAGGCCGTGCTCAAGCTGACCGACACCGGCGTGCTGGTGGAGCGGACCGGCGCGAGCGCCATGTGGATCCCGCTGGCCGACGTGCTCGACGCCCGCACCGCGCGCGGTCTGGCGGGCAAGGTGATGACCGCCGACGGTCTGCTGGTGGTGCGCTGGCAGCGCGAGGGCCAGACGTTCGACACCGGTTTCCGGGGCGACGACAAGGACGTGTACGAGCAGTGGGTGCAGGCGCTGGGAGGCCGTGCGTGAACAACTCCGCCAACAACAACTCCGCGACGACCGGCGCCGCCCTGGTGCTGGAGGACGGCCGGGTCTTCCGCGGCGAGTCCTACGGCGCGCTCGGGGCGAGCCTGGGCGAGGCGGTGTTCTCCACCGGCATGACCGGCTACCAGGAGACCCTCACCGACCCGTCCTACCACCGCCAGATCGTGGTGCAGACCGCGCCGCAGATCGGCAACACCGGCTGGAACGACGAGGACGACGAGTCGTCCCGGATCTGGGTCGCGGGCTACGTCGTGCGCGACCCGGCGCGTGTGCCGTCCAACTGGCGCTCCACCCGCGGCCTGGACGAGGAGCTGACCCGGCAGGGCGTGGTCGGCATCGCCGGCATCGACACCCGGATGCTCACCCGCCACCTGCGCGAGCGGGGCGCGATGCGCGCCGGCGTGTTCTCCGGTGCCGACCTGGGCAGCGACGGCGAGATGCTGGAGCGGGTGCGCACCGCGCCCGGCATGACCGGCGCGGACCTGGCCGGCGACGTGACCACGCCGCGGCCCTACGTGGTCGAGGCGATCGGCGAGCGCCAGTTCCGGGTCGCCGCGCTGGACCTGGGCATCAAGTCCAACACGCCGCGGATGCTGGCCGCGCGCGGCATCGAGGTGCACGTGCTGCCACTGCACTCGACGTTCGCCGACATCGAGGCGCTCGCGCCGGACGGGGTGTTCCTGTCCAACGGCCCCGGCGACCCGGCCACCCAGGCGCACGCCGTCGGGCTGACCCGCGAGGTGCTGGAGAAGCAGATCCCGCTGTTCGGCATCTGCTTCGGCAACCAGATCCTGGGCCGCGCGCTGGGCCGCGAGACCTACAAGATGCGCTACGGCCACCGCGGCATCAACATCCCGGTGATCGACGTCGCGACCGGCAAGGTGGCCATCACCTCGCAGAACCACGGGTTCGCGCTGGAGGGCGAGCCGGGCGAGGAGTTCGGCTCCGACTTCGGCCGCGTGCAGCTGAGCCACTACTGCCCGAACGACGGCACCGTGGAGGGCGTGCGCGCCCTGGAGGTGCCGGCGTTCAGCGTGCAGTACCACCCGGAAGCGGCGGCCGGACCGCACGACGCGGCCCCGCTGTTCGACGAGTTCGTGATGATGATGGGCGGGTGCCTCTGATGCCGAAGAGGACTGATCTCAAGCACGTGCTGGTGATCGGCTCGGGGCCGATCGTGATCGGCCAGGCCTGCGAGTTCGACTACTCGGGCACCCAGGCGTGCCGCGTGCTGCGCGACGAGGGCCTGCGGGTCAGCCTGGTCAACTCCAACCCGGCCACCATCATGACCGACCCGGAGTTCGCCGACGCCACCTACGTCGAGCCGATCACGCCGGAGTTCGTGGAGAAGGTGATCGCCGCCGAGCGCCCGGACGCGATCCTGGCCACCCTGGGCGGGCAGACCGCCCTGAACACCGCCATCGCGCTGCACGAGCGCGGGGTGCTGGAGAAGTACGACGTCGAGCTGATCGGCGCGGACATCGACGCCATCCAGCGCGGCGAGGACCGGCAGATCTTCAAGGACCTGGTGCGCAAGATCGGCGCCGAGGTCCCGCGCAGCGCGGTGTGCCGCACCATGGACGAGGTCCGCGCCACGGTCGCCGAGCTGGGCCTGCCGGTGGTGATCCGGCCGTCGTTCACCATGGGCGGCCTGGGCTCCGGCATGGCGCACACCCCCGAGCAGCTGGAGCGGCTGGCCGCCTCCGGGCTCGCCGAGTCCCCGGTCACCGAGGTGCTGATCGAGGAGAGCGTGCTCGGCTGGAAGGAGTACGAGCTCGAGCTCATGCGCGACCGCAACGACAACGTGGTCGTGGTGTGCTCGATCGAGAACATCGACCCGATGGGCGTGCACACCGGCGACTCGGTGACCGTCGCGCCCGCGATGACGCTGACCGACCGCGAGTACCAGCACATGCGCGACGTCGGCATCGCGGTCATCCGCGAGGTCGGCGTGGACACCGGCGGGTGCAACATCCAGTTCGCCATCAACCCGGAAACCGGGCGGATGGTCGTGATCGAAATGAACCCGCGCGTTTCCCGGTCCTCCGCGCTCGCGTCGAAGGCGACCGGCTTCCCGATCGCCAAGATCGCCGCGAAACTCGCCATCGGCTACGCCCTGGACGAAATCCGCAACGACATCACCGGCGAGACGCCGGCCAGTTTCGAGCCGACGCTGGACTACGTCGTGGTGAAGGTGCCGAGGTTCGCCTTCGAGAAGTTCCCCGGCGCGGACCGGACGCTCACCACGACCATGAAGTCGGTCGGCGAGGCGATGTCCATCGGCCGCAGCTTCGCGGAGGCGCTGGGCAAGGCGTTGCGCTCCATGGAGACCAAGGCCGCCGGCTTCTGGACCACCCCGGACCCGGACACCACGCTGGAGTCCACTCTGGACGAACTGCGCGCGGGCCACGACGGCCGGCTGTACACCGTGGACCGGGCGTTGCGCCTGGGTGCGACGATCGAGCAGGTGCACGAGGCGTCCGGCATCGACCCGTGGTTCGTCGAGCAGATCGCCTGGCTGGTCGCCCTGGGCCGGGAGATCGAGGACGCCCCGGTGCTCGACGAGCGCCTGCTGCGCAAGGCCAAGCGGGCGGGCCTGTCCGACCGGCAGATCGCCGCGCTGCGCTCCGAGCTCGCCGGCGAGGACGGCGTGCGGAGGCTGCGGCACCGGCTGGGCGTGCGGCCGGTGTACAAGACCGTCGACACCTGCGCCGCCGAGTTCGCCGCCAAGACCCCGTACCACTACTCGGCCTACGAGCTCGACCCCGAGGCGGAGACCGAGGTCGCCGAGCAGCGCGACAAGCCCAAGGTGCTGATCCTGGGCTCCGGGCCGAACCGGATCGGGCAGGGCATCGAGTTCGACTACTCCTGCGTGCACGCGGCCATGGCGCTGCGCGCCGCCGGGTACGAGACGGTGATGGTCAACTGCAACCCGGAGACCGTGTCCACCGACTACGACACCTCCGACCGCCTGTACTTCGAGCCGCTGACGTTCGAGGACGTGCTGGAGGTGTTCCACTCCGAGCAGCGCTCCGGGACCGTCGCGGGCGTGATCGTGCAGCTCGGCGGGCAGACCCCGCTGGGCCTCGCGCAGCGGCTCGCCGACGCGGGCGTGCCGGTCGTGGGCACCCCGCCGCACGCCATCCACCTCGCCGAGGACCGCGGCGCGTTCGGCCAGGTGCTCACCGACGCGGGCCTGCCCGCGCCCAAGTACGGCACCGCCACCTCTTTCGCGCAGGCCAAGGCCATCGCCGACGAGATCGGCTACCCGGTCCTGGTGCGGCCCTCCTACGTGCTCGGCGGGCGCGGCATGGAGATCGTGTACGACGAGAGCACGCTGGCCGGGTACATCGCCCGCGCCACCGAGGTCAGCCCGGAGCACCCGGTGCTGGTCGACCGGTTCCTCGACGACGCCATCGAGATCGACGTCGACGCCCTGTTCGACGGCGAGGAGATCTTCATCGGCGGCGTGATGGAGCACATCGAGGAGGCCGGCGTGCACTCCGGCGACTCGGCGTGCGCGCTGCCCCCGATCACCCTGGGCGAGACCGACGTGGACAACGTGCGGCGCTCCACCCGGGCCATCGCCGAGGGCATCGGCGTGCGCGGCCTGCTCAACGTCCAGTACGCGCTCAAGGACGACGTCCTGTACGTGCTGGAGGCCAACCCGCGGGCGTCGCGGACCGTGCCGTTCGTCTCCAAGGCGACCGCGGTGCCGCTGGCCAAGGCCGCCGCGCGGATCATGCTCGGCACGACGATCGCCGAGCTGCGCGGGGAGGGCATCCTCCCGGCCGAGGGCGACGGCGCGAAGCTGCCGCCGCACGCCCCCGTCGCGGTCAAGGAGGCCGTGCTGCCCTTCCACCGGTTCCGCACGCCGGAGGGCAAGGGCGTGGACTCGCTGCTCGGGCCGGAGATGAAGTCCACCGGCGAGGTGATGGGCATCGACGTGTCCTTCGGCATGGCCTTCGCCAAGTCCCAGACCGCCTCCTACGGCTCGCTGCCCACCTCGGGCCGGGTCTTCGTGTCGGTCGCCAACCGGGACAAGCGGGCCATGATCTTCCCGGTCAAGCGGCTCGCCGACCTGGGCTTCGAGGTGCTCGCCACGGCCGGCACCGCCGAGGTGCTGCGCCGCAACGGCATCCCGTGCACGGTGGTCCGCAAGCACTTCGAAGGCGCGGACAACATCGTCGACGCCATCCTGGACGGGTCCGTCGACATGATCATCAACACCCCTTACGGCAACCACGGCCCCAGGGTGGACGGCTACGAGATCCGCACCGCCGCTGTGGCGAAGGACATCCCGTGCGTCACGACCATCCAGGGCGCCGCCGCGGCCGTGCACGGCATCGAGGCCGCCATCCGCGGTGACATCGGCGTACGGCCCCTCCAGGCGCTCCAGGCGGCCCTGCGGGGTGAGTCGTGAGGTTCGGCGAACGGCTGGTCAAGGCCACCGCTGCGCACGGCCCCCTGTGCGTCGGCATCGACCCCCACCCGGGGCTGCTCGACGCCTGGGGGCTGCCCCGCGACGCGTCGGGCCTGGAGCGGTTCGCGCTGACCTGCGTGGAGGCGTTCGGTGGCCACGTGGCCGTGGTGAAGCCCCAGGCGGCCTTCTTCGAGGCGTACGGCTCGAGGGGCGTGGCGGTGCTGGAACGGGTCGTGGCGGACCTGCGGGGCAGCGGCACGCTGGTCCTGGTGGACGCCAAGCGCGGCGACATCGGCTCCACCATGGCCGCCTACGCCCAGGCGTACCTCGCCGATGGCTCGCCGCTGGCCGGTGACGCCGTCACGCTGTCGCCGTACCTCGGTTTCGGGTCGCTGGACCCGGCGCTGGACGCGGCGCGCGCGAGCGGGCGTGGCGTGTTCGTGCTGGCTTTGACGTCGAATCCCGAGGGCTCCCCGGTGCAGCGCGCGACCGGCCCGGACGGGCGTTCGGTGGCCCAGTCGATCGTCGATCAGGCGGCCGTGCGCAACGCCGGCGCGGACCCCCTGGGCGACGTCGGACTGGTCGTCGGCGCGACCGTGGGCGAACTCGACGCCGACCTGTCTGACCTGCACGGACCTGTCCTGGCGCCAGGTTTCGGGGCCCAGGGCGCGACGGTCGCGGACCTGCGCCGGGTGTTCGGCGAAGACCTGCGCGGGGTGCTCCCGGCGAGCTCCCGGGACGTGCTCCGGCACGGCCCGGACTCCGCAAGTTTGCGGTCCGCGGCGAGGGCGGTGGGCGACTCGCTGGGGCTGTGATCGCGATCAAATCGCGACGCGCTTTGCGTGGTCCGCTCACCTGCGTAAACGGTGCCTGGTACGGTCCTGCCACCGGCGGGACCAAGCCCCATCGAGCGCATACCACACAGGTCGTGCGCAAGGCGTTACCGGTGGCGGTGATGGGCCTGTCGGCGGGTGTTGGTACTACTACCACCCGCCGCGACATCCAGGCGCTGAAAGATTGACCTGACTGGGACCCACGTTGTACCCAGGCAATTGCGCTCGGTACGGTCGCGGCACCGATCCAGAATTGAAATTCCCACACCACGGAGGAAATCGTGGCCCTTCCCCAGCTTACCGAGGAGCAGCGGGCCGCAGCGCTGGAGAAGGCTGCTGCCGCTCGTCGCGCTCGGGCTGAGCTCAAGGAGCGCCTCAAGCGTGGCGGCACGAACCTGACGACCGTGCTGAAGGACGCTGAGAGCGACGAGGTCCTTGGCAAGATGAAGGTGTCCGCGCTGCTTGAGGCGCTTCCTGGCGTCGGCAAGGTTCGCGCGCAGCAGATCATGGAGCGGCTTGAGATCGCTCCGAGCCGTCGGCTGCGCGGCCTGGGTGAGCGGCAGCGCAAGGCGCTGCTCACCGAGTTCAGCGGCGAGTGAGTGATGGCACCGGGGCGGGACCGGGCGCACGCGCCCGGTCCCGCCTCACCGTACTTTCCGGGCCCTCCGGCGTGGGCAAGTCCAGCGTGCTGGCCGAGCTCCGCCGCAGGGATCCCGACCTGCACTTCAGCGTCTCGGTGACCACCAGGAAGCCGAGGCCGGGCGAGGTCGACGGGGTGCACTACCACTTCGTGGACCTCGCCGAGTTCGGCAAGATGGTCGACAACGGCAAGCTCCTGGAGCACGCCGAGTTCGCCGGCAACCGCTACGGCACCCCCCGGGAGCCCGTGGAGGCCGCGCTGGCCGCCGGCCGGCCGTCCCTGCTGGAGATCGAGCTGCAAGGCGCCCGCCAGGTCCGGGCCGCGATGCCCGAGGCCCGGCTGGTCATGCTGGCCCCTCCGTCGTGGGAGGACCTGGTCGAGCGGCTGACCGGCCGCGGCACCGAGGACCCCGCCGTGGTGGCCCGCCGGCTGGAGATCGCCCGCGAGGAGCTGGCGGCCGAACCCGAGTTCGACGAGGTCGTGGTGAACGCCGACGTGCGGTCGGCGGCCACCCGCTTGCTAGACTTGGTGGTCGGCCCGCCGCCCGTCGCGCGCTAGCGCGTTCCGCAGGCGTGGGACGACCCCTGGACACACCAAACCGCAGGAGCGTTGACGAGTGACCACGCACACCGAGCTGGGCCCCCTGTCGGGTTCTCCGGAGGGCATCACCAACCCGCCGATCGACGACCTGCTGGAGCAGGTCAGCTCGAAGTACGCGCTGGTGATCTACGCGGCCAAGCGGGCGCGGCAGATCAACGACTACTACGCCCAGCTCGGCGAGGGCCTGCTGGAGTACGTCGGCCCGCTGGTCGAGCCGGGCCCGCGCGAGAAGCCGCTGTCCATCGCGCTCCGGGAGATCCACGCGGGTCTCCTCGAGCACACCGAGGGCGAGTGACCGAGGCGGTCGACGCCCGCCCCCGCGTGGTGCTGGGGGTGGGCGGTGGGATCGCCGCCTACAAGGCGTGCGAGGTGCTGCGCCGGCTCACCGAGTCCGGTCACGCGGTGCGGGTCGTCCCCACCGAGGGCGCGCTGAACTTCGTCGGCGCGGCCACCTTCGAGGCCCTGTCCGGTCAGCCGGTGCACGCCGGCGTGTTCTCGGACGTCCCGTCCGTGCAGCACGTCAAGCTGGGGCAAGAGGCCGATCTGGTCGTCGTCGCGCCCGCGACGGCGAACCTGCTGGCCAAGGCCGCCCACGGGCTGGCCGACGACCTGCTCACCAACACCCTGCTCACCGCGCGCTGCCCGGTCCTGCTGGTCCCGGCGATGCACACCGAGATGTGGGAGCACCCCGCGACCCAGGCCAACGTGGCGCTGCTGCGCGCGCGCGGCGTGGTCGTGGCCGAGCCCGCCAGCGGCCGGCTGACCGGCAAGGACACCGGCAAGGGCCGGCTGCCCGACCCGGCCGAGATCGTCGACCTGGCCCGGCTGCTGCTCGAACGCCCCGACGCGCTGCCCCGCGACATGGAGGGCCTGCACGTGGCCGTCTCCGCCGGCGGCACCCGCGAGCCGCTGGACCCGGTGCGCTTCCTGGGCAACCGCTCCTCCGGCCGGCAGGGCTTCGCGCTGGCCCGGGTCGCCGCCCAGCGCGGCGCGCGGGTCACCCTGGTCGCCGCGCACACCGCCGACCTCGCCCCGCCCGCGGGCGTCGAGGTCGAACGGGTGGGCAGCGCCGCCGAGCTGCGCGACGCCATGCACTGGGTGGCCAAGGACGCCGACGTCGTGGTGATGGCCGCCGCCGTGGCCGACTTCCGCCCGGTCGACCTGGCCGAGCACAAGATCAAGAAGAGCGACCGCGACCCGGACCCGGTGCGGCTCACCCGCAACCCGGACATCCTGGTCGAACTGGTCGGCGCCCGGCGGGCCGGGCAGGTCGTCGTCGGCTTCGCCGCGGAGACCGGCGACGGTCAGGGCGACGTGCTGGACTACGGACGGGCGAAGTTGCGTCGCAAGGGCTGCGACTGGCTCGTGGTCAACGCGGTCGGCGACGGCAAGGCGTTCGAGGTCGAGGACAACGCAGGTTGGCTGCTGTCCGCGACCGGCGCGGAGACCGCCCTGCCGCACGGCTCGAAGGCCCGGCTGGCGTCCGCAGTGTGGGATTCGGTGATCCGCACTTCCCGAGGATGACCCCTCGGGCGGGAGCGCTCAGTAAGCTGGAAAGCCGGATCGCAGGTGGAATTTCGGATCGAGTCGGATTGAAGGAGTGCCGTGAGCCAGCACAGCAGCAGGCTGTTCACCAGTGAGTCGGTGACCGAGGGGCACCCGGACAAGATCTGCGACGCCATCAGCGACTCGATCCTGGACGCGCTGCTGGCCAAGGACCCGCGCTCGCGCGTCGCGGTGGAGACCCTGATCACCACCGGCCAGGTGCACGTGGCGGGCGAGGTCACCACCGAGACCTACGCCGACATCCCGTCGATCGTCCGGGAGAAGATCCTGGAAATCGGCTACGACTCGTCGGCCAAGGGCTTCGACGGCCGCTCGTGCGGCGTGAACGTGGCGATCGGCGCGCAGTCCGCGGACATCGCGCAGGGCGTCGACACCGCCTACGAGCAGCGCGTCGACGGTGCGGACGACGACATCGACAAGCAGGGCGCGGGCGACCAGGGCCTGATGTTCGGCTACGCGTGCACCGACACCCCGGAGCTCATGCCGCTGCCGATCGCGCTGGCCCACCGGCTGTCCCGGCGGCTGACCGCCGTGCGCAAGGACGGCACCGTCCCCTACCTGCGCCCGGACGGCAAGACCCAGGTCACCATCGAGTACGCGGGCGACCAGCCGGTCCGGCTGGACACCGTCGTGGTGTCCACCCAGCACGCGGACGGCATCGACCTGGAGAAGCTGCTCGGCGTCGACATCCGCCAGCACGTCGTCGCGCCCGAGATCGAGGGCCTCGGCCTGGACACCACCGACGTCCGCCTGCTGGTCAACCCGACCGGCCGGTTCGTCATCGGCGGCCCCATGGGCGACGCGGGCCTGACCGGCCGCAAGATCATCGTCGACACCTACGGCGGCATGGCCCGGCACGGCGGCGGCGCGTTTTCCGGCAAGGACCCGTCGAAGGTCGACCGGTCCGCCGCCTACGCGATGCGCTGGGTGGCGAAGAACGCGGTGGCGGCCGGCCTGGCCACCCGCATCGAGGTGCAGATCGCGTACGCGATCGGCAAGGCCGCCCCGGTGGGCCTGTTCGTGGAGACGTTCGGCACCGAGACGGTCGACCCGACCAAGATCCAGCAGGCCATCGGCGAGGTCTTCGACCTGCGCCCGGCCGCGATCATCCGCGACCTCGACCTGCTCCGCCCGATCTACGCCCCGACCGCCGCGTACGGCCACTTCGGCCGCACCGACGTCGACCTGCCGTGGGAGAACACCGACCGAGCGGACGCCCTGCGCGCGGCCGCTGGTGCGTGACGGGCCAACGAGGCGGCTGGTCCGCGGCGAAGCCGTAGACCTGCCAGGTGACTAGCCACCCGCGCCGCTGATCCACGACCTGGTGACCGAGTCGACCGATGAACTCGACCAACGGGCCCGAGGATCAGCGGCGCGCCCCGTCCGACGACGACTGGACTGGGGTCGGACGGGCTCACCTACTCGGGATGCCGCGCGACGCGTCGGTGGATCCGGATCGCCGAGCAATGCGCCCTAGCCCGCCGAGGGCCGGCTGACCAGGTCGGGCCGGGCATGGCACCGGGTCATTCGCGCGACCGTGGGCTACAGCTACCGGCCGGTGCTGGCGCGGTCGCGCTCGACGGTGGAGCAGATCGGGCTCGTCCTGAACGTCGCCACCCCCGTGGCGAAACCCAGGCGCGCGCCCCGTCACCCCGTGTCTGGATAGAGGGCTAGAGGACTTCGAGCGGGTCGAGCTTGACCCTGATTGGGTCTGGGTCTTTGCGGGCGCTGCGGGTGGCTTGGAGGGTGGCCAGGGCTTCGGCGAGGGGTTTGCCGTCGGTTCGGGGGACGCGGATGAGTGCCCGTTCCCGTTGACCGTCCTCGGAGAGGGGGACCGGACCGAGGACTTCGCCGGACGGGGGGAGGACCAGGTCCTCCAGAGCGGTGGCCAGGGCGTCCGGGGTGCCGTCGACGGTCGCCATCCGGACGGCCGGCGGGAAGCCGAGTTCGGTGCGGGCCGCCAGTTCCTGCCGTGCGTGCCACACCGGGTCCCAGCGCACCAGCGCCTGGACCGGCGGCAGGCTGGAGTCGGCGACCACCACCACCTTGCCCGCCGGGCGGGTCAGGGCGGCCGCGGTCATCCAGCGGCGGAGGGTTTCCTCCGTCGCGCGCAGGTCGGCGCGGCCCAGCAGGGCCCAGCCGTCGAGCAGCAGGACCGCGCCGTAACCGCCGTCGGCGGTCGGTTCGGCACCGGGGGTCGCGACCACCAGTGCACGGCCGGCGGGCACGGTCGACAGGACCTCGTCGGCCCCCGACGTGCGCACCGGGATGTTGCTGAACGCCCGGCCCAACTCCTCGGCGGTCCGGCGGGCCCCGATGATCTGGCCGCGCAACCTCCGCGACCCGCACGCCGGACACCGGAACGCCGCCTCCGTCGCCCCGCACCACCGGCAGAAGGCGGGCTTGGGCACCCCGTCGTCCGCACCACCCGGCAGGGCCAGCGGCCCCGCGCACCGCCGACACCGCGCCGGGACACGGCACGTGCCGCACGCCAACGACGGCACGTACCCCCGCCGGGGCACCTGGATCAGCACCGGGGCGTCCTCGGCGAACGCCGCCCGCGCCGCGTCGAACGCGATCGACGGCAGCCGCGCCGACCGTGCCGCCGGGTCTTTCACGTCCTGCCACGCGTTGTCACCCACGGCCGCCACCCGAGGCGCGACGGCCCGCAACGTGTCGCGGCTCGCCACCACCTCGTGCGCCCACCCGCTGTCCACGAGGAGTTGCGCCTCCGCCGTCCGGGCGAAGCCGCCGACCAGCAGCGACGCTCCGGTCAGGTGGGAACGCTGCACCAGGACGTCCCGCACGTTCGGGTACGGCGACCGGGGCTCGGTGTGCAGGTCGTCGCCGTCGTCCCACACCACCACCAGCCCCAGGTCGTGCACGGGCGCGAGCGCCGCCCCACGCGTACCCAGGACCAGCCGAACGGCCCCCCGCCGCACCGCCAACCACCGCTTGTACCGCTCCGACGGCCCCAGGTCGGAAGACAACGTCACCACCGCGTCCGGCCCCGCCAGCGCCGCACAGGCCGTGTGCAGCCGCGCCAGGTCGCGGTGGTCCGGCACGACCACCAACGCACCCCGCCCGGTGCTCACCACCGACGTCGCCACCTCGGCCAGCCGCGCGGCCCAGTCCTCGGCGGGCAACGCCTGCCACACCGCTCGCGCCGCCCGCCCGGACCGGAGCGCGTCCAGCAGGTTCGGCCCGAACGGGTACCGCGCCCACCCCTCGGACGAGGGTGCCTCCGGGACCGGCGCGAGTTCCGGCGACGGCTTCGCCTCGACCCGCGCGTGCCGGGGCGGGATCGCCATCCGCAGGACGTCGATCAGCGAACCCGCGTACCGGTCGGCCACCGCCCGCGCCAGCTCCGCGACTTCCGGCGCCAGCACCGGCTCCGGCGAGATCACCCGGTCGAGGAAGCTCAGCTTGCTGCCGTAGCCGGACTCCTCGGCGCGGTCGATCAGGTAGCCGTCGACCAGTTGGCCCGCGAACCGGACCCGGACCCGACAGCCGGGCACCGCGTCCGCGTCCTGCTCGGTGGAGACCTGGTAGTCGAAGAGCCGGTCGAGGTGGGGGAGCGGCACGTCGACGCAGATCCGGGCGACGGGCAGCACGGCCGCGGGTACGCGTTCCCCGCGCCTTGTGCTCGCCTTGCCTGCCATGAGCTGAGGTCTACCAGAGTGCCTCCCGGAGGGTGTCGGGGTGGTGGGGCCGAGTGGGTGAGTCGCGGGGCTGGAGGTGGGCCGGCGGGAGTGGTGGAGAGGGTGTTGGCGGAGGTGGCGTCATGGATCTATCTTCGAACAGGTGTTCTAGGTATGCAAGATCACTTATGGGTGATGTTGATCAGCCGCCACTACCTCGGCCGGCCCTGCCGACCTTCACCTGCTCGCCCGCCGCTGCCCTGCCCGCCTGGCGCGTTCGGCCCGCCCCGTCGGCCCGGCCCGCTCCGGCCCGCTCCGGTGAGGTGCGGTGCGGCCCGCCAGATCCAGCCAGCCAGGTCCGGCACCGTTCGGCTCGGCCAGGTCCGGTCCCGCTCGACTCGACTCGACGCGGCTTGGTCCGGCGTGGGCTTGGCTCGCCCAGCCCAGCCCAGCCCGGCCCGGCCCGGCGCGGCCCGGCCCGGCCCGGCCCGGCTCGGCTCGGCCGGCACCTGGTCGCTTCGCCAGGCAACGCCCCTCGTGCACCGCCGCCGCAGGCCGACTCACGGCACCGCGGAAATGTGCGACGTCGGGGGATTCGGCCTCGCAGGGGTTTTCCGGCACCTCGGCTTTGCAGTACAAGGGAACGATGCTCCGCTCGACGGTCGTCAGCGCCCTGGCATCCCTCCTCCTCATCGCGCCCCTCGTCCCAGCTCAAGCGCACCCCGCGAACCCGCAAGGACTGCAAGCGCAAGGCGGGCAGGCGCGTGACCCGTACTCGGCACCGGTTCGGGTTCCCGAGGTGGTGGGGGCCGGGGGTGTCGTGTCGAGCATCGACCCGGACGCCTCGCAGATCGGTGTCGACGTCCTCCGGCGCGGTGGCAACGCCGTGGACGCGGCGGTCGCGGTGGCGGCGGCCCTCGGCGTCACCGACCCGTTCTCGGCCGGGATCGGCGGCGGGGGGTTCTTCCTCCACTACGACGCCCGGACGCGGCGTGTGTCCACTCTCGACGGTCGTGAGACCGCGCCCGCCTCCGCCGGCCCCGACCTGTTCCTGGAGAACGGCAAGCCGATCCCGTTCGCCGACGTGGTGACCAGCGGCCTGTCCGTCGGCGTCCCCGGCACCCCGCGCACCTGGCAGCGCGCGCTCCAGCGCTGGGGCACCTACTCGTTGGACAAGGCGCTGAAACCGGCCGAGGACCTGGCCCGGCGCGGGTTCGTGGTCGACGGCACGTTCAACCGCCAGGTCACCGAGAACGCCGCCCGGTTCGCCGACATCACCTCGACCCGCGAGCTGTACCTCCCGGCCCCCGCGGTCGGGAGCACGTTCCGCAACCCCGATCTCGCCGACACCTACCGCGAACTCCGCCGCGACGGTGTCTCCGCGCTCTACCGGGGCCCGATCGGCCGCGACCTGGTCGACACGGTCAACCGCCCGCCGGTCGACCCGGCCGCGACCCGCACGGTCCGTCCCGGTCGCCTCACCCTCGCCGACCTGCGCGCATACGACGCCCCGCAACGCGAACCGAGCCGTTCCCGCTACCGCGGCCTGGACGTCTACGGCATGGCCCCGCCGTCCGCCGGCGGCATCGCGGTCGGTGAGGCGTTGAACATCCTGGAGACCACGAAGCTCGGCGACGAGACCCCGGTCCAGTACCTGCACCGGTTCCTGGAGGCGTCACGGCTGTCGTTCGCCGACCGCAACCGCTGGGTGGGCGACCCGGGCTTCGCGGACGTTCCGACGCGCGCCCTGCTGTCCCAGAAGTTCGCCGACAGCCGCGCCTGCCTGATCTCGCCGACCTCGGTACTGACCAGCCCGGTCGCGCCCGGCGACCCCCGGCACCCGAGCCCGTGCCGGACCACCGGCCAACCGGAGGTCACCCCGTACGAGGGCACCGACACCACGCACCTCACGGTCGCCGACAAGTGGGGCAACGTGGTCGCCTACACGCTGACCATCGAGCAGGAGGGCGGCAGCGGCATCGTGGTGCCCGGCCGGGGTTTCCTGCTGAACAACGAGCTGACCGACTTCTCGTTCACCCCGGTCACGCCCGGCGTCCCGGACCCGAACCTGCCCGGCCCCGGCAAGCGCCCGCGCTCCTCGATGTCGCCGACGATCGTGCTGGACCACGGCAAGCCCGTGCTGGCCCTGGGCTCCCCGGGCGGCGCGAGCATCATCACCACCGTCGTCCAGGTGCTCACCCAGCGCCTGGACCGCGGGCTGCCGCTGGTCACGGCGATCGCCGCGCCGCGCGCGTCCCAGCGCAACGCGACGAGCACCCAGGCCGAAGCGGTGTTCCTGGACACCCCCGAGGCCGCCGGCCTGCGCGCCCTGGGGCACCGCTTCACGTCCACCGCCGAGATCGGCGCGGTGACCGCCGTCGAACGCCTGCCCGACGGCCGGTGGCGGGCCGCCGCCGAGACGACCCGCCGTGGCGGTGGCGCAGCCCGCGCCGTCCGGCCGGGCTAGACGACCCGCCCCTCGTAGACCACTCGGCCGTCGCGGTCGAACGCCTTGGCCGTGACGTCCTGCAGGAGGTTGTCGGCGGAGGTCACGTCGGGCAGCAGGGCCACGAACGTCCCGTCGCGGACGTCGGCGGACTGAGGGCTCTGCTGCCGGTGGGTGAACTCCAGGCGGGTCACCTCGTCGCGCACCGTCCCGCCGATCTTGAGCACGATCCCCTCCGGCCCCCCGGCCTTGGACACCTGCGACAGCACCATCCGGAACGGCCGCGCCGGGTCGCCGGCGTGGTCGGGTGCCGTGTACACGCTCAGCGCCTTGTACTCGGCCACCGAGCAGTACGCGCTGGCCGCACCGGGTCCGCGCAACGCCACCAGCCCGCTGCGGGTGCCGACGCCGGCGGCCGCGGCGTACTTCCACGTCCCGCTGTCGTCCACCTGCTCCGCGCCGCTGCGCATCGCCACGTCCAGGCACCTGGCCAGCACGTTCTTCGGGTCGGCGGGGTCGTTGGAGCCATCTGGGAACCGGTCGTGGACCAGGGCCGCGTCAGGGATGCTGCGCAGGGTCAGCTCGGTCGACGCGCTCTTGATCGGGTCGCCCGCGTTGGTCTCGACGGTGACCGTCTGCCCTTGCGGGATCATCAGGAAGTGGTCGTCGTCGACCAGCTTCGCCGTGATCGGCATGTCCGGGACCACCGCGGCCTTGATCGGCGTGGTGCCCGGCGCGGGCTTGAGGATCACAACCCCGGTGGGCGAGCGCCACAGCACCTTCGACCTGCCCACGTACAGGTCGTCGTAGACCGACGGGTCGGACCGGGCCACGGTCGTGTAGGTCAGCTCGCAGTACTCCTCCTGCGGCGTGATCAACAGCCGCCGACCGGGGACGCGGACCGTGACGGCCTGTTCGCCGCCGAACCCGCACACCTCCAAGTCCTGCGGCAGGGTCGGCACCACCTCGGCCTCGATCGGCGCGGCGAACCCGTCGGGCACCGGCAGGACGGGCGTCCCCTGGGCGGTGTCGACCGGGGCGGTGTGGAACGGCTGCACGGCGACCGCGACCGCCCCCACCAGCAGGACGGCACCGGCTGCGGCGGCCAGCGGTCCGCGCGCCCGCCGCCTGGGACGTCCGGGCCCTTCGTCCACGGCGCGCACGTCGTCCACGGCGCGCCGTTCGGCCTGGGTGCGCCCCTCGGTCAGGGTGCGGACGTCGGCCTGGGTGCGGACGTCGGTCGCGGTGCCCTCGGGCCCCGCGAGCACGTCGGCCACCACCACGCGGCGCATCCGCTCGCGGACTTCGGCCGGCAGCGGTCGGCGGGGGGGCAGTTCCGGGAAGGTCATCGGGACTCCTCTACTCGGCCGGCGCGCAGCCGGGCGCGGGCGCGCGAGATGCGGGAGCGGACCGACACCTCGGCCACGCCCAGCAGCTCGGCCGCCTCGGCGGTGGACAGCTCGCCGAGCAGGCACAGCTCGACGGCTTCGCGCTCGGCGGCGGGCATGGTGCGCACCGCCGCCAGCACCCGGCGCAGCTCGCGGTCGTCGTCCACCGACGAGATGACGCGCTCCGCGTGGTCGGGCACCACGTCCCGGTCGGGGACCCGGCGCAGCGCCCGCCGGAACCGGCCCAGCCGGCGGAACTCGGTGCGGGCGAGGTTGCCCGCGACCGCGTAGAGCCAGGGCAGCGCGGAGTCGCGCACCAGGGTGATGCCGGCCCGTCCGCGCCACGCGGCGAGGAACGTCGCCGACGTCAGGTCCTCGGCCGTGGCCCACGACGCGGTCAGCCGGTAGCAGTGGTTCCACACCGCTTCGGCGTGGCGGTCGAACAGGGTGGCGAACGCGGCCTGGTCGCCGCGTTCCCACAGCTCGGCGTCGGTGTCGGCCAACGGTGGTGCTCCCTGCCGGTTGGTCGTCTCAGCGATCATGCCAGTAGGTAGCCGCAGGTACCCCCGGCGTTGCAGTCGGCCTCATCCCGGGGGCGTACCCGGGCTCGCTACTCCGAGCGGACGCGCGCGCACGCCGCCGCGCTGCATCGTGGTGCTACCGACGAGACGAGGAGCGACGACATGGCCGCCATCACGATGACCAGCACGAAGACCCCGGTGTTCGGGGCGGGCCTGCTCACCGCCGCCCGGTTCGCCGGCCACTTCCTGGCCGCGCTGGTCGGTGTGACCTTCCTCGGCCGCCACGCCGAGCACTGAGCCCGACCGCGTTTTGGCCGCTCTCCTAGACTGGCCGTCTGCCCCCGTTCGAGGAGAGTGCGTGACCGTCCAACCCATTCGGCTGTTCGGCGACCCGGTGCTGCGGACCCCCGCCGTCGAGGTCACCGAGTTCGACGCGGAGCTCCGCAAGCTGGTCAAGGACCTGTGGGACACCATGAGCGAGGCCGGCGGCGCGGGTCTCGCGGCCCCGCAGCTCGGAGTGGGCCTGCGGGTGTTCACCTACCACTGCGACGGCTTCGCCGGGCACCTGGTGAACCCGACGTTCGAGGTCGTCGGCGACGAGACCCAGGACGGCCCCGAGGGCTGCCTGTCCATCCCCGAACTCCGGTGGGACTGCGTCCGCCACCGCGCGGTGGTCGCGCGCGGCTGGAACATGCACGGCGAGCCGGTCGAGGTGGAGGGCACCGACCTGCTGGCCCGGTGCATCCAGCACGAGACCGACCACCTCGACGGGGTGCTGTTCCTGGACCGCCTCGACGAGCAGACCCGCAAGCAGGCGATGCGCGAGATCCGGCAGCAGGACTGGTTCGACGGCGGCCTGCCCGCGCTCAAGCAGTCGCCGCACCCGCTGTTCGGGGGTGCGTGAGCATGCGGCTGGTCTTCGCGGGCACGCCCGAACCGGCGCTGCCGTCGCTGCGCGCCTTCCTGGACTCCCCCCGGCACGAGGTGGTCGCCGTGGTGACCCGCCCGGACGCCCCGGCCGGTCGCGGCCGCAGGGTCGAGCGCTCGCCGGTGGCGGCGCTGGCCGACGAGCACGGCATCGAGGTGTTGACCCCGGCCAAGGCGTCCGACCCGGACTTCCAGGCCCGGCTGCGCGCGCTCAAGCCGGACCTGTGCCCGGTGGTGGCCTACGGCGCGCTGCTGCCCGAGTCCGCCCTGGCCATCCCCAAGCACGGTTGGGTGAACCTGCACTTCTCGGTGCTGCCCGCGTGGCGCGGCGCGGCCCCCGTGCAGGCGGCTGTGCGGCATGGCGACGACATCACCGGCGCGACCACGTTCCGGATCGTGAAGGCGCTGGACGCGGGTCCGGTGTTCGGCGTGGTGACCGAACGCGTCCGGGACCGGGACACCGCCGGTGACCTGCTGGGACGGCTCGCGGAGTCCGGTGCGAAGCTGCTGCTGTCCACCGTCGACGGCGTCGAGGACGGCACGCTGCGCCCGGTCGAGCAGCCGGAGGAGAACATCACCTACGCGCCCAAGCTGACCGTGGACGACGGCCGGCTGGACTTCGGCACGCCCGCGGCGGCGCTGGACCGCGTCGCCCGCGCGGTGACCCCGGACCCCGGGGCGTGGGCGTGGTTCCGCGGCGAACGGCTCAAGCTCGGCCCGGTGACCCCGGTCGAGGAGGACGGACTGGCTCCCGGTGAGCTCCGGGTGGAGCGCAACCGCGTGCTGGTCGGCACGGCCACCACACCCGTGGTGCTCGGTGATGTGCAAGCGCAGGGGAAGAAGCGGATGACGGCGACGGACTGGGCGCGCGGCGCCCGCATCGAGGCGGGGGAGCGCATCTCGTGAACCAGCGTTCCTCCCGGCCGTCCCGGCCGCAACGACCCCACCCGCCGCGCCGGCGCCCCGGCCCGGAGCGCCCGCCGGTCGACGACCCGGCCCGGCTGGCCGCGCTGGAGACGCTGCGCGCGGTCCGGCAGCGCGACGCCTACGCCAACCTGGTGCTGCCCGGCCTGCTCCGGGAACGCCGGATCACCGGCCGCGACGCGGCCCTGGCCACCGAGCTGGCCTACGGGGCGGCGCGGGCGCAGGGCCTGCTCGACGCCGTGCTCACCGCGTGCTCGGACCGGCCGCTGAACGCCGTGGACGGCGCGGTGCTCGACGCGCTGCGGCTGGGCGCGTACCAGTTGTTGCGCACCAGGATCCCGGCCCACGCGGCAGTCGCGTCCACTGTGGACCTGGTGCGCGCCGAGCTGGGCTCGGGCGCGGCCGGCTTCGCGAACGCGGTGCTGCGCCGGGTGACCGCGCAGGACGAGGCGGGCTGGGTGGACGAGGTCGCGCCGGACGAGGAGACCGACCCGATCGGCCACCTGGCGATGGCCAACGCCCACCCCCGCTGGATCGCGCAAGCGTTCGCGGAGGCGCTGGGCAGCCGGGGCGAGCCGCTGCGCGACGCCCTCGCGGCCGACGACACGCGCCCCGCCGTGCACCTGGCGGCCCGGCCGGGGGAGTGCAGCGCGGACGAGCTGGCCGCGATGACCGGCGGCGAGGTCGCGCCGTACTCGCCGTACGGGGTGCTGCTGGAGCCGGGCGCGGGCGACCCGGGCGACCTCGACCCGGTGCGCGAGAAGCTCGCCGGGGTGCAGGACGAGGGCAGCCAGCTGTGCGCGCTGGCGCTGACCAGGCCCGCGCTGGACGGCCCGGACGAGCGCTGGCTGGACCTGTGCGCCGGGCCGGGCGGCAAGGCCGTGATGCTCGGCGCGCTGGCGCAGCTGTCCGGCGCGACCCTGGCCGCCGTGGAGAAGGCCCCGCACCGCGCGGAGCTGATCCGCAAGGTCGTCGGTGACCTGCCGATCACCGTGCACGTGGCGGACGGCCGTGATTCGGGGCTGCCGGCGGGGTCGTTCGACCGGGTGCTGGTCGACGCGCCGTGCACCGGTCTGGGCGCGCTGCGCCGCCGGCCCGAGGCGCGGTGGCGGCGCAACCCGTCCGACATCGCGCCGCTGGCCCGCTTGCAGCGCGAGCTGCTGACCGCGGCGCTGGCGCTGGTCCGGCCGGGCGGGGTGGTGGCGTACGTGGTGTGCTCGCCGCACCTGTCGGAGACGGTCGGCGTGGTCGCGGACGTGGCCCGGCGGACCGGCGCGGAACGGCTGGACACCCGCGAGGCGTTCCCGGCCGTGCCGCACCTGGGCGACGGCCCGCACGTGCAGCTCTGGCCGCACCTGCACGGCACCGACGCGATGTTCTGCGCGCTGCTGCGCCGCCCCGTGTAACCCGATGGGGCGGTCTGGAGGGGAGGCGGCCGGGCCGGTGCTCGGGCTGGTCGCCTCGGCGGGCGGCGGGGTCGAGCGGTGGCTGCGGCCCGGCTTGGCGCTGCCGCTGGCCCGCGCGGGGTGGCGGTTGGCGATCACGCTCACCCCGACCGCGGCGCGCTGGCTGGAGCCGGAGGCCGCCGCGCTGGCGGCGCTGACCGACCTGCCGGTGCGCTCGACGTCGAGGCTGCCGGGCGAGCCGAAACCGCACCCGGTGCCCGACGCGTTCGTGTTCGCCCCGGCCACGCTGAACTCGATCGCGAAGCTCGCCCTGGGCATCGGCGACAACCAGGCGCTGACCGTGCTGGCCGAGGCGCTGGGCCGGCGCGCGCCGATGGTCGTGCTCGCCCAGGTCGGCCCGGAACAATCCCGGCACCCCGCCTACCGCGGCCATCTGTCGGTGTTGCGGGAGGCGGGCGTCCGGGTGGTCGGCGGCGGGCCTGAAGAGGTGCTGAGGGAACTCGCCGAGGTTGCGCCGTTCGTCGCATTCGACAACGGGGCGTGAATTGACAGCCGGCCGAGACGCGTAGCAGGCTTGAATGTGTCGAAATCGCACGGCCGGGATCGTGAATGGGCTTCGGTTCTCCGCTTCCTGACCGCACCCGGTGGCCTGCTGGCCATCGACGGGCCGCCGTGCTCCGGCAAGACCTCCCTGCTGCACGAGGCGGCCGACGCCGCGCGCGACCGCGGCTACGGCGTCGTCCTGGTGCCCGCCGACCGGGTCGCGCGCTCCGCCGAGCTGGCCCACGCGCTCGAACGCGCACCCGATGACACCCCCGACCGGGCGCTGGTCGCGATCGACCACGCGCACCGCGACCCGGACGCCGTGCTGGCCCTGCTGCCCCGGCTGCGCGAACGGCGGGTCACCGCGCTGGTCGCGCTGACCGGCGCCCACGCGGGCAACGGGCTGTGCCGCGCGCTGGCCGCCGACGGCGAGGTGCTCACCCTCGGCCCGGTCGACGCCGACGTGGTCGACCGGATGCTGGTCGACCTGCTCGGCGCGCCACCGCGCCCGGACCTGGCCGAACTCGTGGCGGCCGCGGCCGGCGACCCCCGGATGATCACCGAGCTGATCACCGGCCTGCGCGAGGAGGGCCGGCTGGACACCCACGACGGCACCACCGGTGCGCTGCCGCGCCGGGTCGGCGGCCTGGTGCGCGGCCGGGTCGACGTGCTGTCGGCGAAGACGACCCAGCTGCTGCGGGTCGCGGCGGTGATCGGCCGGTCCTTCCGGCCGCACGACGCCGCCGCGCTGATGGGCGAGACGACCGGCGCGCTGCTGCTGTCGGTGGACGAGCTGATCGCCTCCGGCCTGGTCCGCTCGGTCGGCGACCGGCTGGAGTTCGACTCGGAACTGGTGTGGCGGGCCGTCGTGGAGTCCATCCCGGACTCCGTGCTGCACGCCCTGCGCCGGGACGCCACCGCGCTGCGGGCCGCGTTCCGCGCCGTCCCGGACGAGCCGCTGTCGGTCGACGACCGGGGCTCGGCGGCGGTGCGCGGCGTCCGCACGCTGGCCGCGAACGGCCGGCTCGGCTCGGCCATCGCGCTGGCCCGCGACAGCCTGGCCCGCGACCTGCCCGCCGGACCGGCGGCCGAGCTGCACACCGCCCTGGCGGGCATCCTGCTCGCCGACGGCCGCCCGGCCGACGCGGCGGCCGAGATGGAACGCGCCCTCGCCGCGCCCGCGGCGGCGTCCGGGCCGTGCCGCCGGCTGGCCGCCGCCGGGCGGCTGCTGTCGCTGTACTTCGCCACCGGCAGCCGGGCGGGCGCGCACGCGCTGTCCGTGCTCACCGCGCGGGACCGGGAGGCCAGCGACGCGGACGTGGTGATGGCCGCGACCGTCCACTCGTGCCTGGAGTGGACGGCGGGCAACCTCGCCGAGGGCGTGTACTGGGGCCGCGAGTCGACCCGCTGGGAGCTCGACGCGCCCACCGCGTGGTGGCAGTCGCAAGCCGCGGTGGCGTTCGCGCTCAAGCTGTCCGCGCTGGGCGAGTTCGAGCCCGCCGAGGAGCTGGTGCGCGGCGACGGCCCGGACACCGACGACGCGGTGACCGCCGGCGCGCCCGCCGCCCGGATGATCGCCCGCGCCAGAGTGCTCACCCAGGCGGGCAAGCTGGTGGCGGCCCAGGTCGCCGCGCACTCCGGGATGTCGCTGGCCCGCGACCGCGGCCTGCGGCTGCTGGTGCCGCTGGCGTCGACCGTGCTGGCGACCGTCGCGCTGCACCGCGGCGACGTGCCCGCCGCCGCCGAGCACGTCCGGCGCTACCGGGGCGACCTGGCGGGCGGCGAGGCGGTGCTGCACTCCGGCCAGTACGACTGGGTGGAGCTGCTGCTGGCGCACGCCCAGGACGGCCCGGCCCGCGCCGCCGGCCTGGCCCGCGCCCGGCTGGCCGACCTCGGCAGCGCCCGCCGGATGCTGGTCGAGGAGCCCGGCGCGGCACCGTGGCTGGTGCGCCAGGCGCTCGCCGCGGGCGACAGCGGGCTGGCCGGCGAGGTGGTCGCCGCGGCGGAGGAGCTGGCGGCGGGCAACCCGGGCTTCGCGGCGGTGTCGGTGGGCGCGAGCCACGCCCGCGCGCTGCTCGACCACGACGACGAGGCGCTGCTGGCCGCCGCCGGCCGGCACCGGCACCCGTGGGCGCGGGCCAACGCGAACGAGGACCTGGCGGCGGTGCTCGCCGAGAGCGGCCGGACCGACCGCGCGGACGCCGCCCTGACCGCCGCGCTGCGGATCTTCGACCGGATGGGCGCGGACGCCGAGGCGGCCCGGCTGCGCCGCCGGACCGACGCGCCGCCCCCCTCGGGCGGCACCGCGCCCGGCACGTCCGGCGAGGACTGGCGGCGGCTGTCGGAACCGGAGCGCGACCTCGCCCGGCTGGTCGGCGCGGGCCTGACCAACCGCCAGGTGGCGCGCCAGCTGTTCCTGTCCCCGCACACGGTGAACTACCACCTGCGGGGCATCTTCAAGAAGCTCGGGATCTGCTCGCGGGTCGAACTGGCCCGCCTCGCCCTCGAACAGGAGCACGCCGAGGTGTAGCCGGGTCCCCGGTCTGGCGGGTACTGGCGGTCACGCGGGTACGGCGCTGCCGGGGACGGTGTCGGCGAGCAGGAAGCACACCTCGTCCACCACCCGGCGCGGGTCGTCCGGCGCGACCACCGCGCAGTGCACGCCGCGCGCCGCGATCTCGACCGCCAGGTGCTCGGTGTAGGTGACGGCGGCGGCCCGGGACGCCGCGTAGGCGGCCATGCTCGTGCGCGGCACCGCGACCGGGTGCGCGGCGACCATGACGATCGTGCCGTGCCGGCGCTCCACCATCCGCGCGGCGACCGCGCGCGAGGCGTGGAACACCCCGTCCGCGTTCACCGCGAAGCAGTGCGCCCAGTCCGCGTCGGAGACCGTCAGCGCCGGGCCCGGCCGCAGCTCGCCGGCCGTGGTGACCAGCGCGTCGATCGGCCCGAACTCGCGTTCCACCTGGTCGACCAGCGCGTCCACCGCCGCGCCGGAGGTCACGTCGATCTGCCGGCCCACGATCCGCAGGCCGGTGCCCTGCAACCGCTCGACCAGGTCGGCCAGCCGCGCCCCGTCGCCGTCCACGGCGGCGACCAGCGCGCCCCGCCGGCCCAACGCCTCCACGACCGCCGCGCCCGGCGTCGCGCACGCGCCCGTCACCAGTGCGATCCTGTGACTGAATTCGGCTTTCATCCCCAGCACTCCCCAGTTCTGCCCGTCCCGAAGGTAATCGCCGGACGGGTCCCCGGGGAACTACCCGCGTGAGTAGTCGGAAAAGATCCGCGGAACACGAAAACCCCGCGAACGGGCAGCCGGAGCGAAATACGACTCCCCGGGAGGTCCGGGTGATCGCGGAACCCTAGACTGACCACCCGTGGTCCACCAGCCGATGATCGCCCCGAGCATCCTGTCCGCCGACTTCGCCCGACTCGCCGACGAGGCCGCCGCCGTCGCCGGCGCGGACTGGCTGCACGTGGACGTCATGGACGCGCACTTCGTGCCCAACCTGACGCTCGGCCTGCCGGTGGTGAAGTCGCTGCTGGGTGCCACGGACATCCCGCTGGACTGCCACCTGATGATCGACGACCCGGACCGCTGGGCGATCGGGTACGCCGAGGCCGGCGCGTACAACGTGACCGTGCACGTCGAAGCCGCCGCCGACCCCGTGCGACTCGCGAAGGACCTGCGCGCGGCCGGCGCGAAGGCCGGTCTGTCGCTCAAGCCCGGCACGCCGATCGAGCCGTACACCGAAGTCCTCAAGCACTACGACACGCTGCTCGTGATGTCGGTCGAGCCCGGTTTCGGCGGCCAGAAGTTCATGGCCGACGTCCTGGACAAGGTCCGCACCGCCCGCCGCCTGGTCGACACCGGCCACCTGACCCTGGTCGTGGAGATCGACGGCGGGATCAACGCCGACACCATCGAGCAGGCCGCCGAGGCCGGGGTGGACTGCTTCGTGGCCGGGTCCGCCGTCTACGACGCCGCCGACCCGGGCCAGGCGGTCGAACGGCTGCGCGCGCAGGCCGCCCGGCACCGCCCGTGAACGACCTCGCGTGGTCCGGCGCGATGGCCCTGGCCGTCGAGGCGGGCACGCGGGCGCACGGCACCACCAGCCCGAACCCGCCGGTCGGCGCGGTCGTGCTGGACCCCTCCGGCGCGCTCGTGGGCACCGGGTACACGCAGCCGCCCGGCGGGGCGCACGCCGAGATCGGCGCGCTGGCCGAAGCCGGTGACCGGGCCCGCGGCGGCACCGCCGTGGTCACCCTCGAACCGTGCGCGCACCACGGCCGCACCCCGCCGTGCACGTCCGCGCTGGTCGACGCCGGGGTCGCCCGCGTGGTGTTCGCCAACGCCGACCCCAACCCGAAGGCCGCCGGGGGAGCCGACGTGCTGCGCGCCGCCGGCGTCGAGGTCGTGCACCTGCCGACGCACGTCGAGGCGCTGCGCGCGTGGCTGCACTTCGCCCGCACCGGCCGGCCGCACGTGACCTGGAAGTACGCCGCCACCCTGGACGGCCGGGTGGCCGCCGCGGACGGCACCAGCCGGTGGATCAGCTCGCCCGAGTCCCGGGCCGAGGTGCACGCGCTGCGCACCACCATCGACGCGATCGTGGTCGGCACCGGCACGGTCCGCGCCGACGACCCCCGGCTCACCGCGCGGGGAACAGACGTGACCCGGCAGCCGTTGCGGGTGGTCGTGGGGACCAGCGACCTGCCGCCCGGCGCGCACGTCCTGGACGGCGAGGCGGAGACGCTGCACGTCCGGACGCACGACCCGGACGCGGTCCTGGCCGAACTCGGCGCGCGGGGAGCGGTGGACGTGCTCGTGGAGGGCGGGCCTACGCTGGCGGGTGCCTTCGCGCGCGCCGGCCGGATCGACCGGGTCCTGGCCTACCTCGCGCCGAAGCTGCTGGGGGACGGGCCGACCGCTCTGCGGGACGCGGGGGTGTCGACCATCACCGACGCTGTGGGATTGGTCGTTGAGCAGGTCAGTATGTGCGGGCCGGACGTGCGGATCTCCGCCGTGCCGGCCTCGGGGCGGTAGAGGAGGAACGGTGTTCACCGGGATCGTCGAAGAGTTGGGTGAGGTCGTCGCGGTGACCGACCTGCCGGACGCGGCGCGGGTCACCATCGCGGGTCCGCTGGTGACCGGTGACGCGAAGCACGGCGACTCGATCGCGGTGAACGGCGTGTGCCTCACCGTCGTGGACGTGGTCGGCGGGGCGTTCACCGCGGACGTGATGCGGGAGACGCTGCTGCGCAGCAGCCTCGCCAAGGTCGCCGCGGGCGACCGGGTGAACCTGGAGCGCGCGGCGGCCCTCGGGCAGCGGCTGGGCGGCCACATCGTGCAGGGCCACGTGGACGGCACCGGCACCGTGCTGGCCCGGGAGAAGGCCCAGCACTGGGAGGTCGTGCACGTCGGCCTGCCCCGGGACCTGGCCCGGTACGTGGTGGAGAAGGGCTCGATCACCGTGGACGGCGTCTCGCTGACCGTGGTGTCGGTGGCCGACGACAGGTTCAGCGTGAGCCTGATCCCGACCACCCTGGAACTGACCACGCTGGGCCGGCGGAGTCCCGGCGACCCGGTCAACCTTGAGGTGGACGTGCTGGCCAAGTACGTCGAACGGCTGACCGCACCCCACCTCGCGGGCAAGCCTGAGGAGACCCGGTGAAGGACTTCGCCGACATCGAGCGGGCCATCGCGGCCGTCGCGGAGGGCCGCGCGGTCGTCGTCGTGGACGACGAGGACCGCGAGAACGAGGGCGACCTGATCTTCGCCGCCGAGAAGGCCACGCCGGAACTGCTGGCGTTCATGGTCCGCTACACGTCCGGGTACGTGTGCGTGGCGCTCACCGAGGCCGACTGCGAACGGCTCGACCTGCCGCCGATGTACCACACCAACCAGGACCAGCGCGGCACCGCCTACACGGTGACCGTGGACGCCCGCGAGGGCGTGTCGACCGGCATCTCCGCCGCCGACCGCGCGCACACCATGCGGCTGCTGGCCGATCCGTCGTCGGACGCCAAGGACTTCAGCCGGCCCGGCCACGTGGTGCCGCTGCGCGCCCGCGACGGCGGCGTGCTGCGCCGGCCCGGCCACACCGAGGCCGCGGTGGACCTGGCCCGGCTGGCCGGTCTCGCGCCGGTCGGCGTGCTCTGCGAGATCGTGTCGCAGAAGGACGAGGGCGACATGGCGCGGCGCGACGAGCTGGAGGTCTTCGCCGCCGACCACGACCTGGTGCTGATCACCATCGCCGACCTGATCGCCTACCGGCGGCGGGTGGAGACCCAGGTGGAACGGGTCGCGCAGGCGCGCATCCCGACCGCGCACGGCGCGTTCACCGCGGTCGGCTACGACTCCAAGCTGGACGGCATCGAGCACGTCGCGCTGGTCTACGGCGACCTCGGCGACGGCGAGGACGTGCTGGTCCGGGTGCACTCCGAGTGCCTGACCGGCGACGTGTTCGGGTCGCTGCGCTGCGACTGCGGGCCGCAGCTGGACGCGGCGCTGGAGGCCGTGGCGGCGCAGGGGCGCGGCGTCGTGCTCTACATGCGCGGGCACGAGGGCCGCGGCATCGGCCTGATGCACAAGCTGCAGGCGTACCAGTTGCAGGACAACGGCGCGGACACCGTGGACGCGAACCTCGTGCAGGGCCTGCCGGCCGACGCGCGCGACTACGGGACCGGCGCGCAGATCCTGTGCGAGCTGGGCATCAAGTCCATGCGGCTGCTGACCAACAACCCGGCCAAGCGGGTCGGGCTGGAGGGCTACGGCCTGCGGGTGATCGACCGCGTGCCGCTGCCCATCTCGCCGAACCCGGAGAACCTGCGGTACCTGCGCACCAAGCGCGACCGGATGGGGCACGAGCTGCACCAGCTCGAGCAGTACGAGGCCCTGAGCCAGGGCGGCGCGATCGTCAGCACGGAGGGTGTGGAATGAGCGGCGAAGGTCGGCCCGAGTCGTCGGTGCCGGACGCGACCGGTGTCCGGTTGGCCGTGGTGGCCACCCGGTGGCACGAGAAGATCACCGGGCAGCTGGTGGAGCGCGCGGTCGCCGCGGCGACCGAGGCCGGGGTGCCCGCGCCGACGGTGGTGCGGGTGGCCGGCGCGATCGAGCTGCCGGTGGTGGTCCAGCAACTGGCCCGCACGCACGACGCGGTCGTGGCGCTCGGCGTCGTGATCCGCGGCGGGACACCGCACTTCGAGTACGTCTGCGACGCGGTGACGGCCGGCCTGACCCGCATCGCGCTGGACGAGTCGACGCCGGTCGGCAACGGCGTGCTCACCTGCGACACCGAGGAGCAGGCGCTGGCCCGTGCCGGGTTCCACGACTCGGTGGAGGACAAGGGCCACGAGGCGGTGGCGGCGGCGTTGGACGCGGCGCTGGTGCTGCGGGCGCTGCGGACCGCGTCGTGATCGCGATGGCCGTCGAATTCCGCCCCAAGCGCATCCGCACCGTGTCGGTGGTCAGCGCGGTGTTCCTGGTCGTGGTGTTCTCCGTGGTCGGCTGGCTGCTGACGGACACGCCGACCGGCGTGATCTTCCGGACGTCGGACCAGGTCGCGATGGTCGTGCTGGGCGTGCTGCTGGCGTCCGGCGTGCTGCTGCTGGCCCGCCCGCGCGTGCGCGCCGACGAGACCGGCGTCGAGGTCCGCAACGTCGTCACGGTCCGCCGTTTCGAGTGGTCCGACGTGCTGCACGTGTCGTTCCCGGACGGCGCGTCCTGGGCCCGGCTGGAACTGCCGGACGACGAGTACGTCTCGATCATGGCGATCCAAGCCGTCGACCGGGACCACGCGGTCGCCGCGGTCCGCGCCCTGCGCGAACTGCACCGCGCCGCCACGGGCTGAGCCGTCCGTCATCGCGGCCCGGTCGTGGCGCCGACCAGGACCGGGCCGCGGTCAGACAGTGTGCTTGCGAAGGAACTCGTTCGTTTCCGGGTCCACCGAGTAGACGCACACCCCTTGCATCCCGCGGGTCAGCAACACCTTGTACGTGTTGCGGACCAGCCGGTCGAACACCGGCGCGGGCACGCCCTTCAGGGCGGTGTCCTCGGTCCGGTCCGGCTGGGCCACCCAGCGGCCGTCCCGGATCACCAGATCCGGGCCGAGGATCACCCCGGCCCACTCGTACTCGAAGCCCTGGGCCGTGTAGATGCAGCCGATCTGGTCGAAGCCCCGCGGGTCCGAAGCCCAGTAGGACGCGGAGGGCACACCGGGGACGTCCACGCCCTGCCGGGCGTTCCACGGTCGGTGCCACCCGCCGATCTTGACGTCCTGGACGAGGCTGAGCCGTCCGTTGTGGTCCACCGGGTCGGACCACTTCCAGCAGAAGCCGGCCGCGATCCGGGCGCTCGCCCCGGTGTCCCTGATCCGGGCGCGCAACCACGCCTCGAGCCCGTGCGGGGCCGCCACCGACTCGACCACGTACTCGTCGTCGGTGTCCGCGACCAGTTCCGACCACGGGACCGGTGCCTGCCCGGTCAGGCCGAGCAGGCGCAGCACCCACTGGTCGAACAGCGGCGATCCACCGCACCTGAACTGACCGTCGAGATCCACCTCCACGACCTGGCAGCCCATGGCCCGCGCGACCTCCAGGACGTCGGTCGGCGAGCCGATCTCGCGCGGCCGCACCACCTGGTGGTCGTCCAGGAGGAAGACCGGGACCTTCGCCGCGTCGATGATCTGGTGGATCTGGCCGCGTATTTGATAGCGCCGGTGATCGGGCACGTTGGGGCTTTGTCCGCGAAGTCGGTGGGCTTCGTCGCAGATCACGACGTCCAGTTCGTCCACCCGTGCGCCGCCGAAATTGTTGAAGTACTTGAAGACGTCCTCTCCCCGCCGTCCGTCCTGGCCGAAGACGGCTTGGCGGAGGGTCTCGGTCAGGGCTTTCGAACCGGTAGCGTGGATCACCTTGATCCGGCTACCCGCCATGGCCGAATAGAGGTTCAAGGCGATGGCGCTCTTGCCGGTGCCCGGACCACCTCTGACCAGGATGACCTTCTTCCACGCGCGGTGATTCCCGACAGCCTCGGCAACAGCTCCCTGAACCGCTTTGAAGGCCACCTGCTGTTGATCGAGCAGCACGAAGTCGGTGCGCGCCGAGACAGAACCGGCGGCTGCGGTCAGCAGCGAGTGGGCCGGCGTCCGCCGGGCTCGGGTCAACCGTTCCGCGGCGTCGTCGGCGACCGCGAGCAGCGAGGTAAGATCGGTGGCCAGATCCCCGAGTTGATCAGCCGTGTAGAGCTGGCTGTAGTCGTCGTGGTCGTAGCGGTCCAGCGGCCAGTCGGCACTGCGGTGGGCGTTGTGCAGGTACGCCAGGCCTTTCACGCACGACGGCGTCCGGGCCAGCATCGGCACGAAACCCAGCAGGTGCCGGCAGTACTGGCGGACCTGCTCGGCCGGGTGCAGGACCGGCTGCCCCTTCTGCCCGTTGTAGCGGACCAGTCCATGTCCGACGACCTCGGCGTTCGTCCACTGCTTGAGTTCGACCAGTACGTAGGACGGTGAGCCGGTGTCCGGGTGGACGCCGCACAGCACCGCGTCGACCCGCTTGGGGCTGTACGGGAGCTGGTATTCGAGGATGACCTGGAGGTCGGCCAGGCCGCAGTCGCCGAGCAGTTCCAGCAATACCGGAACACTTCTCTGCCACGCGCCGAACTGGCCGTGCACCTCGTCCGGCTGGTTGCGAACGCCCACGTGCGCCGCCAGCGCGCGGATCAGCTTTCCTTCGGTGTAGTCGCGTAACAGGTCACGCGCGGAGCCCTGGACCAACCTTGCCCTCCCCGACAAGTCGATACCCACTATCGGGTCGATCATTCGAGCTGAACTCGCGGTCGGCAACCAAAACCCGTAAACCATTTCCTGAATCGGTCCGAAATTACGACATTCGGCAGCGTGGTCACTCCGAACGGAGCACGATCCGTCGTGACGGGTCGTGACCTCACGGTGGTGTGAGGCGGTGTGCGACGGCCGGTCTCCACTAGGCTCGTGGATCACGGCCCGGCGGCTGCGCGGCAATTCGGTTCCGCCGCCCAGGTCGCACGCCGACGAAGTACGCCCAGAGGGGATCGTTTTGGCTCTGATCCGCGGCAGCGCTGATGATCTGCTGGCCGAGGCCCGCGCCGGCCGCCTGCACACCCGGCTCCAGGAACAAGCGGGACACGTCATCGGCACCCGCGCCGGCGTCGGCGAGGTCAACTCCTGGCAGCGAAGCCTGCCCATCCTCCTCCAGCACGTGGCGGACGCCGGTCTCGGTGAGACCGAAGTCCTGCTGGAACACCAGCTACCGCACAGCAAGCAGCGCATCGACGCCGTCCTCTGCGGTGTGCACCCCCGCACGGCCGAGCACTGCTTCGTGTTCGTGGAACTCAAGCAGTGGTCCGCGGCGGAGTTGCACATCGACGCGGTGCTGAACGTGTCCGGCCTGCCCGGCAGGCACCTGCACCCGGTCGAACAGGTGCGGGGCTACTGCCAGTACGTCGTCGACCACACTCCGGGTCTCGTCGAGCGCCCGCGTGCCGTGCGCGGCCTCGCGTACCTCCACAACGCACGTCGGGCGGATGTCGCGTCGCTCCTCGACCACCGGGTCGACGACTACGGGCAGATGTTCACGATGGAGGACGGCGCGAAGCTCGTCAGCCACCTGCGCTCGATCCTCGACCCGGCCGCCGGGCGGGTGGCGGCCCTCGCCGCCGGCGACGAGTTCCTGAACTTCGAGCACCGCCCGACCAAGCCCCTGCTGACGCTGGCCGCGCAGGAGATCCAGGACCGCGAGCAGTTCGTCCTCCTTGACGAGCAGAAGGTCGCGTACGAACTGGTCCTGAACGCGGTGGAGCGGTCGCGCGCGGCGCAGACGAGGACCGTCGTGGTGGTGGAGGGCGGTCCTGGTTCGGGCAAGAGCGTCATCGCGCTGAGCCTGCTCGGTGAGCTCGCCCGCCGCGGCCTGGCGGTCCACCACGCCACGGGCTCCAAGGCGTTCACCCAGACCATGCGCAAGTACGCGGCACGCGGGAACCCGCGGGTCAAGGGGCTGTTCAAGTACTTCAACTCCTACGTGGGCAGCAATCCGCGGGACCTGGACGTCGTGCTCTGCGACGAGGCGCACCGCATCCGGGAGAACGGCGTCGACCGGTTCACCAAGAAGGAACGGCGGGAACGGGCCGGACGGCAGATCGACGAGCTGATCAACATCGCGAACGTGCCCGTCTTCCTGCTCGACGAGAACCAGATCGTGCGGCCGGGCGAGATGGGGTCGCTGGCGGAGATCACCGCGGCGGCGGACGCGCTCGGCTGCAAGGTCGAGGTCGTGCAGCTGCACGACCAGATGCGCTGCGGTGGTTCCGTCTGGTACGACACGTGGGTCGCGCGGCTGCTCGGGCTCGGTGGAAGTGCCGGGCCGCCGATCCCGTGGAGCAAGCTCGCCGGCCCGCTCGACCAGGGCATCACCCTGGCCAGTGCCAGTTCCCCGGCGTCGCTGGAAGCCTGGGTGCTCGATCGGCAGGCCGAGCACGGCGGCGTCGCCCGCCTCACCGCCGGGTACTGCTGGAATTGGAGCGACCCGGTCGGCGACGGAGCCGAGCGCCGGCTCGTCGACGACGTCCGCATCGGTTCGTGGGAACGGCCCTGGAACGCGAAGTCCGAGGGCAGGCGGGCCGTGCCGGGTGTTCCCGAATCTGACTACTGGGCCACCGACCCGCGCGGCTTCGGGCAGGTCGGCTGCGTCTACACCGCCCAGGGCTTCGAGTTCGACTGGTCCGGGGTCGTCTTCGGCCCGGACCTGGTGCGGCGCGACGGGATGTGGAGCCCCCGCCGGTCGGAGTCCAAGGACCCGCTGGTCAAACGCGCGGACGACCTGCGCTTCGCGGCGCTGATCAAGAACACCTATAAGGTGCTGCTCACCCGTGGCATGCGCGGGATCGCGGTCCACTCCACGGACCGCGAGACCCAGGAGTTCCTCGAGGAGATGACGAGCTAGCCCGCTGTCCGGACCGCTGTTCGGTGGTCGCGCGCCGGCTGGTCCGACGGTCCGGTGGACGGGGCAGACCGGGATCGGGTGCGGTCGCGGAGGGCTGATCGTCGTGGTGCCGTTGGCGGTCCGCTGTGCGCCAACGGCACCCTTCCCCGGAATGTCCGGTCTGCCTAGGTTCGAAAGATCGACCTGAACCTTGGGGGCCCGGAATGCGTAGACGTACTGTTCTGGCAGGTGCCGCCGCCGCGGCCGGCGTGGTCGCGCTGGGGCTCAACCCGGTGGCCAACGCCCAGCGCCCCGGCGCGTCGCAGGCACCGGACCTGTTCTTCGGCGACTACCCGGTGGTCGGCCGCGTTCGGGCCCGGCGGGCGATGGAGCACCTGCGGGTGCTCAGCGATCGGATCGGCCAGCGGATCGGCGGTACCGAGTCCGAGCACCGGGCCCGGGACTTCCTGGCCGGTGTGCTGCGCGACCTGCGGTACCGGGTGGACCTCCAGCCGTTCACCGTGCCGGACAAGTACCTGTCCACGCTGGCGCTGCCCGACAAGTCCCGCTGGAACGCCGGGGCCTCGCGGTTCGGCGCGCTCGGCGTCACCGCCGCCGGGCCGCTGGTGGACGCCGACACCGGCGCGTCGCTGCCCGCCGACCTCGCCGGCAAGGTCGTGCTGCTGGTCAACGTCCCCACCGGGTCGACCGCCGTGTACGACGCGGTCGCGCGCGGCGCCGCGGCGGTGCTGATCGGCCGGGTGTCCACGCCGCCGGCGGGCAAGACCAGCGCGTTCTCGCCGACGCTGACGTCGAACGTCGCCGTCCCGGTGCTGGGGATCGCGCAGGTGCACGTCGAGCGGCTGCGTGCCGCCAAGCCCGCGGAGCTGACCGTGTCGACCACCCACCACGCGTCGCTGACCTCGTACAACGTGATCGCCGAACGGCCCGCGACGTTCGGCGGCAAGGGCGTGGTCATGGTGACCGCGCACTACGACAGCGTGCCGGGCTCGCCGGGCGCGAACGACGACGGCAGCGGCACCGTGCTCACGTTGGAACTCGCGCGCGTGCTGCGGTACCTGCCGACGCACAAGGCGTTGCGGTTCGTGTTGTGGGGCTCGGAGGAGCAGGGCCTGCTCGGCTCGCGCCACTACGTCTCGCAGCTCACCGACGACGACGCCGCCCGGATCTCCGGCGTCTTCCAGAACGACATGGTCGCCACGAGCCACGGCTCGGCGACCGCGTACTGGCTGCTCTCGGTCGACGGCGGCGACAACAACACCACCCGCGAGGTCGCGGCGGCGGCCAAGCGGCTGGGCTACGACCCGCGCGTGCACGGCCCGGTGGCCCGGGGCAGCAGCGACCACGTGCCGTTCCACGAGCGCAAGATCGCGGCGGCGAACTTCAGCTGGCGCGGTGAAGGCGGCCCGCAGGAGCTGGAACCGCTCTACCACACGCCCGAGGACACCATCGCGGCCAACGTGAGCAGCGAACGCCTCCAGGTGTCGCTGGAACTGATCGGGGCGGCGGCGTACCGCCTGGCCTGCACCCGGAGCTGACCGGACCTGCGTAACGAGTCAGTCGGGCTTGGGCGCGGAGTCAGACCTGCGTACGGGGTCGATCAGGTCTGGGCGCGGGGTCGGTCGGACCTGAGTAGGGGGTCGATCTGGTCTGGGCGCGGGGTCAGTCGGGCTTGCGCACGGAGTCGGCCGCGCCGAGGAACCGCTCGCCGAGCACCCGCAGGTGCTCGGCGAGCTCCGGCGGCTCCAGGACGTCGAAGTCGATGCCGAACATCCCGATCCAGAGGCCGATCTCCTCCAGCGACGGCGAGCCCACGGTGAGCAGCGTGCGCTCGTCGTCGATGCGCTCCAAGTGCACCGACGACCACGAGGCCCGCGCCGAGAGCACGTCCAGCGGCGCGTGCATGACCAGCTTCGCCTGGTAGGTGTAAGGCGCGACGGAGAGCTGCCGCGACACGTAAGACGCCAAGTCTTCGGCCGGCGGTTCGCGGGGCGTGAAACGGGCCGCCAGGGTGGGTTCCTCGGGGATCCGGTCCACCCGGAACGTCCGCCAGTCGGCCTTGTCGACGTCCCACGCCACCAGGTACCAACGCCGTCCGGTGTGCGCGAGCCCCAACGGCTCCACGTGCCGCTTGGTGTCGCCTTCGCGGCCCGTGTACGGGAACCGCAGGCGTTGGTTGTCGCGGCACGCCCCGGCGATGGCGGTCAACGTCCGGGAGTCCACTCGCGCGACGTTCGGCGTGAGCGCGATCGTGTGCTCCTGCAAGGCGTTGACCCGTCGGCGCAACCGGGACGGCAGCACCTGCTCCAGTTTCGCCAACGCCCGCACGGACGTCTCCTCGATGCCCGCGACCGTGCCGTTGGCGGCCGTCCGCAACCCCACGGCGACCGCCACGGCCTCGTCGTCGTCCAGCAGCAGCGGGGGCAGTTCGGCTCCCGCGCCCAGCTGGTAGCCACCCGCGACGCCCGGCGCGGCGTTCACCGGGTAGCCCAGGTTGCGCAGCTTGTCGACGTCACGGCGCACGGTCCGCACGTCGACGCCCAGCCGGGTGGCCAGGTCCGCGCCCGTCCAGTCGCGGCGGACCTGGAGCAGGGACAGCAGCTTCAGCAGGCGTGCGGACGTTTCCAGCATGACGCCGAGTCTGCCACCTATTGCGGACAGCTCCTGTCCCTGAATGGTCTACGTCCTCCGCCGTTCTAGGACTTCCGCCTCGCCTCCTCCGGCCACACGACCACCACGGGCACGCCGGACGCGCGCGCGGTGTCCACGACGTCCGCCGTGCCCCCGCGACCGTCCGGCGGGTTGCCGTCCCAGACCGCGATCAGCAGTTCGACCGACGCCAGCATCCGCTCGTTCGCCATCACGTACGCGTGCCGGCCGGACACCTCGTTGGGCAGCATGCTGACCACGTCCGCCTTGGCCAGCAGCTCGTCGTACTCGGCCCGCCGCTCCGGTTTGAGCTTGTCCCGGTAGTCCATGGCGGGCAGCACCGCCTCGACCCGGCCACCCAGGTCGAGCACGGCCCGCGCGAACAACTGGTCCGCGCCCGGCGCCAGGCAGGTCACCCCGACCAGGGACGACCCGCCTGCCGCCTCGGCCTCCAACGCCGCGCGGATGGCTTCGCGCACGGCGTCGACGCAGTCGGGCACCAGGTTGCTGTGCCCGGTGATTCCCACGCGCATCAGGCCGTCCGCACTCCGCGAATAGCCTCGCGGGTGTCGCGCACCACCGGCAGTTCCCGGTGCCGCTCGGCTTCCTTGGCGAAGTCCTGCAACTTGCGCAGCACCCGCCCCGAGGCCAGTCCCGCCGCGGTCGGCAGGACGTCGTGGATCAGCCCGCAGGCCTCCTCCGGCTCACCGGAGACCATCCGCGTGCGGGCCAGCCCGATCACGTCGAACGCCCGGTTGCGCACCCGCGACGGGTCGCGCAGCCGCAGCGCCCGGCGGATGTGCTTCTCCGCCAACGGGGCCTGCTTCGGGTCGTGCCCGGACAAGTCGCGCATCCGGGCCCCGATCACGCCTTCCAGCTCCGCCTCGTCGAAGGTGTCCAGCCACCACGGCTCCGCACCGTCCTTGCGCTGCGCGAAGCTGTCCTGCGCCTGTCCGACCGCGCGGTGGAACTCCCGCACCCGACCCATCTGCGCGTACGCCCACGCTTCCCGTGTGCGCAGCAGCGCCTCTAACGTCGGGGTGGCGTTGCGCCGCGTCCCGTACTGGCCCAGCTGCACCAGCTCCAGTCCGTCCTCCGGTCGTCCCAGGTCGAACATCTGCCGCGCCATGGCTGCCAGGCACAGCGCGGCGAACGGGTCGTTGCGGCCCGCTTTCGCCATTCGGACGCCGAGCACGTAGTAGCGCTGTGCCGCGTCGTGCATCCCGGCGTCCCAGGACATGCTCGCCGCGACCTTGGACAGCTCCGCGCCGATGAAGAAGGCCCGCTCCGTAGTGGGACCCGCGGGCGCCCGTGACAACCGCTCGGCCAGTTCCTCCAACTGCCCGAGCACCGCCTTGCGCGCCAGCCCGTACCCGCCTCGTCCGCCCCACCCGCGCAGCCCGTCGGCGACGTTCTGCAACGCCGCCAACTCGTCCTCGCTGATCGCCGCGCTGGACGACCACTTGGACAGGGGCTGAAGGGGGTGAAGCCACCGCTGCAGCGGTTCGACCAGGGCGGGACCCATAGCCACCGCGGCTGCTCCGGTGAGCGCCGCTCGTCTGCTGATCGCCAAGTCGCTCCTCGCCGTCTCCTCGACCGATCTTGCGATGCTCGCCGCGTCCCACGCCGGGGCGAGCACATCGGGCGCGGCGCCGTCTTCGGGGCCGGCCTGGCTTGGGATTCCGACTCGGTCGAACCAGACCCGGTCGCCGGGGATGCCGAGCGCCCGCGCGAACTTCCGCAGGCGGTCGATCCGGTCGATCGGGTTCTCGCCGGTCTCGTACCGGGAGAGCTGCGCCTGGCTGATCCCCAGCCAGGACGCCATGCGGTCCTGGGTGACTCGGCTGACGTGGTGCGGGTGGTGGCGGTAAGCGGCGAGGACCGCTCCCATGTCGCGGTCGGCGAAGGCGGCGGCCATCGCCTCGTGGTCCCAGAAGTCGGCTGGGACCTCGGGCGGGCCGAACAACTCGGTACGCGCGTTGCGCCGGCACCGGTGGCAGAGGCGGTCGGTGTTGTCGGCGGCGAGGACCGCTCCGCACAACGGGCAAGCTGGCCTGGTACTGGCTGCTCTTCGAGCTTTCGGTTCCATCGGCTCGCTCCCGTCACTGAGCGTGCTCAACAGCATATAGAGATGTGATCGCGAGTCCATGCATTTCATGCATAAGACGGGGTGAGGCGTCGTGTCGGCGCTCCGGTGACGCCGTGCGGCGGATCGGCTTGACCCGGCGGGTGCATGGGTCCCACCCGAAGCCTGTGTGGTGGTCGGCGGCCCCGACGACGACCCTGCCGGTTGTGCCTGCGTCGGGACGACCCCCGTGCCCGAGCACCCGCCCGCTCCACCCGACCGGGGAGGGACCTCCGCTGATGAGCATCACCACCACGACCGCGCAATCCAGTCCACGAACGGGGCCCCGCGACCGAGCGCACCAGCAGGCGCTCGGAGAGGCCATCGCGGGCTACCGGCTGCTGGGTTGGAAGGTGTCCGTCACCGAGCAGGGCGTGTTCCTGCCGCTGGGCCCGGCCACCACCGCACTGGCCATGCCCGCGCGCATCGGGTCGAGGGTCCTGGCCGACCTCAAGGCCCGGATGCTGGCCGGACCCGTCACCGTCATCCCGGGTCCCCGCGAGCACTGGATCTTCCTCGCCGAACTCGTCGCCCTGCTGCCCACGCACCTGAAGGCGCCACCCGAGGTCCAGTTCGTCCGCTCGCCGCAGCGGATCGCCCTGCCGCCCACGATGACCCGGTACGGCTCGCTGCGGTGGGCGAACCCGCCGTCGCACTCCCGGCACTGGTTCCCGCCGTTCACCGCCGTGCTGGCGCTGGCCCGCACGGCGACCGCCCAGGACCGCTAGGTGAAGATGGGCGGGTGGAACGACGGACGCTGCTGCTGTGCGGTTTGCTCGCCCTGACCGGATGCGGTGCCGCCGGCACCGCTCGGAAGCCCGGCGTGGGTTCCGCCAAGACGGGGGACCGGGTCGCCGGGCTGGCCGACGTCCCGGCGGGCACCGGCAAGCTGGTCGACATGCCGGGTGACGGCCAGTTGCTGGTCGTGCGCACCGACGCGGGCGTACGGGTGTTCAACCCGGCCTGCCCGCACCAGGGGACGGTGGTCAACCCGCCCGCGGCCGGCGTGATCACGTGCCCGACGCACCGCAGCGAGTTCGACCTGTCCAGCGGCGCGGTGCTGTCCGGCCCGTCACCCAAAGGGCTGGTCGAGGTACCCGTCCGGGTGGCGGGCGAGGACGTGCTGCTGGCCTGAGCTGTCGATGTCGACAGGTCGACGTCGCTCGAAGTGTCGAACCGGTCAGTGCGTGGTCTCGTATTGGTGGTGTGACCGAACGACCACCCACCACATCGCGGAGGACCGGTTTGAGCACCACCGAGAACCCCAGGCTGTCCCGTCGCTCGATGCTGTGCGGCGTCCTGGTGGCGCTGGCCGTGCCCGGCGGCCTGGCCGCGTGCGGCGACGCCGGCACACCCACCGGCTCCCCGACCGGCACCACCGGCGGCTCGACCCCGGGCACGCCCCCGGGCTCCACCCCTGGCTCGACGCCGGGCGCGGCCGAGGGAGTCGTCTCGCTGTCCGAGGTGCCGGACGGCGGCGGCGTGGTCGTGGAAACCCCCGACAAGCCCCTCGTGATCACCCGATCGGGTAACACGGTGAAGGCCTTCGACGCCACCTGCCCGCACGCCGGAACCACCGTCGGAGCCCCCGTGAACGGCGTCATCACGTGCCCGAACCACGGCAGCACGTTCAAGGCCACCGACGGAGCCCGCACCGGCGGCCCCGCCACCACCGGCCTCAAGACCGTCAACGTGAAGGTCGAGAACGACCAGGTGATCGTCCTGCCCTGACCCGTCGTCGGCGGAACCGGGCAGGCATGTGTGTAAGTTGAGGTGAACCAGGTTGAGAGGTAATTTCTCTGTGGTGCACCCCGTTGAACGGCATTCGGAGCCTTGTCGCCCGACGGTGGCAGGTTCGGAAGTCGCCGGGGTCGAACGGGTTTCGCAGTGGGTCAGCGACGAGGCCGCCGCGGCGAGGTTCGGCTCGCCGGAGGCCATCCGAGCGGCACTGCTGCCGGAACAGGTCGAGGAGTTCGACACGGCGTACGACGCCGCCCTGGTCGCCGCCAAGCACACCCTCCGGCTGGACGAGTTGCACCGCGTCCTACGGGTGTGGCGGCGGATGGCTTTCCTGGCCGGACAAGATCCTGAAGCCCACCGGCGGATGCTCGCCACCGCGGCCGAGGTCGAGCGAACCGGCCACCCCCGGCCCGGTAGCGTGTCCTGGGACGAACTCAAGGCCGAACTCGGCCTCTGAGTCGCGAAGTTCGACGCTCGGGGGCGGCTGCTCGGTGGGGTACACGCTCGACGTCGACCCCGACGCGCGTGCCCAGATCCGCGCGCTTCCGCCGGAGGGCGCCATCGCGTTGGTCGAGGCGTTCGAGGTGCTGTCGCTCGTTCCCGAGCGGGGCGAGCCGGCGAACGCCCGCAACCCGACCGGTGGTCTCTACCACCTGCCGTTCGGCGACGGACGCGGGTTGATCACCTACCTGTTGCTCACGACTCAGGGTCGAGTCGACGTGCTGGTGGTCACCCGGGTGTCCTTCGAACAGCACCCGGTCGCCTGACAGGGGTCGGGCGCGCGCGGGATTGTCGGTGGGCGCACGTAGGCTTGTCGGGTGGCCGACCCGTCGACCTATCGCCCTGCGACAGGCACCATCCCCGATGCTCCCGGCGTGTACAAGTTCCGCGACGCGACCGGTCGTGTCGTCTACGTCGGCAAGGCCAAGAGCCTGCGCCAGCGGTTGAACTCGTACTTCGCCGACATCGCCGGGCTGCACCCGCGCACCCGGCAGATGGTGACCACCGCCGCCGGTGTCGAGTGGACGGTCGTGACGACCGAGGTCGAGGCGCTCCAGCTGGAGTACAACTGGATCAAGGAGTTCGACCCGCGGTTCAACGTCCGCTACCGCGATGACAAGTCCTACCCCGTGCTCGCGGTCACCCTCAACGAGGAGTTCCCCCGCCTGCACGTCTACCGCGGCCCGCGGCGCAAGGGCGTGCGCTACTTCGGCCCGTACGCCCACGCGTGGGCCATCCGCGAGACGCTCGACCTGCTGTTGCGCGTCTTCCCGGCGCGCACCTGCTCGGCCGGCGTGTTCAAGCGGCACAACCAGATCGGCCGGCCCTGCCTGCTCGGCTACATCGACAAGTGCTCCGCGCCGTGCGTGGGCCGCGTCTCGGCCGACGAGCACCGCGACATCGTCGAGGACTTCTGCGACTTCCTGGCCGGCCGGACCGACGCGATGGTCCGTCGCCTGGAGAAGGAGATGACGGCCGCCGCCGAGGAGCTGGAGTTCGAGAAGGCCGCCCGGCTGCGCGACGACCAGTCCGCGCTCAAGCGCGCGCTGGAGAAGCAGGCCGTGGTGTTCGGCGACGGCACCGACGCCGACGTGGTCGCGTTCGCCCAGGACGACCTCGAGGTCTCCGTGCAGGTCTTCCACGTGCGCGGCGGCCGGGTCCGGGGCCAGCGCGGCTGGGTCGTGGACAAGGTGGACGAGACCGGGGTGGCCGACCTGGTCGACCAGTTCACCACCCAGTTCTACGGCGAGCAGGCCGACTCGGCCCGGGTCAGCGGCGTGGAGTCCGCGCCCGTGCCGCGCGAGGTGCTGGTGCCCGAGCTGCCCGAGGACGCGGTCGCCGTGGAGAAGTGGCTGTCGGACCTGCGGGGCGGCAGGGTCGTGCTGCGGGTGCCGCAGCGCGGCGACAAGAGGGCGCTCATGGAGACCGTCGAGCGCAACGCGAAGGAGGCGTTCCAGCAGCACAAACTGCGTCGCGCGGGCGATCTGACGGCCCGCTCGGCGGCGTTGCAGGAGCTCCAGGACGCCCTGGGCCTGGACACCGCGCCGCTGCGCATCGAGTGCACCGACATCAGCCACGTCCAGGGGACGGACGTGGTGGCGTCGCTGGTGGTGTTCGAGGACGGTCTGGCGCGCAAGTCCGAGTACCGGCGCTTCGCGATCCGCGAGGGGGCGGAGCAGGGCGACGTGGGCTCGATCGCGGAGGTGGTGCGCCGGCGGTTCCAGGCGTACCTGCGGGAGAACGCCGACCAGCCGGACGGTCCGCTGCCGGGCATCGACCCGGACACCGGCAAGCCGCGCCGGTTCGCGTACGCGCCGAACCTGCTGGTGGTCGACGGTGCCGGCCCGCAGGCGCAGGCGGCCTCGGACGTGCTGGCCGAACTGGGCATCACCGACGTGGCCGTGGTGGGCCTGGCCAAGCGGCTGGAGGAGGTGTGGGTGCCCGGCGAACCGGACCCGGTGATCCTGCCCCGCACCAGCGAGGCCCTCTACCTGCTGCAACGGGTGCGCGACGAGGCGCACCGGTTCGCCGTGGCCTACCACCGGCAGAAGCGGTCCAAGCGCCTGACGACCTCCGCGCTGGACGAGGTGCCGGGCCTGGGGCAGACGCGCAAGGCCGCGCTGCTCAAGCACTTCGGCTCGGTGAAGAAACTGCGCGAGGCGAGCATCGAGGAGATCAGCGGGGTGCCGGGAGTGGGCCGGCGCACCGCCGAGGCCGTGCACGCGACGTTGGGCGCGGCCGGTACCGAAAGCGTCGGCGGAGCCGACCATCAGAGGGAGCACAAGTGAGCGCACAGGCCGGCGAGAAGTCCGGCATCGAGGTCGCGGTGGTGACGGGGCTGTCGGGGGCCGGCCGCAGCACCGCCGCGAAGTGCCTGGAGGACCTGGGCTGGTTCGTGGTGGACAACCTGCCGCCCGAGCTGATCGCGACGATGGTGGAGCTGGGCGCGCAGGCACGGGGGGCCATCACCAGGGTCGCGGTCGTCATGGACGTGCGCAGCCGCGCGTTCACCGAAGACCTCGCGGCGGTGATCAAGGACCTGGACGCCCGCGGCTACAAGCCGAAGGTGCTGTTCCTGGAGGCCACCGACGACGTGCTGATCCGGCGGTTCGAGTCGGTGCGCCGGGGCCACCCGCTACAGGCGGACGGCCGGCTCGCGGACGGCATCGAGGCCGAGCGCGCGCTGCTCACGCCGCTGCGCGAGGAGGCCGACCTGGTGCTGGACACCTCCGCGCTGTCGGTGCACCAGCTGCGGGCCAAGATCGAGGACACGTTCGGCAGCGAGTCGGCGACCCGGACCCGCGTGACGGTCCTGTCGTTCGGCTACAAGTACGGCCTGCCGATGGACTCCGACCTGGTGATGGACGTCCGGTTCCTGCCCAACCCGTTCTGGATCCCGGAGCTGCGCGAGCAGACCGGCCTGGACGGCGACGTCCGCAACTACGTGCTCACCCAGGAGGGCGCGGAGGAGTTCCTGGACCGCTACCACGAGCTGCTGCGGCTGATCGGGGCCGGCTACCGGCGCGAGGGCAAGCGGTACCTGACGCTGGCCGTGGGCTGCACCGGCGGCAAGCACCGCAGCGTGGCCATCTCCGAGGAGCTGGCCTCGCGGCTGGCCGCCGAGGACGGCATGGCGGTCAAGGTCGTGCACCGGGACCTGGGACGCGAGTGAGCTTGAGCGCTGTCGCACCCAAGGTGGTGGCGCTGGGCGGTGGGCGCGGACTGCACGTCACGCTCACCGCCCTGCGGCGGATGACCGAGGACGTCACCGCGGTGGTGACGGTCGCCGACGACGGCGGCTCGTCCGGCCGGCTGCGCCGCGAGCTGGGCCTGCTGCCGCCCGGCGACCTGCGCAAGGCCATGGTGGCGCTGGCCGACACGGACGGCCCCGGCGCGCTGTGGGCGACGCTGTTCCAGCGCCGCTTCGGCGGCACCGGCGCGCTGGCCGGGCACGCCGTGGGCAACCTGGTGCTGGCCGGCCTGCTGGAGGAGCTGGGCGACCCGGTGGCGGTGCTGCGCGAGGCGGGCCGGCTGCTCGGCGTGCACGGCCGGGTGCTGCCGATGTGCACCGAGCCGCTGGAGATCGAGGCGGACGTCACCGGGCTGGACGAGGACGTCGACGTGGTGCGCCGGATCCGCGGCCAGGTCGCGATCGCCACCACGCCCGGCCGGGTGCAGCGGATCCGGCTGCACGGCCCCGGCGGGCCGGGTGAGCCGCCCCGGGGCTGCGCGGAGGCCGTGGAGGCGGTGCTGGGCGCGGACGTCGTGCTGCTCGGGCCCGGCTCGTGGTTCACCAGCGTGCTGCCGCACCTGTTGGTGCCGGAGCTGCACGACGCGTTGACGCGGACGGCGGCGAGGAAGGTCGTGGTGCTCAACCTCGTCCCCCAACCGGGGGAAACCGCCGGCTTTTCGCCGGAGCTGCACCTCGACGTGTTGTGCGCGCACGCCCCGACGTTGCGGGTCGACGCCGTGATCGCGGACGTCGACGCGGTGCCCGTTCCGGACAGCCTGCGGCGCGCCGCCGCAGCTCTCGGCGCTGCGGCCCACCTGTCGCCGATCGCGCTGCCGGGTTTCCCGGACCGCCACGACCCGGTCGCCCTGGCGTCGGGCATTCGTCGCGCGTTGGACGGCCTGCCCGCAGGGCCCGGGGAGCCGTCAAGTACAACCCTCCAGGAAGAACGCGAGACCAGGGGAGGCGATGAGCCGTGGCGATGACGTCTGCGGTCAAGGACGAGCTGAGCAGGCTGGCCGTCTCCAAGACCTGCTGCCGCCGGGCGGAGGTCGCCTCGCTGCTGCGGTTCGCGGGCGGCCTGCACATCGTGGGCGGCCGGGTCGTGGTCGAGGCGGAGCTGGACCTGGGGTCCACCGCCCGCCGGCTGCGCCGGGAGATCCACGAGCTCTACGGCCACCAGTCCGACGTGTTCACCATCACCTCCAGCGGGCTGCGCAAGGGCACCCGGTTCGTGGTGCGGGTGGTGAAGGACGGCGAGGGCCTGGCCCGGCAGACCGGCCTGCTCGACCCGCGCGGCCGCCCGGTGCGCGGGCTGCCCGCGCCGGTGGTCTCCGGCGGGGTGTGCGACGCCGAGGCGGCCTGGCGCGGCGCGTTCCTGGCGCACGGCTCGCTGACCGAGCCCGGCCGGTCGTCGTCGATGGAGGTCACCTGCCCCGGCCCGGAGGCGGCGCTGGCCCTGGTCGGCGCGGCCCGGCGGATGGGCATCGGCTCGAAGTCCCGCGAGGTCCGGGGCGCGGAGCGGGTGGTGATAAGGGACGGCGACGCGATCGGCGCGATGCTGACCCGGCTCGGCGCCCACGACAGCGTGCTGGCCTGGGAGGAGCGGCGGATGCGCCGCGAGGTCCGGGCGACCGCGAACCGGCTGGCGAACTTCGACGACGCCAACCTGCGCCGCTCGGCGCGCGCCGCGGTCGCGGCGGCGGCCCGGGTGCAGCGGGCGCTGGAGATCCTCGGCCCGGAGGCCCCCGACCACTTGGCGGCGGCGGGCGCGCTGCGCCTGGCGCACCGGCAGGCGTCGCTGGAGGAGCTGGGCCAGCTCTCCGACCCCCAGATGACCAAGGACGCGGTGGCGGGCCGGATCCGGCGGCTGCTGGCGATGGCCGACAAGCGGGCCAAGGAGCTGGGCATGCCGGACACCGAGTCGGCGGTCACCGCGGACATGCTCGAAGCCGAGGTCTGACCCCGCCCGACGCCGGAACCCTTCCGACGCCGCCGGCCACCCACCCGAGCCGACGCTCGCGCCGCTGCCGACCTCCGGGCCGCTGGCATCCACGGGCCGCCGCGCTGCCGTCCGTGGCCTCGCGCCGTCGGCCCTCGCCTGGGTGCCGCCAACGCCGGTCGCCCTTCGTCATTCCATCGTGACCCTGTGCCTCCGCGCGGGTGGCGGAGAAGGCCCGGGAGCCGACTGCCGGGAGGAGCAGACGTCACCGGACGTGGTGGTTACTGAACCGTAGCTCTGGATTTTCTTGCTCGATAAAGAGATCCTGGTGGTCCACGTGACCAGGGGCGCAGCGCGGAGGATAGGCTGGCTGGCGGCTGCTCGCAGTCAATCCGCACGCACCCTGGCGCACAGCCAGTCGAGTATCGAGGAGACTCACCGTGACGGTTCGCGTAGGTGTCAATGGTTTCGGCCGCATCGGTCGCAACTTCTGGCGCGCCGTTCAGGCCAGCGGGCACGACATCGAGATCGTCGCCTTCAACGACCTCGGTGACGTCAACACGATGGCCCACCTGCTCAAGTACGACAGCATCCTCGGGCGGCTGCCGTACGACGTGAAGGTGAACGACGAGGGCATCGAGGTCGACGGCAAGACGATCAAGGCGCTGGCCGAGCGCGACCCGGGCAAGCTGCCCTGGAAGGACCTCGGCGTCGACGTCGTGGTCGAGTCGACCGGCTTCTTCACCGACGCCGCCGCCGCGCGCAAGCACGTGGACGAGGGCGGCGCCAAGAAGGTCATCATCTCCGCGCCGGCCAAGGGTGAGGACCTCACCGTGGTGCTGGGCGCGAACGACGACCAGTACGACGGTTCGCAGACCGTCATCTCCAACGCCTCGTGCACCACGAACTGCCTGGCCCCGCTGGCCAAGGTGCTGCACGACGCGTTCACCATCGAGCGTGGCCTGATGACCACCATCCACGCCTACACCCAGGACCAGAACCTCCAGGACGCGCCGCACAAGGACCTGCGCCGCGCCCGTGCCGCCGCGCTGAACATCGTGCCCACCAGCACCGGTGCCGCGAAGGCGATCGGCCTGGTCCTGCCCGAGCTCAAGGGCAAGCTCGACGGCTACGCGCTGCGCGTGCCGGTGCCGACCGGCTCGGCGACCGACCTGACCGTGACCGTCGGCCGGGAGACCACCGTCGACGAGGTCAACGCCGCCTACAAGGCCGCGGCCGAGGGCGCGCTCAAGGGCTACCTCCGCTACAACGAGGACCCGATCGTGTCCAGCGACATCGTCACCGACCCGGCGTCGTGCATCTACGACGCGCCGCTGACCAAGGTCATCGGCAACCAGGTCAAGGTCATCGGCTGGTACGACAACGAGTGGGGCTACTCCAACCGCCTCGCGGACCTGGTCAACCTGGTCGCCTCGAAGCTCTGACCTGCCTGGCCACCGAGCGGAAAGACCGGTTGTGAAGACTCTCAGCGACCTGATCGCCGAGGGTGTCTCGGGTCGGCGCGTCCTGGTGCGCGCCGACCTGAACGTCCCCCTCGACGGCGACAAGATCACCGACGACGGCCGCGTCCGCGCGTCGGTGCCGACCCTCAAGGCGCTGGTCGACGGCGGCGCGCGCGTCCTCGTCGCCGCCCACCTGGGCCGCCCCAAGGGCGAGCCCGACCCGGCGCTCTCGCTCGCCCCGGTCGCCGTGCGGCTGGGCGAGCTGCTCGGCCAGACCGTCGAGCTGGGCACCGAGGCCGCCGGCGACGGCACCGTCGTGCTGCTGGAGAACATCCGCTTCGACGCCCGCGAGACCAGCAAGGTCGACGCCGAGCGCGAGGCGCTGGCCGACGAGCTGGCCGCGAAGGCCGACGCGTTCGTCTCCGACGGCTTCGGCGTCGTGCACCGCAAGCAGGCTTCGGTCTACGACGTGGCGAAGAAGCTGCCCGCCTACGCGGGTGGCCTGGTGCTGGCCGAGGTCGAGGTGCTGCGCAAGCTCACCGCCGACCTCCAGCGCCCGTACGTGGTCGTGCTGGGCGGGGCGAAGGTGTCCGACAAGCTCGGCGTCATCGCGAACCTGCTGACCAAGGTCGACCGCCTGCTCATCGGCGGCGGCATGGCCTACACCTTCCTCAAGGCGCAGGGTCACGAGGTCGGCAGGTCGCTGCTCCAGGAAGACCAGCTCGACCAGGTCGCGGGCTTCCTCAAGGAGGCCGAGGAGCGCGGCGTGGAGCTGGTGCTCCCGGTCGACGTGCTGGCCGCGACGGGCTTCGCCGCCGACGCCGAGTTCGACGTGGTCAAGGCCACCGCGATCCCGGCCGACCGGCAGGGCCTCGACATCGGCCCGGAGTCGCGCGAGCAGTTCGCCGCGAAGCTGGCCGACGCCAAGACGGTGTTCTGGAACGGCCCGATGGGCGTGTTCGAGTTCGAGGCGTTCGCCGGCGGCACCCGCGCGGTGGCCGAGGCGCTGGTCGCGAGCGACGCGTTCACCGTGGTCGGCGGCGGCGACTCGGCCGCGGCCGTGCGCGCGCTGGGCCTGCCCGAGGACGGCTTCTCGCACATCTCGACCGGCGGCGGCGCGTCGCTGGAGTACCTGGAGGGCAAGGAACTGCCCGGCGTCGCCGTGCTCGAGGAGGGGACCGCTTGATGGCCGCCCGACAGCCGCTGATCGCGGGCAACTGGAAGATGAACCTCAACCACCTCGAGGCCATCGCCCTGGTGCAGAAGATCGCCTTCTCCCTGCCGGAGAAGTACTTCGCCAAGGTCGAGGTGGCGGTGCTGCCGCCGTTCGTCGACATCCGGTCCATCCAGACCCTGGTCGACGGCGACAAGCTGCTGCTCAAGTACGGCGCGCAGGACCTGTCGCCGCACGACTCGGGCGCCTACACCGGTGACGTCTCCGGGCGGATGCTGGCCAAGCTGGGCTGCTCCTACGTGACGGTCGGCCACTCCGAGCGGCGCGAGTACCACCACGAGGACGACGCGCTGGTCAACAAGAAGGTCAAGGCGGCGCTCAAGCACGGCGTCACCCCGATCTTCTGCCTCGGCGAGCGGGTGGACGTGCGCGACGCGGGCAACCACGTCGAGCACTGCACGAACCAGCTCGTGGCGGGCCTCAAGGGCGTGTCCGCCGAACAGGCCAGGGACATCGTCGTCGCGTACGAGCCCGTCTGGGCGATCGGCACCGGCAAGGTGGCCTCGTCGGCGGACGCGCAGGAGGTGTGCGCGGCGCTGCGGGTGAAGCTGGCCGAGCTGCACGGCGAGGACGTGGCGTCGGCCGTTCGGGTGCTTTACGGCGGGTCGGTGAAGTCCGGGAACATCGCCGAGCTGGTCGCGCAGAAGGACGTCGACGGGGCCCTGGTCGGCGGTGCGAGCCTGGAAGCGGACGAGTTCGCGAAGCTCTGTGCCCTCGCGGCCGGCGGCCCTCTACCCTGAGTCATCGAACAAGCCCCACCACCGAGGTGGTCCACGGTCGGCAGTCGACCGGGTACTCTGTGGCGTCACCTGCCTGACAGCGAGGAAGAAATGACAACGTTCCTGCAGATCCTGTTGGTCGTCTCCAGTTTGCTGCTGATCTTGCTGGTGCTGCTGCACCGGGGGCGTGGCGGCGGTCTGTCCTCGTTGTTCGGCGGCGGCATGCAGTCGAGCCTGTCCGGTTCGAGCGTGGTGGAGAAGAACCTGGATCGCCTGACGCTGTTCGTCGGGGCCATCTGGGTGATCGCCATCGTCGGTATCGGACTGCTGACCAAGCTCTGATCAAGGTCAACTGACGACAGGGAAACCACGTGGTGGGGGTGTGAGGGTCGATGGCTGGTGGTAACGCGATTCGCGGTACCCGCGTCGGCGCAGGCCCGATGGGTGAATCGGAGCGCGGCGAGTCCGCGCCCCGGCGTCGGGTGTCGTACTGGTGCGCCAACGCGCACGAGTCGCGTCCGTCGTTCGCGGTCGAAGCGGAAATCCCGGAGAACTGGGACTGCCCCCGGTGCGGTCTGCCGGCGGGTCGGGACGAGCAGGCTCCGCCGGCTCCCCCGCGCAACGAGCCGTACAAGACGCACTTGGCGTACGTGAAGGAACGCCGTTCCGACGCGGACGGAGAGGCGATCCTCGAAGAGGCGCTCACCAAGCTGCGCAAGCAGCGCGAAGAGCCCTAGCCGCAAGACAACGCGCCGGCCCCCGTGGACCCACCACGGGGGCCGGCGCGTTTCGCACCCCCAACCCCCCACCCCCAACCCCCCACCCCCAACGCCCCACCGGCGGCCCCCCGCCGGCAGCCCCTCACCGGTACCCCGCCGCCCACCCCGCGACTGCCGGTAATTGTCGGTACCCAGTGGGACAATGGTGACCGGGGGCCGGAGGCCAAGCCCAGCACACCGGGAACCGGGGTACCGCAGGCCATTCGGCGCCGTTTGGCCGCTCGCAGTTGTGCCGCTCACGGCCCCTGCGGCTCGCTGAGCCCGGCCGCCGCCGACTTGCCGGACGAACCCGCCCAGAACCCACCCGCGTCCTTGCCCGGCGGTGCGGTGGCTTGGTTGCGCGGCGGCGGCGGTGCGGTGCGTGGCGGCTTGGCGGTGCGGTGCGCCCGGCGCGCCCGGTGGTCCGGCGCGCCCCATGGCCCGGCACGTCCGGTGGCCTGGCGGTGTGCCCGGCCACCCCGGCGCGGGCCCGGCCTCAAGCGGTGCGGCGGAAGGCGCTGAACTGGCGGCGGAGCAGGGTGGCTCCGATGAGCAGGAAGAACACCAGGATCACCAGGGTCGACGTCGTGCCGCCGGTCGAGCTGGTCAGGGCCACGTCGACGCTGCCCACCAGGATGATCCCGCAGTCGGCGCGGATGACGTGCCGGCCCGGTTGGATCGTGGCGAACTCGACCCGCGTGCTGAACGTCCCCGTCCGGTCCGCCCGCGCGGTGCCCACGTCCTCGCCGAGCGAGCTGAGCGTCACCTCCGACCCCGGTTGGCACCCGGTCCCGGTGGCGGTCAGCGGGTCGCCGGGCTGGATGTTGTCCTTGTCCAGCGTCAGCGCCCCGTCACCGCCCTCGAACGTCCCCGCGGTCGGCACGGATTCCGAGGTGCTCTCCGTGGTGGTCGTGGTGGTCGTGGTCGTGGTGGACGTCGTGGTCGTCGTCGTGGTGGGCCGGGTGGTCGTGGTGACCGCCGGTGGAGTCGTCACCACGGGCGGATTGGTGGTCGTGGTGACCGGTGGGGGAGTGGTCGTGGTCGGCCGGGTGGTCGGCGCGAGCGTCACCGAGTACGTGGCGCGGGCGATGCTGCCGCGGCACACCGTGCGCAGCACGACCGTGTGCGACCCGGGATCCGACCACGTGGGCGAGGACACGGTCACCGCGCCCCGGTACGCCTGCGCGGGTGTCGCCAGGATGTTGCCCGCGTTGTCCCACAACACCTGCATCCGCTGGTAGCAGTCGGGATCCCAGGAGAACCCCACCCAGCTCACGGTGAACGCCGAGCCCGCCGAGCCGCTCGCGGGCGTCACCGTGATGGACGGCGGAACCTGCGCGGAGGCCGGAGTGGACGCCAGGGAGGTAACGCCATAGGCCACTGCACCGAGTAGAGCTAGTGTTCCTGCCGATCGCATACCGACTCCCGGACTCGTCCGCGTCCCCTGAACTTCGAGGTGCCCCTGTGAGACGCATTATGGGTGGGGTCGGTTTACTGCTCGGCTGCGGGATCTTCAGCGGGATCTTCAGGGGCATCTCCAGCGTCGTCCTCGGCGTTGTCGTCGGCGGGATCCTCCCGGCCACCGCGCACGCCGCCGGTGACGAGGTCACCCTGACCGCCTCTGTGGACGGCCGTCCGGCCGGCCCGGACGACCTGGTGCTCGACCCGTCCGGCTCGGCGAAGATCGCGATCACCGTCCACAACGGAACCGACACCGTGCGCCACGTGAAGACCGTTCGCCTTTCCGGCACGGCACTCGCGCTCACGTTCTTCTCCTACGACACTACGGTCCCGTTCGACGTCCCCGCGAAGCAGAGCGTCACCAAGGCGTTCTTCCTCGACCTCGGCCAGCTCGGCACCCAGGCCACCGGCCTGCTGCCCACCGACATCGAGGTCCTCGACGTCGAGCGCCAGGTGATCGCCTCGATTGGCGCGACCGGTGACGTGCGCGGGTCGATGTGGTCGGTCTACGGCGTGTTCGGCCTCGCGGTGTTCTTCCTGACCGCCCTGGCGTGGGCGGGCGCGCTGTGGGCGCTGGCCCGGCGCAGGCTGCCCGCGAACCGGTGGCAGCGCGCCATGCAGTTCCTCCCGGCGGGCGTCGGCACCGGCCTGGTCGCCGTCATCTCGCTGTCGGTGCTGCGGGTGATGGCCCCGTCGCCGGCCGCCGAGGTGCCGTTCATCCTGGGCGCGGCCGCGGCGGCGTTCCTGCTCGGCTACCTGACCCCGAACGCGGCCGAACCGCCGCCCGTCGACCCGGAGACGACCCAGCGGATCACCCGCCCGCTGCCCGGTGGTGCGGCGTGAGCCCGAGCACGGCGCCGAGCCCGAGCGTGATCGCCGCGCTGCCGCAGTACGACATCGGCGCGCAGATCGGGCACGGCGGCATGGGCGTGGTCTACGAGGGCGTGCACCGCCCGCTCAACCGCCCGGTGGCGGTCAAGCGGCTGCCGCACGTGCTCGCCGAGGACGCCCGGATGAGCGCCCGGTTCGAGCACGAGGCCCGCCTGCTGGCCCGCCTGGACCACCCGCACATCGTGCCGGTCTACGACTACGTGCAGAGCCACGGCGAGCACCTGCTGGTGATGGAGAAGCTCGACGGCGGCACGGTCTGGTCGACGTTCACCGAACGCGGCTTCACCCCGCCCCAGTCGTGCGCGCTCGCCCTGGCCACGCTGTCCGGCCTGCACGCCGCGCACGGCGCGGGCGTCCTGCACCTGGACGTGAAGCCGAAGAACCTGCTGTTCACCGCGCAGGGCGCGCTGAAGGTCGCCGACTTCGGCATCTCCCAGGTGGTCAGCGAGGGCGCGACCCTGGTCACCCACGCCGGCCAGGTGCTCGGCACACCCGCCTACCTGTCGCCGGAGCAGGCGCTGGGCAACCCGCTCACCCCGGCCGCCGACGTCTACGGCACCGCCACCGTCCTGTACGAGCTGCTCAGCGGCCGGCTGCCGTTCGAGTCCGGCGGCGGCGCGCTGGCCATGATCCAGCGGCACGTCCACCAGCAGCCGCGCCCGCTGACCGAGGTGCCGGCCCCGCTGGCGCGGGTCGTGATGCGCGGGATCGAACGCGACCCGCAGGCCCGCTACCGCAACGCCGAGACGTTCGCGATCGACCTGGCGGGCGCGGCGGCCGAGGTGTTCGGCCCGGACTGGCTGCTGCGGGCGAGCCTGCCGGTGCACCTCGCGCCGCAGGTCGCCGCCGCGAGCACCCGGCCGTCCAGCCACCCGTCGGTGCCGCGCGAGACGGTGAACGTCCTGGTCCGGGCCACCGCCGTCGACCTGCCGTCGCCGGTCCGGCTCGACGGCCAGACCCTGATCCCGGCCCGCGACCTGCTCGAACGGCCCAAGCCCGCGCGCTGGTTCGGCCTGGCCGCGGCGGTGTTCGCGCTGGTCGCGCTCGCACTGCCGATCACGCTGCCCGGCCGTGACCTGCCCGTGCTGGAGAGCGACCTGAGCAAGCCGGTCGTGGTGGCGGGCGTGGTCGAGCCCGCCCGGCTCACCGTCACCGCCGTCGGGATCACGCTCGCCGACGTCACCGCCGTCCCGCAGAGCACGCCCGTGGCGTTCGAGCTGCCCGGCGCGGCCCGCTGGATCGTCGGCGGCGCGGCGCTGGCCACCGTCGAGTCCGGCGGTCAGCGCACCGAGTACTCGCTGCGGCCCACCGAGAACCCGATGATCAGCATCATGGGCGTGGGCAGCGCGGTGCTGCTGCTGTTCACCCTGGCCTACCTGGAGTCGCTGCTGCGCTCGCTGCGCCGCCGCCAGTCCGGGGCCGCCGCCGTCGTCGCGTCGGCCCCGCTCGGCTTCGGCCTGGGTGTCGCCGTGTGGCTGCTGCCGTCCGTGCTGCTGCGCCACGAGCCCGCGCTGTGGCCCGCCCTGGTGGGCGGCGCGCTGGGCCTCGCGGCGGCCGTGTGCACGGCGGTGGCTACCCGTCGAGCTGCCGGGCCAGGGGGAAGGTGACCGCGACCCGGAACCCGCCGTCGTCGCTGGGTCCGGCCTCGAACGTCCCGTCCAGCAGCGCCGCCCGCTCCTGGAGCCCGACCAGCCCGTGGCCGCCGCTGGGCAGCATCGGGCACTCGCGCGGCAGGACCGGCGGGTCGTTGCGAATCTCCACCCGCAGCTCGTCCGGCTCGGCTTGGACGTGCACGGCGGTCGCCGCGCAGCCCGCGTGCTTGCGCACGTTCGTCAGCGCCTCCTGGACCGTCCGGTAGACCGCCCCGGAGATCGGTGCCGGCAGGTCGCCCACCGGCCCCAGCACGGTCAGCGACGCCGGGATCCCCGCACCCGCCACGAGCTGCGGCAGCTCCTCCACGCGCGGCTGCGGCGAGTCGTCACCATCGGTGGTGCGCAGGACGCTGACCAGTTGGCGCAGCTCGTCGAGGGTCCGGGTGCTCAGCATCCGGATCGTGCCCGCGACCTGCTTGGCGTCCGGGTCGGCGACCGCCACCCGCAACGCGCCCGCCTGCATGGCTATCAGGCTGACCTGGTGCGACACCACGTCGTGCATCTCGCGGGCGAGCCGGGCCCGTTCGTCGGCCCGCACGGCGTGCGCGTGCAGCAGCCGTTCCCGTTCGCGGCTGGCCGCCAGTTCGGCTATCCGCGCGGACAGCTCCTCGCGGGCGTGCGCGAGCAGCCCGATCGCGATCGGCATCCCGGCCACGATGCAGCCGTAGATCGCGTCGTGGATGTGCGTGGTCCACGGCAGCGCCAGGAACTCGTCCGGTGGCCAGAGGAAGAACCGGCTCAGCCACACCAGCCCGGCGGCGATGTAGGTCTGGGTCGAGAGCAGCTTCTGCCGGGCCAGCGTGCCCAGCGCGATCATCGCGGCGAGCTGCGCCATGCCCGCGAAGAACCCGGGCACGGTCAGCAGCACCACCAGGAACGGGAACCGCCGGCGCAGCACCAGCGCCGACACGGCGATGATCGAGAGCGCGTAGTTGTAGGGCTTGGCGTCCGGCGCGAACCAGAACCACACGTCGAACGCGCCGACCGCGACGGCGGCGAAGTCCACCGCCAACTGCCGGTGCCGGAACAGCCGCTCGCGCCACCCCCGGGCAGCGCGAGGCACCCGTTCGGTGGGGACGCCGTTGACCCCGCCGCTCGGCAGCCTTTCGACAGCGTTGCCGGCCAGGACTCGCCCTCCCGTGTCAGCCACCCGCTGCTCGTCACCGTACTGCGCTGTCATCACGCTTGGCATGACCGCCCTCTCGCCCCCGAAAGTGCCCGCCGAGCCCCACCTCACCCAACGAGATGCAACGATTACCCGAAAGGGACGTGCGGGCCAGCACAAAATTGCGACCGCGAACGCATGTTCGACATCCGGACGCCTGACGGGTGATGTGGATCACCGGACGACAGCGGGGTCGACCCGGATCGGGACCAGCCGGAGAACCGCACCGTGATCGACTTCAGGTGGTCGAGCCCCCTCGTCGTCGGGGAGCGTCGGGAAGTACTGCGGATCGGCGCCTCACGAAGTCCCGGGGCGTGCCCGCACGGGCGTGCGACGTGAATCCTCGCCTGCTGCGGGTTGGCCCTGACCAGGGGAGATGGTGCCGGCGGTGGCGACCAGTGGTCACCACCGCCGGCGTTGCGTCCGCGGGTCGGTCAGGCCGGTGGCAACTTGTTCGCGGCGGCCGTGTCGAGGAGCCACAGGGTGCGGCTCAGGCCGGTCGCGCCGGCGGCCGGGATGTCGACCTCGTTCGCGGCCACCAGGGCCGCCGCGACCGCGTCGGCCTTGGCTTCGCCGGTGGTCATCAGCCACACCTCGCGGGCGTGGCGGATCGCCGGGAGGGTGAGGCTGACCCTGGTCGGCGGCGGTTTGGGGCAGTCGCGGACCGCGACGACGGTCCGGTCGTGCTCGTGCACCGCCGGCGACTCCGGGAACAGCGACGCCACGTGGCCCTCTTCGCCGACGCCGAGCAGCAGCACGTCGAACGCCGGCACGCTGCCCCGCGCCGTGAGCACCTCGGCGTACGCCGCCGCCGCCGCGTCCGGGTCGTCGCCGAACCGGCCGTCGGACGGCTCCACCGCGTGCACCCGCTCCGGGTCCACCGGCACGTGGTCCAGCAGGGCCGCGCGGGACTGGGTCTCGTTGCGGTCCGGGTGGCCGGCGGGCAGGAAGCGCTCGTCGCCCCAGTACAGGTCGACCCGCGACCAGTCCACGGCGTCGCGCGCCGGGCTGTCGCGGACCTGCTCCAGCACCGCCGCGCCGGTCCGGCCGCCGGTCAGCACCAGCGACGCGGTGCCTCGGGCGGCCTGGGCGTCGACCAGCGCGGTGACCAGGCGGGCGGCCGTGACGGCGGCCAGCAGGACGCCGTCACGGTGCACCACCACCTCGGGGGCGGTCATGCCTTCGCCTTGGCGGCCTTGGCCGGGGCTTTCGCAGCCGTCTTCGCGGCCGTCTTCGCAGCGGCCTTCGCCGTGGCCTTGACCGGAGCGGCGGTCTTCGCCGGGGCGGTGGCTTTCGCGGGGGCCTTGGCCGCGGGGGCCTCGCCGTTGGGCGACTCCGTGGGCTTGTCGGCAACGGGCTTGTCGACGGTGGGCTTGTCGGCAACGGGCTTGGTGGCGGCGGGCTTGCGGGCGGCGGAGGTCTTCACCGGGGTCCGGCCGCGCACGACCTTGCCCAGCGATCGCAGCGCCGACTCGTACACCTCGTCCGGGTCCAGCCGGCGCAGTTCCTCGGCCAGGCAGTCGCGGATCTCGCGGCGCTGCAGCGCCACCCGCCGCTGCGGCTGGCCGGGCTGGGTGAGCGTGCCGACCTTGCCGTCCGGCCGGAGCAACTCCACCACCCCGGACTTGCGGGCCAGCTTCACGTCCACGATGCCGACGCCGCGCGCCGCCTTGGACCGCTTCACCGGGGCCTTGAGCGCACCCGCCAGCCACGCGGCCAGCAGGTCCGTCGACGGCGAGTCGGCCTCGCCGCTCACCTCCGCCTCGGTGACCCGGTCGAACGGCGGCAGGTCGAGCGCGGAGGCGAGCATCGCCCGCCACAGCGTCAACCGGGTCCACGCCAGGTCCGTGTCGCCCGGCGTGTAGCCGGACTTGCGCTGGTCGAGGGCCTTGATCGGGTTCTTCTCGGCCGCCGCGTCGGTGATCCGGCGCTGCGCGAGCTGACCGATCGGGTCCTTGGCCGGCACCGCCGGGGCCTCGTGCGGCCACCACGCCACCACCGGGGTGTCCGGCAGCAGCAGCGGCACGACGCACGACGCGCCTTCGTTGGCCAGTTCCCCGTACAGCCGCAGCACGATCACCTCGGACGCGCCCGCGTCGCCGCCGACCCGGATCTGGGCGTCGAGCCGGGGCGCGGCCTTGCGCGCACCGCGCGCGACCACGATCACCCGGCACGGGTGCTCGCGGCTGGCGTCGTTGGCCGCGTCCACGGCGTCCTCGGTCTTCGCCCCGTCGTCGGTGACGATGACCAGGGTCAGCACCCGGCCGAGGGTGACCGCGCCGCCCTCCTCGCGCAGCTGCACGAGCTTGCTGTTGACCTGTGACGTGGTGGTCGAGGGCAGGTCGATGATCACGGGCGCCTCCAGTGCCTGCCGGTGCGGTCGAGCATCTCGTCCGCGGACGCCGGACCCCAGGTGCCCGCCTTGTACTTCTCCGGAGCCCCGGTGGCGGCCCAGTGGTCGAGCACCGGGTCGAGGATCTCCCAGGACAGCTCGACCTCGTCGTTCTTCGGGAACAGCGACGGCTCGCCGAGCAGCACGTCGAGCAGCAGCCGCTCGTAGGCCTCGGGGGAGGACTCGGTGAACGCGTGGCCGTAGCCGAAGTCCATCGTGACGTCCCGGACCTCCATGGTGTTGCCGGGCACCTTGGAGCCGAACCGCATGGTCACGCCCTCGTCCGGCTGCACGCGCACCACCAGGGCGTTCTGCCCCAGCTCCTCGGTCGCGGTGTCGTCGAACGGCAGGTGCGGCGCGCGCTTGAACACCACGGCCACCTCGGTGACCCGGCGGCCCAGCCGCTTGCCGGTGCGCAGGTAGAACGGGACGCCCGCCCACCGCCGGGTGTTGATCTCGCAGGTGATCGCGGCGTAGGTCTCGGTGGTGGAGTCGCCGGCGAAACCGCCCTCCTCCAGCAGGCCGGGCACCTTCTGGCCGCCCTGCCAGCCGCCGGTGTACTGGCCGCGCGCGGTGGTCTCGGCGAACGGGCCCACCGGCTTGGTCGCGGACAGCACCTTGACCTTCTCCGCCCGCAGGTCGGCCGGCTTGAACGACACCGGCTCCTCCATCGCGGTCAGCGCGAGCAGTTGCAGCAGGTGGTTCTGGATCACGTCACGCGCCGCGCCGATGCCGTCGTAGTAGCCCGCGCGACCGCCCAGCCCGATGTCCTCGGCCATGGTGATCTGCACGTGGTCGACGTAGTTGGCGTTCCAGATGGGTTCGTAGAGCTGGTTGGCGAAGCGCAGGGCCATGATGTTCTGCACCGTCTCCTTGCCGAGGTAGTGGTCGATGCGGAACACCGACTCCTCGGGGAAGACGTCGTTGACGATCTTGTTCAGGTGCTTGGCGCTGGGCAGGTCGTGCCCGAACGGCTTCTCGATGACCACCCGCCGCCACTGGCCGGGGCTGTCCTTGGGCGGCGTGGCCAGGCCGGAGCGCTTGAGCTGGTTGACCACCGTGGTGAACGCGCTGGGCGGTACCGAGAGGTAGAACGCGTGGTTGCCGCCGGTGCCGCGCTCGCGGTCGAGGTCGGCGATGGTCTCGGCCAGCGAGTCGAACGCGGCGTCGTCGTCGAACGTGCCCTGCACGAACCGGATGCCCTCGGCGAGCTGGTCCCAGACCTCCTGCCGGAACGGCGTGCGGGCGTGCTGCTTGACCGCCTCGTGCACGACCTGCATGAAGTCCTGGTCGGCCCAGTCCCGCCGGGCGAAGCCGACGAGCGCGAAGCCCGGCGGCAGCAGCCCCCGGTTGGCCAGGTCGTAGATGGCGGGCATGAGCTTCTTGCGCGACAGGTCACCGGTCACGCCGAAGATCACCAGGCCACAGGGCCCGGCGATCCGCGGCAGCCGCTTGTCCCGCGGATCGCGCAGCGGGTTGCGCTTGGTCGGCGCGGTCATCGGCCCTCCTCGCTGCGCTCGTCGGACAGGTGACCGAGCGGTGCTGCGCTGAATGGTGATCTCGCGAGCGCGATCACGAACCGTCCTCCTGGATGGCCTCGACGAGCTGCGCGAGCCCGGCGACGCGGTCGGTGAGGTGCAGTCGCAGCACCGGACGACCGCGCTCGGCCAGCACCTGGCCGTCGCCCAGCGCCTGCGCCGTCTGCAACGTGCCCAGGTCGTACGGCCGGCCCGGCACGTCCAGGGACGTCTCGGACGCCCCGGTGATCTGGAGGAACACCCCGTTCTGGTGCCCGCCCTTGTGGTACTGCCCGGTGGAGTGCAGGAACCGCGGGCCCCAGCCGAACGTGGTCTGCAGGTGCGAGCGCTGCGCGAGCTCCGGCCGGACCAGCGCGAACGACGCGTCGTCCAGCCGGTCCAGGTACGCCTGCACGGACAGGTAGCCGTGGTCCGGCGCGGCGGCGACGAGCAGCTTGAGCGCGTCGGCGACGGTCTTCACGTCCGCCGGCAGCCAGCCCCCGCTCGCGTGCACCTCGATCGGACCGTCCACGAAGGCCGGTGCCGCCACCGACGCGGTCGGCGCGTCCAGGAGGGACCGCGCGGCCGTCTTCGCGGCCTCCACGTCGGGCTGGTCGAACGGGTTGATGTCGAGCACCCGGCCCACCAGCGCGGTCGCGTACTCCCACACCAGGAACTGGGCGCCGAGCGAGCCCTCGACGGCGACCGACGAGGAGCCGGTGGCCGGTCCGATCGCGACGGTCGTGGCGTCCGAGCGGGCGTCCACGAAACCGGGCGCGCCGGGACCCTCCACGACCACCGGCAGCAGGCCGGTGCCGTCCTTGCCGGTGGACTCGGCGATCAGCTGCTCGGCCCAGTCGCCCAGGCCCTTGATCCCCGACCCGGTGTCGGCGAACACGATCTTCTCCGCGCCGTGCGCGTGCGCCACGGCGAAGGTCGCCGCGAGCACCACGGCCGGGTTGTCCGGCGAGTCCGCCGAGACCAGCGGCACGACGGCCGCGGCGTCGTCGAGCAGGCCCGCCACGTCGGCGCCCGCCAGCCCGGAGGGCACCAGGCCGAACGCGGTCAGCGCCGAGTACCGGCCGCCCACGTTCGGGTCGGCCAGGAACACCTTGCGGTAGCCCGCCTCCCGCGACGCCGTTTCCAGCGGCGAGCCCGGGTCGGTCACCACGACGATCCGGGACGCCGCGTCCACGCCCTCGGCGGCGAACGCGGCCTCGAAGATCCGCCGGTGGCTGTCGGTCTCCACGGTGCCGCCCGACTTGGACGACACCACCAGCACGGTGCGGGTCAGGTCGCCGGCCAGCGCGTCGGCCACCTGGCCGGGGTCGGTGGTGTCCAGCACCACCAGCGGCACGCCGGCCGTGCCGGTGATCACCTCGGGCGCGAGCGACGAGCCGCCCATGCCCGCGAGCACCACCCGGTCCACGCCCTCGGCGAGCAGTTCCGCGCGCAGCGCCTCGATCTCGGCGACCAGCGGGCGCGATGTCTCGTGCAGCGCGGTCCAGGCGAGCCGGATGGACGCCTCGGGTTGCGCCGCCGGACCCCACAGGGTCGCGTCGCCGGCGGTGAGCCGGCTCGCCACCCGGTCACGGACCAGGTCGGCCACGACGAGCGCGACCTGGTCCTCGTTCGGCGAGCGGACGATCTCCACGGAGACCACCTCGGTCATGTGTTTCAGTCCTTAGCCTGGTTCAGTTGGCCGGTCACCGTGTCGAGCAGTTCCGCCCAGGACTTCTCGAACTTGTCCACGCCCTCGGTCTCCAGGACGACGAACACGTCGTCGAGGTCGATGCCGACCTCGCTCAGCCCGTCGAAGACCTCCTGCGCCTGCGCGGCCCGCCCGGTCACGGTGTCACCCGTGATCTTGCCGTGGTCGGCGACCGCGTGCAGGGTCTTCTCCGGCATCGTGTTGACCGTGCCGGCCACGACCAGCTCGTCCACGTACCGGGTGTCGGAATACGCGGGGTCCTTCACGCCGGTCGACGCCCACAGCGGGCGCTGCGGACGCGCGCCGTCGGCGGCCAGCGCCTCCCAGCGCTCGCCGCGGAAGGTCTCCTCGAACGCCGCGTAGGCCAGCCGCGCGTTGGCGATGGCGGCCTGGCCGCGCAGCTCCTGGGCGCGCGGGGTGTCCAGCGCCTCCAGCCGCTTGTCGATCTCACTGTCCACCCGGGACACGAAGAACGACGCCACCGAGTGGATGCCGCGCAGGTCGTGGCCGTTCGCCTTGGCCTGCTCCAGGCCCGCGACGAACGCCTCCATCACGTCCCGGTAGCGGGCGGTGGAGAAGATCAGCGTCACGTTCACGCTGATGCCCTCGGCGAGCACCTTGGTGATCGCGGGCAGGCCCTCGACCGTGGCCGGGATCTTGACCAGCAGGTTCGGCCGGTCCACCGCCTTGGCCAGGTCCAGCGCCTCGGCGATGGTCGCCTCGGTGTCGTTGGCCAGCCGCGGGTCGACCTCGATCGACACCCGGCCGTCCACGCCGTCGGTCGACTCGTAGAGCGAGCGGAACAGGTCGCACGCGTGGCGCACGTCCGACGTGGTGATCTCGCGGACGGCGGCGTCGGTGTCCGCGCCGCGCGCCACGAGCTCGCGCACCTGCTGGTCGTAGGCCGCGCCCTTGGCCAGCGCGCTCGCGAAGATCGTCGGGTTGGTGGTCACGCCCACCACGTGCTGGTGGGCGATCAGGTCGGCGAGGTTGCCGGTGTTGAGCCGCTCGCGGGACAGGTCGTCCAGCCAGATCGACACGCCGGCGTCGCTCAGCGCGCCCAGGTTGTCGGTAGTCATCTCGTCATCTCCCCTTTGTGTCGCGCGCGGCGGGTCTAGCGGACCTTGGCCAGCGACCGGCGGGCCGCCGCGACCACGTTCTCGGTCGTGAAGCCGAACTCGCGGAACAGCGTCTGGTAGTCCGCCGACGCGCCGAAGTGCTCGATGGACACGATCTCGCCCGCGTCGCCGGCGAACCGGTGCCACGGCTGCGCGATGCCCGCCTCGACCACCACGCGCGCCTTGACCGACGACGGCAGCACGGACTCGCGGTACGCCTCGTCCTGCGCGTCGAACCACTCGATGCTGGGCAGCGACACCACGCGGGTCGCGACGCCCTCGGCCTCGAACGCCTCGCGCGCCTCGACCGCGATCTGCAGCTCCGAGCCGGTGGCGATCAGGATCAGCTCGGGCTCGCCCTCGCCCGCCAGCACGTAACCGCCGCGCTTGACGCCCTCGACCGCCTTCTCCTTGGTGCCCGCCAGCACCGGCAGGTTCTGCCGGCTCAGCGCCAGGCCGACCGGGCCGTCGATCTGCTCGATGTTCGCCCGCCACGCGGCGGCCGTCTCGTTGGCGTCACCGGGGCGCACCACGGTGAGGCCCGGGATCGCGCGCAGCGCGGCCAGGTGCTCGATCGGCTGGTGCGTCGGGCCGTCCTCGCCCAGGCCGATGGAGTCGTGCGTCCACACGTAGGTGACCGGCGACTTCATGACCGCCGCGAGCCGCACGGCCGGGCGCATGTAGTCGGAGAACACCAGGAACGTGCCGCCGTACGGGCGGGTCGGGCCGTGCAGCGCGATGCCGTTGAGGATCGAGCCCATGGCGTGCTCGCGGACGCCGAAGTGCAGCGTGCGGCCGTACGGGTTGGTCTTCCACATGCCGGTGGAGATCGACTCCGGGCCGAAGGAGGTCTCGCCCTTCATCGTGGTCAGGTTCGACTCGGCGAGGTCGGCCGAGCCGCCCCACAGCTCCGGCAGCACCGCCGCGAGCGCGGTCAGCGTCTCGCCGGAGGCCTTGCGGGTCGGCACGCCCTTGGCGTCGGGCTCCCACGACGGCAGCACGTCGGTCCAGCCCTCGGGCAGCTCGCGCGCGGTGAGCCGGTCGAACAGCGCCTTGCGCTCCGGGTTCGCCGACGCCCACGTGTCGAACGACTCCTGCCACTCGGCCTTGGCGGCCTCGCCGCGCTGGACGACCTCGCGGGCGTGCGCGAGCACCTCGTCGGCCACCTCGAAGGACCGCTCCGGGTCGAAGCCGAGCAGCTTCTTGACCGCCGCGACCTCGTCGCCGCCCAGCGCCGCGCCGTGCGCCGCACCGGTGTTCTGCTTGTTCGGCGCCGGGTAGCCGATGATCGTGCGCAGCAGCACGAACGACGGGCGCGACGTCTCCGCCCTGGCCTTCTCCAGCGCGTCGAGGATGCCGGCGACGTTCTCGCCGCCCTCCACGACCTGCACGTGCCAGCCGTAGGCCTCGTAGCGCTTCGCGGTGTCCTCGGACAGCGCGATCGCCGTGTCGTCCTCGATGGAGATCTTGTTGTCGTCGTAGATCACCGTGAGGTTGCCCAGCTGCTGGGTGCCCGCGAGCGAGGACGCCTCGGAGGTCACGCCCTCCTCGATGTCGCCGTCGGAGGCGATCACGTAGATCTGGTGGTCGAACGGGCTCGCGCCGGGCGCGGCGTCCGGGTCGAACAGGCCGCGCTCGCGGCGCGCGCCCATCGCCATGCCGACCGCCGAGGCCAGGCCCTGGCCCAGCGGGCCCGTGGTGATCTCCACGCCGCGGGTGTGCCCGTGCTCGGGGTGGCCGGGGGTGCGCGAGCCCCACGTGCGCAGCGCCTTCAGGTCGTCCAGCTCCAGGCCGTAGCCGGCGAGGAACAGCTGCACGTAGAGGGTCAGGCTGGAGTGGCCGGCGCTGAGCACGAACCGGTCGCGGCCCGGCCAGTCGGCGTCCGCCGGGTCGTGGCGCATGACGCGCTGGAACAGCGTGTAGGCCAGCGGCGCCAGGCTCATCGCGGTGCCGGGGTGGCCGTTGCCGACCTTCTGGACCGCGTCGGCGGCCAGGACGCGGGCGGTGTCGACGGCGCGCTTGTCGAGCTCCGTCCAGTCGGCGGGCAGATGGGCCTCGGTCAGCCGGGTGATGTCATCGGTGACGGACACGGACTTCCAGCTCCAGTCTCACGTAGGCGGCAGGTGGTCGACGGGCGTTCTCAATCGATCCCGTCAGGCCCGATCCGCGGTTTTCCCTCGTCCGCGGCCAGCCTAGTCGGCTGGTCGGACCCTCGTGCCGTGAACACTCTGTGGGTGTACGCACAGGTCATGCGAACAGGTCGTCGGGTGCGTTCAGAACCGGTGTTGCCTCACGTTCAGGCGTACCCGAACGGGCTGCGTTTTCCACCCGGAGTTACGATCTGCGCATCCCCGAGACCTGACCAAGGAGTGCGATGAGTGCCGTCAGCGAGCTACCGGCGCGATCGCCCCGACAGGTCGTCGGCGCGTACGTGGCCCTCACCAAGCCGCGCGTGATCGAACTGCTGCTGATCACCACCATCCCGGCGATGCTGCTGGCCGCGCGCGGCCTCCCGCCGCTGTGGCTGATCGCCTGCACGCTCGCCGGCGGCACCCTCGCGGCGGGCTCGGCGAACGCGCTGAACTGCTACGTGGACGCCGACATCGATTCGGTGATGAAGCGCACCGGGGCCCGTCCGCTCGCGCAGAACACGATCCCACCCCGCAACGCGCTGATCTTCGGCGTGGTGCTGGGCGTGGTGTCGTTCGCGTTCCTGTGGTTGACCACGAACCTGATCTCGGCCGTGTTCGCGGTGGCCACGATCCTGTTCTACATCTTCGTCTACACGCTGGTGCTCAAGCGGCGCACGTCGCAGAACATCATCTGGGGCGGGATGGCCGGCTGCATGCCGGTGATCATCGGGTGGTCCTCGGTGACCGGCACGGTCGCGTGGCCGGCCCTGGTGATGTTCGGCGTGATCTTCTTCTGGACGCCGCCGCACACGTGGGCGCTGGCGATGAAGTTCAAGGAGGACTACGCGCGGGCGGGCGTGCCGATGCTGCCGGTGGTGGCGACGGCGCAGCAGGTGACGCGGCAGATCGTGATCTACTCGTGGATCACCGTGGTGTGCACGCTGCTGCTGGCCCCCGTGACGTCGTGGATCTACGTGTCGATCGCGGCCCTGTCGGGCATCTGGTTCGCCGTGTTCGCGCACCGGCTGCACGGTGTCGTCAGGCGCGGCGGGTCGACCAACACGATGAAGTTCTTCCACATGTCGAACCTGTACCTGATGTTCGTGTTCTGCGGCCTGGCCGTGGACGCCGTCGTGGGCCTGCCCGTGCTCGGCTGGCCCTTCTAGGGCTTTCCAGCAGGCTCCTGCGCCTCGGCCGTGATGCCGCGGGCAGCGTTGCCGTGGTGACCTCGGCGTCCCTCATCGGCACGAGGCGAACTCGAAGTCGACGCGTTCGATCGGGATCGAACGCGTCGGTCACCGCGTGCCTCCCTCATCCGAGGATCGGGCCGAAAATGGTCTAGTGGGTCACCAGGTGCTCCGTGATCACCTTGCGCAAGCGGGTGAGGGCGCGGTGCTGGGCGACGCGCACCGCGCCCGGAGTCGACTCCACGGCCTCCGCCGTCTCCTCCGCCGACAGCCCCACCACGACCCGCAGCAGCAGGATCTCGCGCTGCTTGGGCGGCAGGACGTCGAGCAGCCGCGACATCTCCTCCGACAACTCGCCGCGCAGCAGGATCAGCTCCGGCCCAGCTTCGGTGACCGGGCCGTCCGGCACGTCGGCCACCGGGTCGATCCGGTTGCGCGCGCCGTACCGGTGGGCGTCGGCCACCTTGTGGGCGGCGATCCCGTAGACGAACGCCAGGAACGGCCTGCCCTGGTCGCGGTAGCGGGGGAGCGCTTGCAGCACGGCCATGCACACCTCCTGGGCGACGTCGTCGGGCGAGATCAGCGACCCGCCCAGCCGCGCGCGGCAGTAGCGCAGGACGACCGGCCGGACCGCCTTGAGCAACCGCTCCACGGCGTCCCGCACGCCACCCACCGCTTGCGTCACGACCTCGGGGGACACCGACTCTTTTAACGGAACCGTCCGACCGTCCGCGAACACCACGCACCTCCACCCCCGCCACGGCGCCCACCGCGGCTTCAACCGGGTGACGCGCACTCTCGGTGAGCCTTACGCGGGCATTCGGGGTAATTTCGGGTGACTTTCGGACCAACTTCGGTCGGATCAGGTTTGGAGAGTGACCACAGTGGTCATGAGACGTCGGCCAACAGGCGGTCGACAGTAGGATCGTTCAACGATTCTACGATGCACTGCCAGAGTTCCAGGTTCGCCGTCGCCCACCGCGAGTAGGTGGCCGCCGCCTCCGGGTCGTAGAAGTAGTAGCCCTCGTCCTGCTTGGCCTGCTGCTCGCCGACGATCTTGTGCGCCAGCTCGCGCAGCGTGATGCCGTTCTCCTCCAGGTACCGGGGCGCGAGCACGACCGGCGTCACCGGCAGCGCCTTGAACAGCGTGTCCGCGTCGGACAGCGCCTGCGCCTCCAGCGAGATGTGCCGGTGCCGGGTCCGCATCTCGGCTTCCTCGACCACCACGTCCACCCTGACCGCGACGGCGTCCGGGACGCCCGCGTCGGCCAGGATGGACAGTCGCAGCCGCCGCCCGTCCACGGGCAGCGAGTTCTTGCGGACCATGTAGTTCACGTCGTGCACCAGGGCGGCGACCTCGACCAGCGCCACGTCCGCGCCGTTGCGCCGGGCGAAGTCGACCGCCTTGTCGCGCACGAAGCTGACGTGGTGCCAGCCGTGGAACTGCAGTTTCGCGGCCAGGGTGCGGCACAGGCGCCACACCTCGCGCTCCACTTCGGAGACCGCCTGCGCCGTGATCGTCGGTGCCGAGACCGTGCTCATTGGACCCCTCCCGTGCCGGGTGGGGCGATGGTAAGGCGGTCCGGTGATCCTTAGAGCGCGTTCGTCAGTTCCTCCAGCCGGGACTCGACCGGGACGTGCCGGTGACTGGTCCCGGTGTCCGGGTCGTAGGACAGGCTCCACGGGTTGACCGCGCGGCTCTTCACCAGGAACGTCACCGTGTCGTCCGCCGCTTTCGGGATGCGGTGGAATTCGTGCGCCAGCATCGTCCCGGAATCACCCTCGACCGCCTGGGTGCTGCGCAGCAAAGTGGTGTCCTGGATGGACCGGCCGTCCGCCGCGAGCCGTGCGACGAAGCGTTCGTGCAGGTAGGAGCCCGCGAGCAGGGTGGTGCAGAAGTGGTAGCGGTGATTGTGGATGGAATCGGCGTACCCCTGCCGCCAATCCCGCTGCGGTTTGTACTCGTGCAGCCAGAAGGTGAACGGCTCGGCCGGCTCGTCGCGCAGGCACCACGCGAAGTGCGTCGTGGTCTCCCGCGATTTCGCCACCACCCGCATTTCCTCCTGCGGGCTGAGCCGGTGCAGGTGCGCGCGCAGCCGGCGGCGCAGGTCCGGGCTCGCCGCCCAGGCCCGGAACCGGCCGCGCACGTGCTCCCAGTGGTCGACGACAGGGGGGTCTGCCACAGCGATGACGGTGGCGAGCTCCACGAGGGCGGAGGACCCGGCAGACTCGGTCAACACGACTTATCAGCTCCCCAGCTGAGCGGAGGCGGAGAATTCCCGGCGGAACCGGTGGAACTTGTCCTCCAGCGCCCGGAAACGTTCTTCGGACAGCGGTGCATCGGTGATCTTCTCGAACAGCACGCGGAAGTCGGCCCGGCTGCTGCCGGGCGTGATGACGACGTGCAGTCCTGCCTTGGAATTGCTGATGCGCAGGAACTCCGCGCGTTCCATCCCGTACAGGAACGACCCCTCGGAGAAGCGGAGCGTGCGCGGGTAGAGCCGGACGACGCCGGCGCTGGTGTTGCTGTAGAGGGTCAGCCAGGCGCTGTCGTCGAACAGCTCCAGCCGGTCCAGCGGCGGGTCCGGGACGATCGTCAGGTCGATCCGCGAACACCGGCTGCGGGCCAGGAACAAGCCGACCAGGCCGATCGAGATCTGGTCGCGCAACCGGTCCACGATGGTGTCGTAGTCGCCCTCCGCGCCCTCGTGCCGCAGCAGGTAGCGGGCCCGACCGCTGATCGCGTCGTCGTCCCTCGGGTCGGCCAGGACGGCCCTGAGCTCGCACTCCGACTGCGCGAGCAGCAGCCGGCAGGCCGCGTACCGGCCGGCGAACCCGCGGAACCCGTAGAGCCGGGTCCGCTCCAGGTCCTGCATCATCAGCTGGTTGAACGCCGGGTCCGGCCGCGCGGTCGGCTCGAACACGTTGCTCGGGAAGAACTCGCGGTCCAGCGCCCGGTATTCGGCGGTGAGGTCGTGCAGCGCCTTGCGGCTCTCCTCGACCACCGGCGTGATCAACGCGCGCTGTGCCGCCGAACTGGTGATCAGCGTCTGCGTGAATCCGACCACGGCCGAGATCATGGTGCCGGTGCCGACCGACGCGATGAAGTTCCGCGCGGTCCCCGGATCCATTCCGCTCGACATGGCCAGGCTTGTTCCGGAGGTCACCACGAGGAGGAGCAGAAGCAGCCCGGTCCTGGTCCAGAACAATTCCTGCAACAGGTTGCCGCGTTCGCCCCGAGGCACCGCGGACACCATGTTCACCTCCTTGGCGGGCACCCGAAAGGGCGACTGCCATCGGTATCCGATCAACTGCGCGGAGTTACTGTACGCTGGGGTGTCGAACTGCGAAAGCGGTAATTAGTGGCAGATTTGCGGATTGATTTCCGGCCGGTCGACAGCGCACCGTGACCGGCGTTGCGCCTGCGGTGGGCCTGGGCGTCCGGCGTCCGGGGCCGCACCATAAGCTCCGCAACCATGCGTACTGTCGGCCGTACGGCCCTGGTCCTCGTCTCCCTGCTGTCCGCCGGCTTGGCGCTGTCCGCGTGCACCGCGAGCGACCGGCCGTCCACCAAGACCAACACCCCCTCGGCGACCGCGCCCGCCACCACCGAGGCGCAGGCCGAGAAGCTGCCCGAGCCGAGCGGCCCGCCGTGCGAGGTCACCCAGTACCAGGTGACCGGCGAGCCCGGCGCGAAGCCGACGATCACCGTGCCGACCGGCTGCAAGCCGCAGGACGGCCTGCTGGTCAAGGACCTCACCGAGGGCACCGGCCCGGAGATCAAGGCCGGCTCGAACACCGAGCTGCACTACGTCCTGGCCACCTTCCGCGACGCCAAGACCCGGGAAGCGTCCTGGGACAACGGCGCGCCGTTCCCGCTGAAGAACATCGGCCAGGCCCCGGTCATCCAGGGCTGGAACGAGGGCCTCATCGGCCTCAAGGAGGGCGGCCGCCGCCTGCTGGTCGTGCCGTCGGACAAGGGCTACCCGCAGGGCAAGGGCACCATCCAGCCCGGCGAGACGCTGATCTTCGTCATCGACGCCATCAAGGTCGAGGGCTGAGCCCCACCCCACCACGAGACGACGAGGGGCCCCGGCACACCGCCGGGGCCCCTCCGCGCATCACTGGCGCGGCCTTACGGCACGAGCAGCAGCTTGCCGGTCGTACGCCGTCCTTCCAGGTCCTCGTGCGCCTTACGGGCATCCGCGAGCGCGTAACGCCCACCGATCCGGATGTCCAACGACCCGTCCGCGACCGCCGCGAACAGCTCGCCCGCACGCCACTCCAACTCCTCACGGGTCGCCGTGTACGCGCCCAGCGACGGACGCGTCAGGTACACCGACCCTGCCTGGTTGAGCCGTTGCGGGTCGACCGGCGGCACCGCGCCGCTGGCCCCGCCGAACAGCACCAGGTACCCGCGCCGGCGCAGACTCGCCAGACTCCCGTCGAACGTCGCCGCGCCCACGCCGTCGTACACCGCGGCCACGCCCTCGTCGCCGGTCAGGTCCCGCACCACCGGCGCGAACTCCACCTGGTCGTACCGGATCACCTCGTCCGCGCCCGCCTCCCGCGCCAACGCCTCCTTGGCCTCGGTCGACACCGTGCCGATCACCCGCGCGCCGCGCGCCTTGGCCAACTGCACCAGCAGCAGCCCGACCCCGCCCGCGGCCGCGTGCACCAGCACCGTCTCGCCGCTCTGCACCGGGTAGGTCGACGCGACCAGGTAGTGCGCCGTGAGGCCCTGCAACAGCAGCGCACCCGCCGTGTCGTCGGCGACGCCGTCGGGCACCGGCACCGCGTCCGACGCCGAGACCAGCGCCTGCTCCGCGTAGCTGCCCAGCGCCGACGACCACGCCACCCGGTCGCCGACCGCGAACCCGGACACGTCCGGGCCCACCGCCGCCACCCGGCCCGACCCCTCCAGCCCGATGCCGAACGGCAGCGGCAGCGGGTAGCGGCCCTCGCGGTGGTAGGTGTCGATGTAGTTCACACCCGCCGCCGCCACGTCGACCAGGAGTTGGCCCGCGCCCGGCGACTTCGCGTCGACCTCGCCGAACTCCAACACCTCGGGCCCGCCGGTCGCGCGCACCACTACTGCCTTGGGCATGTCCCGTCCCTCCACACACATCTGGCCACACATCTGGCTACACACGTTCGGCCACGCACATCCGGCCACATCCGGCCGGACCCCGTCAGGCCCGTCGCTAGAGCCCAACTCTGCCGCGCACCGGCCTGTTCCGCCGCCGGCACCCGGCCGCCCCGCGTCCCGCGATCCGGGAACCCGGCCCTACCTCCCCAGCGCGACCCGCCGCGCCAGCCCCAGCGGCAGCGAACCCGACCCGGCCAGCTTGTCGTGGAACTCGCGCTGCGTGCCGGTGAACTCGTCCCGGATCCGCTCGATCTCCAACGCGCCGGTCAGGTACGACGGGGCCTGCGTCGGCCACGCGCAGTACCGGTTGACCTCGCCCTGCGCCGTGCTCGGCGTCAGCGACGCCTTCGTGGTCATGAACGCCTCGGCCTCGGCCACGTCCATGTCGCCGCAGTGCAGCGCGGTGTCCACGATCATCCGCGCCGCGCGGAACAGCCGCGCCTCCACGTACGCCAGCTCCTGGGCGCGCGCCTTGGCGGCGTCGCCGACCGTCTCCACGCTGTAGTAGCCGTGCTCCTTGAGCAGCTTCTCCGAGTACAGCGCCCACCCCTCGGAGAAGTACGGCGTGCGCAGCACCTTGCGCACCGGCCGGTTCTGGGTGGCCAGCCACGACAGGTGCCAGTGGTGGCCGGGGTACGCCTCGTGCACGGCGATCGTCGCCAACTGGGCGCGCGAGTTCGTCCGCAGCCGCTGCTCGACCTGGTCGGCGGTGAACTCCTCCGGCGGCCACGGCACGAAGAAGTGGCCCACCCGCGCGGAGGTCAGCGGCGGCGGCGACATGTAGGACGCGACGCTCAGGATCGGGCGCTGGAACGCGGGCGACGGCACCACCCGGCACTCCTCCCCGTCGGCCAGCGTCACCAGGCCGTGCTCGACCAGGAACGCCCGCGCCCGGCGCGTCTCGGCCTCGTACTCCACCCGCATCGCCTCCGGCGTCGGCGGGTGGTCGTCCTGCAGCGAGAGCATCACCGCGTGCCAGTCGTCGGTCCCGGCCAGCGCGCGGATCTCGGCCTCCAGCTCGGCGTAGGCGACCTTGCCGCGCTCGTGCAGCTCGGCCGCCCCGTACCCGAGGACCTCCTGGTCGCGCAGCAGCGTCGAGTAGAGCTGCTCGCCCATCCGCCAGTCGCCCCGCGCGGTCCGCCCGAACGCGTCCAGGAACGCCGCGAGCCGGTCGAACGCCTCCGCCGCGGGCTCCGCCGCCGCGGCCACCTTCGCCCGCAACCCCGGATCGGCCACCTCGCCCGGCAACGTCCGCGTGACGAACGCCCGCCCGGTCCGCGCCTGCGCCGCGGCCCGCGCCACGATCAGCGGCGACGCCAGGTCCGGGTCCAGGTTCGCCTGGCACGCCGCGAGCACCGAGGGCACCTCGGCGAGCCGCGCGATGACGCTGTCGACCAGCTCGTGCTCCGGCCGCAGCCGGTTGAGGAACGCGGCGAACAGCGGGAAGAACACGGCCGCGGTGTAGGTGGTGGGGTCGCGCCGCCAGGCCGGCCAGGACGCTTTGGCGAGGTGTCCGCGCAGCACGGAGATCACCAGGTCGCGGTCGACGGACTCGTCGAGGTCGTCGGTGCGGGCACGTTCGAACCGCTCCAGCCAACCGGCGGCCTCGCGGTCGTAGCGGGTGAAGAAGTCGGCGCCGAAGTCGCCGAGCGTGCGGTCGTGGGCGAGCGAGCCGAGGATCGCGGCCGTGCCCGGGTGCCGGTCGAACTGCCACGAGAGGAAATCGTCGACCAGCCGGGGGAGTGTCGTGGTTTCGGTCACGTGCACGGAAGTTACCCGCAGGTTCTACTCTGGCGGGGTGGCTGAGGACAAGAAGATCGGCGCGGCGGTCAAAACGGCGGAAGCCTTCGTGGCGGCCCACGGCAAGCCCGCGCGCGCGGTGGTGGAGAACATCGGCCGAGCGGGCGCCCGGGTGGTGCTGGTCGGCGACGACGGCGCGATGGGCGACATCGTCCTGCCGACCGTGGCGGCGGCGGAAGCCGTGGTGGCCGCGGTGTCCGACCTGGACCTCCACGAATGGGACCGCGAAACCACCGCCGCCCTGAAGGTCGGTCCCGTCCACCGCCGTAAGATGGCACGGCACTGACCAGCGGTTTTGTCGGGACTTGATCACTGGATCGAGTGAAGGTCAGGACGTTCGGGCACTAATCCCGGACGGATTTCGTTGCCAGAACAAGGTGGCGGCGCCTGGCGGAACGACCGTGACAAGGCCCCAGCCCGACCCCAGGCCGAGCCATGCCCCCACCCCGGGGCTCCCGGCCGCCCACGTCCGCCCGCCCGCGCCCCGTCGCCCACGCCACACCGGACGCACCCGCCGACGGCGGGCGAACCTACGGCGGCCCGTGGCAGATCGGGTGTCCACGGCGACGAGTGGCAGATGCCGGACGCCGCCTGGGTGGGCTGGGGTTTGTCTAGGCTGCGGTGGTGAAGGTTCTTTTTGCCACTTGCGCCTCCCTGCCCGCCGGTGACGGGGACGACGACGCGTTGATCGACGTCCTGGCCGATGTCGGGGTGGCGGCGGACTGGTCGGTGTGGGGGTCCGGGGAGACCGCCGATCTGGTGATCCTGCGGTCCACTTGGGACTACACCGAGCGGTTGGGGGAGTTCACTTCCTGGTGCTCCTCGGTGCCCGCGTTGGCGAACCCGGCGGCGGTCGTGCCGTGGAACACCGACAAGTCCTACCTGGTCGACCTCGCCGCCGCCGGGGTTCCCGTCGTGCCCACCCGTGTTGTCGCGCCGGGGTTCTCGGACTGGCCCGAGGGTGAGTTCGTGGTCAAGCCGACGGTGGGCGCGGGCTCGCGGGGTGCGCTCCGGGTCGCCGCCGGGGACCACTCCGCCGCGTCGGCGCACTTGGACTCGCTGGGGGTCGCGGCGCTCGTCCAGCCCTACCAGTCCGCCGTGGACTCGGCGGGGGAGACGGCGTTGGTCTTCTTCGGCGGCCAGTACTCGCACGCCTTCACCAAGGGCGCGATGCTCACCCCGGACGCCGAGTTCGACGAATCCGGGCTCTACCTCGTCGAACGGCTCTCCGGCGCGTCACCGACCGCCGCCCAGCGCCGGGTCGCCGAGGACGCGCTCGACGCCGCCGTCCGCCTGCTCGGCCTGCGCCGCGGCGAACTCCTCTACGCCCGGGTCGACCTGGTCACCGGGCACGACGGCGCGCCGCTGCTGCTGGAACTCGAGCTCGTGGAGCCGTCCCTCGGTTTCCGGCAGGCCGACGCCGCCGCGCCCCAGCGCTTCGCCTCGGCCGTCCGCGCCGCCCTGAGCGCCCGTCAAGCCTGGTGACGAGAACCGGGCGGCTACCGCAGGCCCGATCCGATGCCGGTCAGCGAGCGGACCTCCATCTCGGCCTGCTTGGCCGGGTCGGCCTGCTCCCGGCTGAGCACCGTCCCCAGCCACCCGCACAGGAACGAGAACGGGATCGACGCCAGGCCCGGGTTGCCCAGCGGGAACAAGGCGAAGTCCACGTCCGGGAACACCGACGTCTTCGTTCCCGACAGCGCCGGCGAGAACGCGATCAGCATCACGCACGACCCCAGCCCGCCGTAGATCGCCCACAGGGTCCCGTTGGTGTTGAACCGCTTCCAGAACATCGAGTAGATGATCGTGGACAGGTTCGCCGACGCCGCCAGCGCGAACGCCAACCCGACCAGGAACGCCACGTTCTGCCCGTTCGCCGCTATCCCGCCGCCGATCGCCAGCACCCCGACGCCCACCGCGGTCAGCCGCGCGACCCGCACCTCCGACTTCGGCTCGGCCTGCCCGCGCTTGATCACGTTCGCGTACACGTCGTGCGCGAACGACGCCGACGCCGTCAACGTCAACCCGGCCACCACCGCCAGGATCGTCGCGAACGCGACCGCGCACACGATCCCCAGCAGCACCACGCCGCCGATCCGGAACGCCAGCAGCGGCGCGGCGGAGTTCTCGCCGCCCGGCGCGTTCTTGATCGTGTCCGACCCGACCAGCGCCAGCGACCCGTACCCGATCACCAGCGTGCACAGGTAGAACACGCCCATGACCCACGTCGCCCACACGACCGACCGCCGCGCCTCGCGCGCGTTGGGCACCGTGTAGAACCGCATCAGCACGTGCGGCAGCGACGCGGTCCCGAGCACCAGCGCCAGCGCCAGCGACACGAAGTCCAGGCTCGCCAACGCCGACCCGCCGTAGCGCACGCCGGGCTCCAGCACCTCGGGCCCCAGCGACGAGTTGCGGGTGGCCGCCTCCATGATCCCGGACAGGCTGAACCCGAACTTGCCGAGCACGAACACCGACATCAGGGTCACGCACAGGATCAGCAGCACGGCCTTGATGATCTGCACCCAGGTGGTGCCCTTCATCCCGCCGACGAGCACGTACAGCACCATCACCACGCCGACGACCGCGATCACGATCGCCTGCCCGCCGCTGGTGTGCACGTCGAGCAGCAGGGCGATCAACGCGCCCGCGCCCGCCATCTGCGCGATCATGTAGAACAGCGAGATCACCAGCGTCACGTACGCCGACGCGGCCCGCACCGGCCGCTGCCGCATCCGGAACGCGAGCACGTCGCCGAGCGTGAACCGCCCGGTGTTGCGCAGCCGCTCCGCGATGATCATCAGGCCGAGCAGCCAGGACACCACCCAGCCGATCGAGTACAGGAACCCGTCGTACCCGTTGACCGCGATGCTGCCGGTGATCCCCAGGAACGAGGCCGCGGACAGGAAGTCGCCGGACAGCGCGACCCCGTTCTGCGGCCCGGTGAAGCTGCTGCCGGCGGCGTAGTAGTCCGACGCGGTCGCGTTGCGCGACCCGACCCGGTAGACCACGAACAGCGTGATCACCACGAAGACGCCGAACACGCCCAGGTTGAGCGCGGTGTTCGCGCCGGTCACCGCTTCTCCTCCGCGGTGAGCGCCCGGACCTGCGCCACCTGCGGGTCGATCCGCCGCCGGGCGTAGCGGGCGTAGGCCACCGTGAGCGCGAGCGTCGAGACGAACTGGAGCAGCCCGAACACCATGCCGGTGTTGATCTCCCCGAGCACCTTGGTGCCCATGAACTCCGGGGCGAACGCCGACGCCACCACGTAGCCCAGGTACCAGGCCAGGAAGCCGAGCACGGCGGGCAGCACGAACACCGTCGTGCGCCGCTTGAGCTCGCGGAACTCGTCGGTGTCGCGGATCGCCGCGAAGTCCGGCCGGCCGGCCGCGTCCACCAGCAGCGGTGGCGGAGGCTCCTCGAACGTCGCGAAACCGCGCGCCCGTCTGGACTCGCCCGGGGGCAGGATCGCCTTCGTCATCAATCCTCCACGGTGATTTGCCTTCTCCACCGCAGGGATCGCGCGGCTCGATGAGCGATCAGCCTAATCACGAAGTGCTCTCAGTCAACGGCCGATTGCATCACGCCGAGCCGCCGCGCAACCGTTACGGCTGCTCAACTCCCGTGCCGTCAGGCCGCCCAGCGCGGGTTTCAGCGTTGACTTCACTGTGCGTGTCTGATCCGAACGGATGAGCACATGGCCCGAGGTCGTTGTCCCGGCCCCGATCACGACCTACTATCGCCCATCAGCATCCGCCGCCGGCGTGCCTTGGCGCAGGCGTCGAACTGCGTGGCGGATCAACCACTCGAACTCCCGGGACTTGTCTGGTGACTGGCGACAACAGCGCGCGCTGGCCGTGGTGGGGCGCTGTCGCGGACTGGCGGAACTGGCGCCTGCCGGTCAAGCTCGCCGCCGTGCTGGCGGTGCCGGTGATCGTCGCCATCGGCGCGGGCATGGTGCAGATCCGCGGCTACGTAAGGGCAGCGGACGGTTACTCGGCGGCGCAGCGGATGGTCACCCTTCGTGCCGGTCTGGACCCGTTGATCGCCAACATCCAGGCCGAGCGCGCGGTGGCGGCCCGCGGTGTCGAGGCGACCAGCGTGGAACAGCGCCGGTTCAAGGAACTCCTGCGCAACACCGACGCCGCGGTGGCCGGTGTGCGCAACCTCCTGGAGCGCACCGCCTCCTCCCTGGGCCCGGTCGCCACGGCCCGGTTCGACGACGTCAACGTGCAGTTGGACGGTCTGCCGCAACTGCGTGACCGGGTGCTGGCGCGGACCATCGAGCCGGCCGGCGCGATCGGCGGCTACACGGTCGTGCTGCGCGCGCTGCTGGACTTCGACCAGGCGATGGTGGGCGACTTCGGCGACCCGGCGCTGGCCGGTACCGCGAACGCGCTGCACAACCTGGCGATGGCGGCCGAGCAGATCTCGTGGCAGCACGCGACCGTGCTCTCCGGCGTCCGCACGGGCGTGCTGCCGGAGACCGAGCGCAACTCGCTGGAGCAGTCCTGGACGCGCCAGCAGGACAAGATCGCCGACTTCACCGCCGTGGCCACGCCGCAGCAGCAGGCCGACTTCCGGTCGGCGGTCGCGGGCGAGACCGTGGCCTCCCGGGACGCGCTGCTCCAGCAGGTCCGGGTCGACCCGGAGGGGCTGCGCCGGATCGACGCCGAGGTCTGGGACGACGGCTCGACGGTCACCGCCAAGCAGTACGACCGGGTGCTGCGCGGGCTGGAGGACCAGCTCAAGGCATCCGCGGCCCGGCTCCAGGACGAGACCAGCGACCGGGCGGGCTTCGCCTCGGCGATCCTGCTGGCGTCGCTGTTCGCCGCGGTCGCGGTCGGGTTCGTGGTCGGCAGCTACCTGCTGCGCTCGCTGCGCGCCCTGCGGGTCGCCGCGCTGGACGTGGCGCAGCACCGGTTGCCGACGCTGGTGGCCCAGTTGCGCGAGGACACCGCGCCGGAGGTGACGATCGACCCGGTGCCGGTGCACACCCGGGAGGAGTTCGGCCAGCTGGCGCGCGCGTTCGACGCGGTGCACCGGCAGGCCGTCAGCTCCGCCACCGAGCAGGCCGAGCTGCGCACCGGCATGCGCAACGCGTTCATCAACCTGTCCCGCCGCAGCCAGAGCCTGGTGGAGCGGCAGCTGCGGCTGATGGAGGAGCTGGAGCGCCGGGAGGAGCAGCCCGAGCAGCTCTCGGGCCTGTTCAAGCTGGACAACCTGGCGACCCGGATGCGCCGCAACAACGAGAACCTGATGGTGCTCTCCGGCAGCGACATGGCCCGCCGCTTCACCCGCCCGGTGCCGCTGGGCGACGTGCTGCGCGCCTCGGCCTCCGAGATCGAGCAGTACCAGCGGGTGGTCGTGCAGGCCACGCCGCCGGTCGAGGTGGTCGGCTACGCCGCGGGCGACGTGGTGCGGCTGATCGCCGAGCTGATGGACAACGCCACGACGTTCTCGCCGCCGCGCACCCAGGTCGTGGTCGGCGGTCGCGGCCGGCCCGGTGGCGGTGTCCTGGTGGACGTCGTCGACGTCGGCGTGGGCATGTCCGAGGACGACCTGGTCGAGGCCAACGCGAAGATCGCGCGGGCCGCCGCCGACGAGGAGGCCGGCGACCTGCCGGTGTCGCGCCAGCTCGGCCTGTACGTGGTGGGCCGGCTCGCCGGTCGGCACGGCATCCAGGTCGCGTTGCGCGAGCAGGGCGAGGGCGTGCGCGCGGTCGTGGCGCTGCCCGCCGAGCTGGTCCGCGTGGTGCAGCCGACGGCCGCGCGCCCGGTCCCGGCCCAGCCCGGCGCGCCCCGGCACGCCGCCCCCGAGACGACCCCGGCGGGCCCGACCGCCGCGACCGACCCGACCACCCCGGCGGCCGCGACCAACGGCACGCCGGCCCGCGACGAGAAGTGGGCGTCCTTCCGGGGCCGCACCGCCGAACCGGCGCCGACCGGCCCCACGGCCTTCGGCACCACGGTCACCCCGGCGACACCGGCACCGCCGGTCAGGGCCGGGGCGTTGTTCACCAAACCCGTGCCGGCATCCGCACCCGGCACGGCGGCTCCCGCACCACCGGACACCGCCGGCGGGCCCCGTCCGGGCTCGACGTGGTTCGGCCGTTCCCGGGTTCCCGGCGGGAACGGGGAACCACCGCGCCACAACGGCGTTGAACACTCCGGGCACGTGGAGGTGCCCGGACAGGGGGATCCTCCGGTGCAGGAGAACTCCGCGGGTCTGCCGAAGAGGCGTCCGCGCTCGAACCTGGCCGCCGAACGGCCGAGTGCGCCCGACGCGGCGGCACCCGTCCGGCGGGACCCGAACGCGACACGCGGGTTCCTGGCGAGCTACCAGACCGGGGTCAGGCAAGGTGTGCACGACTCCGGTGAGAACCGAACGGGGCGGGAGAGTACGACATGAGCGGGCAGAGGTCACGGCAGATCGACCAGTTCGGCTGGCTGGTGAGCAACTTCGCCGAACGCGTGCCGGGCGTCGCCCACGCCGTGGTGATCTCCGTGGACGGGCTGCTGCTCACCGCGTCCAGCGGCCTGCCCGACGACCGGGCCGAGCAGCTGTCCGCGATCGCGGCGGGGGTCGCGAGCCTCACCGAGTCGGCCGCGCGCTGCTTCGACGGCGGCGGCGTGCTGCGCTCGGTGATCGAGATGCAGTACGGCATCATGCTGCTGATGTCGATCCGGGACGGCTCGTGCCTGGCGGTGCTGGCCGCGCCGGACGCCGACGTCGGCCAGGTGGCCTACGAGATGACCGTCGTGGTGGACCAGGTCGGCCAGCTCCTCACCCCCGAGCTGCGCGCGGAGCTGCACGGTGTGAAGCGGATGATGGCCCGCCCTTCGGCGTGAGGTGGTCATGAGCCAGGACGAGGATCCGGACGCGTCGTTCGCCGCCCTGCTGAACGGGTTCAGCCTGAGCGGGCGGCGGTCGGCGCGGCCCGCCGAGGAGCCCGACCCGGTGGAGCGGCCGACCAGGCCGCACCCGGTGTTCCAGGACGACCCGGACTTCCCGCGCGAGGAGGCGGCGTCGAGCGTGCGCGCCTACTCGTGGACCGGCGGGCGCACCACGTCGTCGCACCAGCTGGAGATCGAGACCCTGGTGTCGGTGGTCGACTGGGAGTTCCCGGGCGCGCTCCAGTCGGAGTACCAGGAGGTGCTCAACCTGGTGGCCGCGCCGCGCTCGGTGGCCGAGGTGGCGGCGCTGCTGCGGTTACCGCTGGGCGTGGCCAAGGTGCTGCTGGGCGACATGGCCGAGCGCGGCCTGATCGACGTGCACGGGACCGCGTCCGCCGAAGAACCCGATCTCGGGCTGATGGAGCGCGTGTTGGCGGGCCTCCGCCGACTCTGACTGCCTACGATGGCTTCAGTGTCGACAGAACCAGGGGGCGGTCAGCGTGGGTGTCGGACGTGAGACGCGGTTGTCGGCGTGGATCGAGCGGTTCGCCGCGCACTTCGCCGAGGAGGGCATCCCGCTGATCGGCGGGCGGATCCTCGGCTACCTGCTGGTGTGCCAGCCCAGCGAGCGGACCGCGGCGGAGCTGTCCCAGGAGCTGGAGGCCTCCAGCGGGTCCATCTCCACGAACATGAAGTTCCTGGTGAACGAGGGTCTGGTGACCAAGCGGACGCGCCGGGGCCGGCAGGCCGCGCAGTACCGGATCAACGAGAAGAAGTGGGCCGACCTGGTGCAGCGCAAGCTCGACGCGCTGACCAGCGTGCGCGAGCTGACCGAGTCCGGGATGCGGCTGCTCAGCGGCGACCCGGAGCGGGCGCAGCGGCTGCGGGCCGTGGACGACCTCTACACGTGGCTGGCGACGGAGCTGCCCGCGGTCTGGGAGCGCAGGCCCTCGTCCTCCAGGTGAGGGCGCACGCGGGTCGCGGTCCACAGGTTCGCCGTGGCGATCACGACCGCGCCCGCGCCCAGCACGTGCACCGAGACCAGCACCTCGGGCACGCCCGTCCAGTACTGGACCATGCCGACCGCGCCCTGCGCGACGACCGTGGCGATCAGCACCAGGTAGGCGCGCCGGGCCTGGCGGCCGAGCACGAAGCCCAGCGCCACCAGCATGCCGAGGAACAGGAACAGCAGGTCGGCGTGGATCTGGGCGAGCGTCGGCACGGGCAGTTGCAGGCGGGGCGTGGCGGAGTCGCCGGCGTGCGGACCGGCGGCGGTGACGAACGTGCCGGCCAGCATCAGCAGGCCGAGCACCGCGGCCTGCACGACCTGAAGCCGCGTCACGTTCTTGGACACCAGCGGCACGGCGGGCCCGTCGCCTTCGCGCAGCGAGGCCACCAGCAGCACCGCGGCCCAGGTGAGCACCATCGACACCAGCATGTGGATGCTGACCGTCCACCACAGCAGGCCGGTGAGCACCAGCGACCCGCCGATGACGGCCTGGAGGACCACGCCGCCGAACTGGACCAGCGCGAGCGTCAGGACCCGTCGCCGGCGCGGCCGGTCGACCCAGGCGGAGAGCACGCACAGCGCGGCGACGATCCCGACGACGCCGGTCAGCGTCCGGTTGCCGAACTCGACCCACTGGTGCAGCGGCGCGACCTCGGGGTGGGCCACCGGGATGAGGCTGCCGTCCACGCACTCGGGCCACGTCGGGCAGCCGAGCCCGGACCCGGTGACCCGGACGACCGACCCGGTGACCGCGATCCCCGCCTCGGCGATCACCACCGCGATGGCGAACACGCGCTGGAACTTGAGGAGGAAGCCGGTCAACCAGGTGGGCACGGCTACCGATGGTAGGTAGCGGGAGCTGAGGGGTCCGCGCCGGGTCCGGTCCGCCGGGGGGTGGAGTGGCCCGGCTCACGGGCGGGTGGGCGTCCTACCGTCGGGTGAATGCGGTGGCGGGTCGGCCGTCGCGGCGGTTGCATCGAACGGACGAGTCCGCACGACGTTGTGGGGAGACCAGGACATGCGACCGCGTATCACCGGCTTGGCGGCGGCAGTGGTGCTCGCCGCCGGTCTGTTCACCTCGACCGGGACCGCCACCGCCGCGCCGATCGGGGTGGGGCTGCCCACCATCGTCGACGCCGCCAAGGACAAGGCCGCGCTGAAGTACCCCCAGGCGCGGTTCTTCGGCGCGGAGGCCGAACTGGACCAGCCGCCGGTGAGCGGCGTGGAGGGCATCGAGGGGTGGGCGGTGAACTTCAGCGACCCGAGTCACCCGTCGGGCGGTTTCAGCTACATCTACGACATCCGCGGCGAGTACGTGGAGACCGTGATCTGGCAGCCCGGGGTGGGGATCGAGGCCGTGGAGCCGTTCACCATGATCGAGGACAAGGCGCTGGCCGCGTTGCGCGGCAGCGGGGTCACCGAGCCGTTCAGCGAGCTGTACCTCGCGCAGCCGGTGGTGCCGGACTCCGAGCCGATCTACTACTTCTGCGTGGTGCGAGGCGACGAGGGGCAGGTCACCGGGGTCGGCACCAGGTCGTTGGAGGTCTTCCCGGACCTGTTCGGCTGCGCACCGTAGGTGGTCAGCTCAGCTTCGTGGTGCGGGTGGCGAGCGCGGCGGCGGCGACGCCCCAGCCGAGCAGCACGAGCACCTGTCGCAGGCCCGGCGCGCCGCCGTCCACGATGGCGGTGTGCAGGCCTTCGGCCAGTGCCGCCGACGGGAGCAGTTCGACCACGGTGGCCAGCCAGCCGGGCAGGCTGTCCACGCCGAGGGCGACGCCGCCGATGAGCAGCAGCACGAACCAGATGATGTTGGCCAGTGCCAGGACGATCTCCGCGCGCAGCGCCCCGCCGAGCAGCACGCCGAGCGCGCCGAACGAGAGGGTGCCGAGCACGAGCAGCACGACGACCCACAGGAGTCCGCCGAGCGGGGGCGGGTCCCAGCCGAGCAGCAGCGCGGTGACCGCGATGATCACGACCTGCACGGCGACCACGGCGAGCGCGGCGGCGATCCGGCCGCCGACCAGCAGCCAGCGGGGCAGCGCGGTGGCGGCCAGGCGCTTGAGGACGCCGTAGCGCCGGTCGAAGCCGAGTGCGATGGCCTGGCCGGTGAACGCCGACGAGATCACCGCGAGGGCGAGGATCCGGGCGACGGCCGAGCCGACCCGGGGGTCGGGCATCGGGATGACCGACATCGTGGCGAGCGCGACCAGCAGCGCGACCGGGATGAGGACGGTGAGCAGGATCTGCTCGCCGTTGCGCAGGGTCAGCACGGTTTCGGTGCGGGCCTGGGTGACCAGCATCCGCGCCAGCGGGCCGCGGCCGGGTGCGGGGGTGAAGGTGCCGGGGGCGAACGTCATGACCGGAGCTCCCGTCCGGTCAGGTCGAGGAACACGTCCTCCAGGCTGCGTTTCGCCACGGTCAACTCCTCGGCCAGCACGCCCTGCTGGGCGCACCAGGACGTCACGGTGGACACGACCTGCGGGTCGATGCGGCCTTCGACCAGGTACCCGCCGCGGGTCGCCTCGCGCACCCGCATCCCTTCCGGCAGCGCGCCGGTGAGCAGGGTGAGGTCGAGGCCGGGTCGGGCGCGGAACCGCAGCTGCTGCTCGTCGTCGGCGGTGCGCGCGGTGAGCTCTTCGGGGGTGCCGGCGGCGACCACGCGGCCCGCGTCGACGATCACGACGTGGTCGGCGAGCGCTTCGGCCTCGTCCATGAGGTGGGTGGTGAGCAGGACGCTGACGCCGTCGGCGCGCAGGGCGGCGACGAGGTCCCAGACCAGTCGGCGGGCCTGCGGGTCCATGCCGGCGGTGGGTTCGTCCAGGAACACCAGTTCCGGTCGGCCGACCAGGGCGCAGGCCAGCGAGAGCCGCTGCTGCTGGCCGCCGGAGAGCCGCTTGTAGGGGGTGCGGCCGACGCCGGTCAGGCCGAGGATCTCCAACAGCCACGCGGGATCATGCGGGTTCGCGGCGCACGCGGCGACCAGCCGGAGCATCTCGTCGGCGCGGACGCCGGGGTAGCCGCCGCCGCCCTGCGGCATCACGCCGATGCGCGGGCGCAGTTCCGGTGCGCGCGGGTCCAGGCCGAGCACTCGGACCTGGCCGCCGTCGGCTTTGCGGAAGCCCTCGCACACCTCGACGGTGGTGGTCTTGCCGGCGCCGTTGGGGCCGAGCAGCGCCAGCACGGCGCCGCGGTCCAGGGTGAGGTCGAGGCCGTTCACCGCGACGACGGAGCCGTATCGCTTGACCAGCCCGGACACTTCCACGGCAGGGTGCTGGGGGTGCGGGCTCACGACGGCAGAGCCTAAGCCGTGTGCCGGGCGGTGCCGGTGGTGGGGTCCCGGTGGTGGGGTGCGCGCCACTTGGTGGTGGGGCTGGCCCCACCAGGGTGGTCGGGGACACCTCAGGGTCACCTAGGGGGCAATCCGGATAGTTCCGGACGAGGTTTTCCGGCCAAGATTCCGGTGTGGCGGAGATCCGGGGGAAAAGACGGGCAGCGGTGCTGCCGCTGGCTGTTGCGGGCCTTGTCCTGTCGCTGTTCCCGATTGTTTACCTGCACGTGGCGTCGGTCGGCGAGCTTAGCCCGATCAGCCACACGATCAGCGATTACATCTTCGTCGCCAACGGCAGCGGGCTGCTGGCGGTCACCGCGCTGTCCCTGGCCGCGGCGTCGGTCGCGCTGCTGGCGGTGCTGGTGCGGCGGGGTTTGCCGAGGCGGGGGCCGGTGGCGATCCTGATGGCGCTGTGGGCCGCGGGGTTGGCGGTGGCCGCGGTGTTCCCGACCGACCCGACCGGCACGCCGACCTCGGTGTCCGGTGCGGTGCACCGGTACGCGGGGGCGGTGATGTTCGCGAGCCTGCCGCTGGCCGGTTGGCTGATTTCCCGGCAGTTCATTTCCAGTACCACTGTGCGTCGTTTTTCGGTGGCCTCGGGGATCACGTCGGTCGCATTCATGGTGAGCCACGTGACGCTGACTTACCAGGGCGCGGTGCTGCTCGGTCTTTTCGAGCGGTTGCTGTTCGCCCTGTTGTACGGCCTGCTGTTCGCGCTGGCCGCCGCGGTCGCCCGGCGGGAGGCGCGGTCGTGACGTGGCTCGCGGTCCTGCTCGCCGTGGTGGGCGCGGTGTTCTTCGCGTTCGCCGCGCGGTTGCAGCACGACGCGGTGCGCGCCACCGAGGGCGCGTTGCGGGTGCTGGACCTGCTGCGCCGGCCCCGGTGGCTGGCCGGTCTGGTGCTGCTGGTGGCCGGTGCCGGGTTGCACGCGGTGGCGCTGGGCATGGCCCCGCTGAGCGTCGTGCAGCCGGTCGGGGTGCTGGCGATCGGCATCACGACGGTGCTCGACGGCCGCCGGCGCGAACTGCCCGCCGTGGCGCTGACGACGTTCGGCGTGGGGGCGTTCGTGTTCCTGGCGGCGGGCAGCGCCACCGCGACCCCGGTCGTGCCGGAGGCGGAGCTCACCGCCGGTCTGCTGGTGCTGGGCCTGATCGCCGCGCCCGTGCTGCTCGGCGTGCTCTCGACCAGGCCCGTGGTGCGGGGGCTGGGTTTCGGCGCGGCGGGCGGTGTCGCCTACGGCTACGTGTCGGTGCTCATGCGCTCGGTGTCCCAGGACGTCCAGTCCGGCCGGATCGACCTGACCACCGCCCTGTCGACGGTGGGTATCGCCGTCTCCCTGCTCGTCGGCGGCTGGTTCATCCAGCACGCCTATGCCAGTGGGCCGCCGCACCTGGCGGTGGCCTGCCTGACCGTGGTGGACCCGCTCGTCGCCGTCGGCATCGGCGCGGGGCTGCTCGGTGAGGCCACCCGGACCAGCGGGCTCGTCGCCCTGGCCGAACTCGCCTGCGCCGTCGTCGCCATCGGCGGCGTGGTCGCGCTGGCCCGCACGCAAAACCCTCCTGCACCTCTGAGATCGGAGACCACTGTGTACGACGGACGCGCCATGCGGATCGTGATCGCCGCTGAGACGTTCCCGCCGGACGTCAACGGCGCGGCTCGGTTCGCCCACCGGCTGGCCACCGGCCTGGCGGGACGGGACCACGATGTGCACGTGATCGCGGTCGACCCGGAGGGCAGGGCCCGCACCGAGCACGTGGACGGCATCACGGTCCACCGGCTGCGGTCGCACCGGACGCCGTTCCACCGCACGTTCCGGATCGGCCTGCCGTGGCAGGTGCGCAAGGACGTGCGGGCGCTGCTGGAGGAGCTGAAGCCGGACCTGGTGCACGTCCAGGCGCACTTCGTGGTTGGCCGGTACGTGGTGCGGCAGGCGGCCGAGATGGGCATCCCCACGGTGGCCACCAACCACTTCATGCCGGAGAACCTGTTCGGCCACGCCCGCTGCCCGCAGTGGTTGCAGGGCTTGGCGTCCCGGTGGGCGTGGCGCGACCTGGGCCGGGTGTTCGGCGTCGCGGACGTGGTGACCGCGCCGACCCCGCGCGCGGTGCAGTTGCTGCACGACAACGGTTTCCCGCCGCGGGCGGTGGCGGTGTCCTGCGGTATCGACATCGACCGCTACCGGCTGCGCCCGGCGGTGCGCACCAACGACGGCCCGACGGTGCTGTTCGTGGGCCGGCTGGACGAGGAGAAGCGGGTCGACGAGCTGCTGCGCGCGGTGGCCCTGGTGCCCCGCCTGCACGCCGACATCGTCGGCGACGGCTCGTGCCGCGCGGAGTGGGAGCTGCTGGCCCGGGACCTCGGCATCGCCGAGCGGGTGCGCTTCCGCGGTTTCGTGGACGAGGAGGAGCTGCTCGACGCCTACACCGGCGCGGACCTGTTCTGCATGCCGGGGATCGCCGAGCTGCAGAGCCTGGCGACGATGGAGGCCATGGCGGCGGGCAAGCCGGTCGTGGTGGCCGACGCGATGGCGCTGCCGCACCTGTGCAGGCCGGGCCGCAACGGCTGGCTGTTCACCCCCGGCGACGTGTCGGGCCTGGCGGACCGCCTGCACTCGGTGCTCGCCGACCCGACCGTGACGGCCCGGATGGGCGCGGCGAGCCTGGAGCTGATCGGGTCGCACGCGATCGAGGCGACGCTGGAGAAGTTCGAGGCGCTCTACGCGCGGGCGATGGGCGTGCCCGCGGTGGCGCGCCCGGCGCTGGCGGCCTGACCTGGCGAGGGGGCGGCGGGGGGAGGAACCGCTCCCCGGAAGTTGGGCTGGAATCCAGTTCCGACTGTCCGGGGAGTGGTTCGTCGCATCCACGCAGTTCGTTGTCCGAGCGGCAGCGGGAGGCCGCTGGTGACGAGACCGGGCAAGCGGTCGTTCACGTACGAGGTCGTACTGGCGAGAGGGCGAGGAAGCCCTGCGGCGCAGACCGAAGGCCGCCCGGCCGAGTCCTGCGACACGTCCGGGCTCGGCGAGTGGGAACGTCTGCGGGCCGAGAACCTGGAGCTGTCCGCGAAGGTGGCGTTCCCGGAAGAACCGCAGGTTTCCGGGGACCGGGTCAGGACAGTCCCCCGCGCCAGGCGGGTCAGTCGTCGTCCTCGCCGGTGGCCTGCAGGTGGGCGATGCGCTGGGCCACCCGCAGGCCGGCCGGACCGAGCACCGGGTGGCCGTGGCCGTCCACGGTGGTCAGGAAGCGGAACAGCATCGCGTGCCCTTCGAGGCGCTTGAGCAGACCGGCCGCCACGTTGCCGCCGAAGTCGACGAACGACGCCTGCTCCACCAGGTTGCGGGTGATCCGCCGGCGGGCCTTCAACGGCACCCACCACGTGGTCACCAGCAGCAGGACCAGGCCGAACGACAGCGCCGTCGCCAGCACCGCCTCCCAGCCGACGAACCGCAGCGTGAACACCTGCACGGCCGCGCCGATCACCAGCAGCACCGACCCGTACACGGCGGCCCACCCGGCGGTCGCGGCCGCGGGCGGCTCGGCGTTCTCGGTGTCCCACACGCCGTCGATCTGCCGCCACCGCTGCAACGACCGGCCCAGCCGCAGCGACACCGTCGCACCGAACACGATCGCCACCGCCGTGCCGATCACGACGAGCGTCGCGTCGACGTCGTAGAGCCGGTAGCGCACCACGGCCCAGATCCCGGCCACGATCCCGGCCACCACCACCATCCGCACCAGCAGGCGCGGCCGCAGCCGGATCTTCTTCAGCACCGCCAGCGGCGTCCCGACCGGCGCGGGCAGGCTGCCGATCACCAGCAGCCCCAGCACGACCAGCACCACCCCGCCCAGGGCGACCATGCCGGTCACGCCCTGCTCCTCGGTCACGCCCGACGCCATCGCGATCCGCGTCCGGTCCACCGCGACCGCCGTCAGCGGGATCACCGGCGAGAGCAGCACCAGGCCGTGCAGCAGCGTGCCGGTGCGCAGCGCGGCGTACCCGAACGCGGCCAGCAGCGTGGCGCTGCCGAACGCCGCCGCCGGGCCGACCGCCCACGGCGGCAGCAGGTCGAACAGCGCCAGCACCAGCAGCGCCCCGCCCAGCGCGAACCCGAGCAGGCCCAGGAACTGCGCCAACCGCCCGCCCCGGGTCAGCCCGGTGATCGTCCAGTAGGGCAGCAGCGCCGCCCCGCGCAACGTCCGGGTCAGCGGTTTCGCCGGTCCGAGACCGGAGTTCTCGCTGTCCGCCACGGTGATCGCCACCGCCGCCGCGGTCGCCGCGGTCCGGATCACCTGGTCGCTGGATGCCTCCTGGGACAGCGGTTCCCGCCCGATCCCGGCCCGGTCGAACGCGGCCAGCGCCTCCATCCCGATCTCGACCCGCTGCGCGTCGGTGCGCACCGGCAGGCGCGCCAGCAGCACCGCCTGCTCCTCCAGGAACAGCTCGCCGCGCGACCGCCGGTCCGCGCCCTCGTTGCGGTCGGCCAGGATCGACGCCCGCAGCGCCGGCAGCTCCTCGCAGATGATCCGCACGTGCAGGCCCCACGCGGCGAGCTCGGCCAGCGCCTCGCAGGTCGGCGGGTGGTCACCGGCCGAACTCCCGTACAGCGCGGTCAACTCCTCGACCGCGCGCTCCACGACCGGCTGGAGCGACGCGGGCAGCCCCTCTCCGAACAGTTTGCCGACCAGGTGCCCGACCCGTTCCCGGGCCCGTTCGGCGGCCGAGGACCCCGACGGCGTCAGCCGGTCGATCCGCAACAGCCGCTTCGGGTCGAACACGACCTTGCACAGCATGGTCGCGCCGTCCACCCGCCCCCAGATCCAGTCGTTGACCCGCCACGACCGCTTCAGGAACCCGGAGAACCGGCTCAGCGACGCGCCGCCGGCCTTGTCGTCGGGGGTGGTGCTGTGGTCGGCGAACGCGTTGCGCGTCTGGAGGCTGATCTGCACCAGGTCGACCGCCTGGTCCATGCCGCTGCGCGAGTCGTCGGCCAGGCAGGTGACCGCGACCTCCAGCGCGAGCACCCGCGACAGCCACAGGTCGTTGCCCAGCAGCCCGGCCGCGGTCTCCTCGTCGGTGCGCGGCTCGACCAGCAGCTTGCGCCACGACGCCACCCCGGCCATCGCCACCCGGTCCTCGTCGAGCCCGTCGAGCACGTCCCGCGCGTCGGCGAGGATCCCGGCGATCCGGTCCACCTGGGCGCGCACCCGCTGCCCGACCGAGTCGCCGGACGCGGCCGGCAGCATCCCGGCCGCGAACGCCTCGACCCGGCCCTCCCAGTACTCCTGGTTCAACGCCTGCTTCTCGCCGGTGGTCCACTGCCCGTCCAGCTCGGCGCGCGCCGCCCGCAGCCCGGTGCGCAGCTCGTAGAGGTTGGTGCGGGCCTGCGCCAGCCGCGACCCGCCCGACAGGTCCTCCGAAACCACCCAGACCAGCCGTTTGAGCAGGTCCATCGCGGCGGCGGCGAGCCGTTCGGCCATCCCGATGCCCCACGGCCAGCCGTGCTCGGGCAGCGTCGCGGGCTGCGGCCGGTTGGGCACGTAAGGCAGCCCGCCCCACTTCGCGAGGTAGGACCGCTGCGCGGCCTCCGCCGAGGCCCGCACCCGCTCGAAGGTCCACCCGGCCGCGTTCGCCCCGGGGACCTCGAACTGCCGGCTGGTGACGTCCCGGGCGGCGTGCCGGATCCGGATGTCCTCGTAGTGGTCGTGCAAGGTCGCGGCGAGCGCGTAGAGCTTGCCGACGACGGACCCGCTCGCGGCGAGCCGGTCGAGCAGCGCGCTGCGCCCGCCGCGCCGTGACGCGGCCAGCCGGTTGTGCTCCTCGATGCGTTCGACGTAGGTGCGCCCGCTCTGGCTGGTCAACGCGCTGAGCAGGCGCGCGCCCGTGCCGATCGTGCTGGGCGGCTTCCCGTCGACGGGGGCGGTGGGCGCGTCCGCGTCCTCCTTGGCGTGCGGGAAGACCAGGAGCATCACCCGCCGCACGGGCCCTTCGGCGGGCATCCGGTCGATGGCCTCCAACGCCTCCTTGGTCGGCGTGTTGACCAGCACCCCGCCGTCCACCGCGTACCGCGACCGGTTGTCGGCCCCGTTGGCCCACGAGGCGACATCGGCCATGTTGGGCCGCCCGTTGTTCGTCTCCGGGCCCACGGGCACGTAAGAGGGTTCGAACGCGAACGGGAACGAAGCCGACGACCGGGCCGCCAACGCCATCCGGTCCACCAGCGTCGGCAGTCGGTCGGCGGTGAAGTCGTCCCGCCCGCCGGGTTCCCGCCGGAAGGAGAAGCTGCCCTGGTAGGAGGACTGGACGAGGGCCTGCCCGAGGTCGTCGTGGGTGACCGTCGGCACGCCCCCGAGCAAGGTGGTGGTGATCCGCAGGTCGACCGGCCGCTCGTCGGCCGGGGTGGGGGAGAAGTCGGTGGTCAGCCGGTCCAGCGCCTCGTGCAGCCGGGGCAGGAAGAACTCGTCGCCCTTGAGCAGCGACACCGGGGACCCCCGGAACGGCGTGCGCAGCAGCTGCTCCATCCGCCCCTGCTCGGCCCACAGGTCACGCAGCCGCTCCAGCTTGGCGTTCCCGTTGACCTGCGACAACGCCAACGCGGCCCCGTTGATCCCACCCGCCGAGGTCCCGGTGATCACATCCGCGCGGGCGGTGCTGCCGACCAGGTCCAGCAGATCGGCGTACACCCCGTCCCCTCGGGTGAGCCGGTCGAGTTCGAGGACCACGCCCCCCATCCACACAGCAAGGCTGACCCCACCGTTGAGCACAACGGCAAACCGGATCTGCTCACGAGGCACGTCGGCCATCACACGCTCCCTCCCCGGACGCGCAGGCGATCTTCCCAGGTACCGATAAGTCGCCCGCCGGAACCACCGGGTTACGCCCCGATCGGATTAGGGCCCCCGCCCCACCCCACCGGCCCACCTCCCCGCGGCCCACACCCACGCCTCGAAGTCCGCCCGCCCCTTCGCAGCCGGCACCAGGACGCGGGACGGCCGGTCGGCCGGGCCAGAGTGCTCCACCGGCTCCCGGTCGACGAGCTGGTCGGTCGTGAAAGCCGTGGACCTCGCCCGACCGACGGCATCAAGCCGCGTCCGGCACCGGATCCCGCCTGATCAACGGCATCACCTGCTTGCGCGCCACGAACACGCACAGCAGGAACGCGATCACCGAAGCCGCCACGGCCTGCGGAACGATGTAAGCCCGCCCGTCGAACGCCGCCCCCGTAGGCGGCAGCACCACCGCGACCACCGCACTGGTGGCCATGGCGAACAGCCGGAACCGCTTGGCCAGCACCGCGGTCGCCAACGGCAACGCCGCCCACAGCACGTACCAGGGCTGCAGCACCGGCCCGAGCACCAACACGGCGCCCAACCCGGCACCCAGCCCGTTGACCGCCTTGATCCGCCCCTTGAACGCCTTCCACAGCAGCAACCCCGCGATCCACACCGACACGGCCTGCGTCACCAGCCGCATCAACGCGATCATCGAATCCGTGTGGTTGCCCAGCCCGAGCGCCAACCCCAGCCCGCCGCCCATGAACCCCATGGCGGTGGGCGGCGACATCCAGCTCTTCACGGTCCCCGCGACGTTCAGCGTCGAGATCCACCCGAAGCCCAACCCGGTCCCCAGGCACGTCCCGACCATCACCACCCCGGACACCACGCCCAGCAGCAACGCGGCTTTGACCAGGTCCCAGAACGACCCGCCGAGCCGCCGCGCGATCATCACCCCGAGGAACCCGAGGGCCAGCGCGGCGGGGATCTTCACCGCCGCCCCGAACGTGATCATGGTCGCACCGAGCGCGATCCACAGCAGTTCCTCCCGGGTCATCGGCGACCCCGGCACCACCGGCATCTTGCGCAACGCCAGTTCCAGCCCGACCAGCATCAGCCCGATCGCCAGGCCCTCGTTGTGCACGCCCACGACCAGGTGGAACAGCACCAGCGGGTTGGCCGCGCCGAGCCACAGCGCGCTCACCGGCGGCACGCCGAAGCGCCGCGCGAGCCGGGGCAGCGCCCACACGATCATCCCCAGGCCGACGAGCACGAGCATCCGGTGCAGGAACACGCCCGGCAGCACGCTGTCGCCGGTCACCATCGAGATGACACGCCCCATGGCGAGGAACAGCGGCCCGTAAGGCGCCGGTGTCTCACGCCAGATGTTGGGCACGTTGGTCGTCAACGGGTGGTCGACGCCGAGCGCGCTCTGCGGCCCCAGCTCGTAGGGGTCCTGCCCGTTCGCGGCGATCTGCGACTGCGCGAGGTAGCTGTACACGTCACGGCTGAACATCGGCAGGACGAACACCAGCGGGGTGATCCACATCAGCAGCGTGCGGTCGAGCTGGCTGCGCGACACGAGGCGGGGCCGGCCCGGCCGGGCGAACCTGCCCAGCCACAGCCACGCCGACACGACCAGGAACACGCCGGTCCACACGACGGCCATCGAGGCGGTCGACATGCGGGGGAACAGCCCCAGCACCGGCGTGCCGGGCAGCGGGCTGAACACCGGTGCCGCGCCCGCGCCCAGCGAGCCGACGAACATCAGCAGCGCGCCGACCGTGCCCCAACGGCGGATGATGTCGAGCTGCCGCCGTTCACGGGTGTCCAGCGGCGCTGCCTCGCCTATCCCGTCCCGGTCCGCCATCGCCAATCCGCCCGCCGTCACGCCCGAAGGGTAGCGACCGGCCTGCGCACGTGAGTCGGGTCACCCGATCCGGGCCGATCTTTGCGAGCGCCGGCGAAATAAGCAACACTGGTGTTGTGAAAAACGTCGGGAGCGACTCGACCGCCGTGCCGGCTGGGCACGACGGCCGCACCCGGCACGCCGTCGCACGCCTGCTGCTGGAGCAGGGCCCGATCGCCGCGGTCTCGGTCGCGGAGCAGCTGGGCCTGAGCCCGACGGCGGTGCGCCGGCACATCGACGCGCTGGTCGCCGACGGTGAGGCGGTCGACAGGGAGGCCCCGCGCCGGGGTCAGCGGGGTCGGGGTCGCCCGGCCAAGCTGTTCCTGCTGACCGAGCAGGGGCGGGCCCGCTTCGGGCACGCCTACGACGACCTCGCCGTGGCCGCACTGCGGTTCCTCGCCGAACAGGGCGGGGAGGAGGCGGTACGAGCCTTCGCCGAGCGCCGGGTCTCCGCACTCGTCGACCAGCACCGGGCGGCCATCGTGGCGCAACCCGACTCGGCCGAGCGGGCCAAGGCCCTCGCGGTCGCCCTGACCAGGGAGGGCTACGCTGCTTCGGCGCGACACGTGGGGGCGGGCGAGCAGCTCTGCCAGCACCTGTGCCCGGTCGCGCACGTGGCCGCCGAGTTCCCGCAGCTGTGCGAGACCGAGACGGCGGCGTTCGCCGACCTGCTCGGCACCCACGTGCAGCGGCTGGCGACGATCGCCCGCGGCGACGCCGTGTGCACGACCCACATCCCGAACCCACCCCCGATCACCGTCGGCGAGACCGACACCCGACCTTCAGATGGAGGGGAGCCCGCATGACTGCCGCTGCCGAGCAGCGCACCACCACAGCCCCGCTCACCCAGGAAGAGACCCTGGCGAGCATCGGCAACTACGAGTTCGGCTGGTCGGACTCGGACGTGGCAGGCGCGAGCGCCCGTCGTGGCCTGAACGAGGACGTCGTTCGGGACATCTCGGCGAAGAAGGACGAACCGGAGTGGATGCTGGACTTCCGGCTCAAGGCGCTGCGGTTGTTCGACCGCAAGCCGATGCCGACCTGGGGTTCGGACCTCTCGGCGATCGACTTCGACAACATCAAGTACTTCGTCCGGTCGACCGAGAAGCAGGCCGCGACCTGGGAAGACCTCCCGGACGACATCAAGAACACCTACGACAAGCTGGGCATCCCGGAGGCGGAGAAGCAGCGCCTGGTCTCCGGTGTCGCCGCCCAGTACGAGTCCGAGGTGGTCTACCACAAGATCAACGAGGAGCTGGAGAAGCAGGGTGTCATCTTCCTCGACACCGACACCGGCCTCAAGGAGCACCCGGAGCTCTTCAAGGAGTACTTCGGCTCCGTCATCCCCTCGGGTGACAACAAGTTCTCCGCGCTGAACTCGGCCGTGTGGTCCGGCGGCTCGTTCATCTACGTGCCGAAGGGCGTGCACGTCGAGATCCCGCTGCAGGCCTACTTCCGGATCAACACCGAGAACATGGGCCAGTTCGAGCGCACCCTGATCATCGTCGACGAGGGCGCGTACGTGCACTACGTCGAGGGCTGCACCGCCCCGATCTACTCCTCGGACTCGCTGCACTCCGCGGTCGTGGAGATCGTCGTGAAGAAGGGCGGCCGCTGCCGCTACACGACCATCCAGAACTGGTCGAACAACGTCTACAACCTGGTCACCAAGCGCGCCAAGGCCGAAGAGGGCGCGACCATGGAGTGGATCGACGGCAACATCGGCTCCAAGGTCACCATGAAGTACCCGGCCGTGTTCCTGATGGGCGAGCACGCCAAGGGCGAGGTGCTCTCCATCGCGTTCGCGGGCGAGGGCCAGCACCAGGACGCCGGCGCGAAGATGGTCCACATGGCGCCGCACACGTCGTCCACGATCGTGTCGAAGTCGGTGGCGCGCGGCGGCGGCCGGACCTCCTACCGGGGGCTCGTGCAGGTCAACAAGCGGGCGCACCACTCGAAGTCCACGGTCAAGTGCGACGCGCTGCTGGTCGACAACATCAGCCGCTCCGACACCTACCCCTACGTCGACGTCCGCGAGGACGACGTGTCGATGGGCCACGAGGCCACGGTCTCGAAGGTGTCCGAGGACCAGCTGTTCTACCTGATGTCCCGCGGCCTCAACGAGGACGAGGCCATGGCGATGATCGTGCGCGGGTTCGTCGAGCCCATCGCGCGCGAGCTCCCCATGGAGTACGCCCTCGAGCTGAACCGCCTGATCGAGCTGCAGATGGAAGGGGCCGTCGGCTGACATGGCCGTCACCACTCAAGACCAGCACGGCCTGACGGCCCACTCCCACGGCGCGGGCGCCCCGATCTCGTCGCGCGCGGACCACTTCGCGTCGTTCGACGTGGACGCGTTCGAGGTGCCCGGCGGCCGTGAGGAGATCTGGCGCTTCACCCCGATGAAGCGCCTGGCCGGCCTGCACACCGGCGTGCCCGCCACGGGCACCGCCACCGTCGAGGTCAAGGCGGCCGAGGGCGTCCGGGTCGAGACCGCCGCCCGGGGCGACGAGCGCCTGGGCACCGCCGGCACGCCGGCGGACCGGATCGCGGCGCAGGCGTGGAACTCGTTCGCCGAGGCCACGGTGATCACCCTGCCCAAGGACACCAAGGTCGAGCCGACCACCGTCACGGTGACCGGCGCGGGCAAGGGCGAGGTCGCCTACGGCCACCTCCAGGTCCGGGCCGAGCAGTTCGCCGAGGCCGTCGTGGTGATCGACCACCGCGGGTCCGGCGCGTACGCCGACAACGTGGAGTTCGTCGTCGCCGACGGCGCGCACCTGACGGTCGTGGCGATCCAGGACTGGGCCGACGACGCCGTGCACGTCTCCGCGCACCACGCGAAGCTGGGCCGCGACGCGACGTTCAAGCACACCGTCATCACCCTGGGCGGCGACCTGGTCCGGCTCACCCCGGTGGTCACCTACACCGGGCGCGGCGGCGACGCCGAGCTGCTGGGCCTGTACTTCGCCGACGCCGGCCAGCACCTGGAGCACCGCACGTTCATCGACCACGCGGTGTCCAACTGCCGCAGCAACGTGGTCTACAAGGGCGCGCTGCAGGGCGAGGACGCGCACACCGTGTGGATCGGCGACGTGCTGATCCGCGCGGCGGCCGAGGGCACCGAGACCTTCGAGCTCAACCGGAACCTGGTGCTCACCGACGGCGCGCGCGCCGACTCGGTGCCGAACCTGGAGATCGAGACCGGCGAGATCGAGGGCGCGGGCCACGCCAGCGCCACCGGCCGGTTCGACGACGAGCAGCTGTTCTACCTGCAGGCCCGGGGCATCCCGGAGGAGCAGGCCCGCCGGCTGGTCGTGCGCGGCTTCTTCCACGAGATCCTGCTCAAGATCGCCGTCCCCGAGGTGCGCGAGCGCCTGGAAGCCGCGATCGAGGCGGAGCTGGAAGCGGTGGGCGTGTGATCCGGGTGTGCTCGCTGACCGACCTGGACGACCGCAAGCCGGTCGCGTTCGAGGTCGGCGACGAGTACACCCCGGTCCTGCTCGTCCGCGACGGCGGGTCCGTCCACGCGCTGCGCGACCTCTGCTCGCACGCGGAGGTCGCGCTGTCCGAGGGCGACGTGACCCGCAAGGGCGTCGAGTGCTGGCTGCACGGGTCGTGCTTCGACCTGCGCACCGGCCGCCCCTCGTCCCCGCCCGCGACGGAACCGGTCGACGTCTTCGCCGTCGACATCCGTGACGGCGACGTCTACGTGGACGTCACCGCCACCTTGAACGCCACCACGAACTGACTTCCGAGCCGCTCCCACCCCGGGCGGCACACCAGGAGAACTGAGCACCACATGGCCACTCTGGAGATCAAGGACCTGCACGTCTCGGTCACCACCGACGAGACGTCCAAGGAGATCCTCAAGGGCGTCGACCTGACCATCAAGGCCGGCGAGACGCACGCGATCATGGGTCCGAACGGGTCGGGCAAGTCCACCCTGTCCTACGCCATCGCCGGGCACCCCAAGTACCGGATCACCTCCGGCACCGTCACCCTCGACGGCGAGGACGTGCTGGAGATGAGCGTGGACGAGCGGGCCCGCGCGGGCCTGTTCCTCGCCATGCAGTACCCGGTCGAGGTCCCCGGCGTCTCGATGTCGAACTTCCTGCGCACCGCCGCCACCGCCGTGCGCGGCGAGGCCCCGGCCCTGCGGCACTGGGTGAAGGAGGTCAAGGGCGCGATGGCCGACCTGGACATCGACCCGGCCTTCGCCGAGCGCTCGGTCAACGAGGGCTTCTCCGGCGGCGAGAAGAAGCGCCACGAGATCCTGCAGCTCGGGCTGCTCAAGCCGAAGATCGCGATCCTGGACGAGACCGACTCGGGCCTCGACGTCGACGCGCTGCGCGTGGTCTCCGAGGGCGTCAACAAGTTCAAGGAGTCCGGTGAGGCGGGGGTCATGCTGATCACCCACTACACCCGGATCCTCAAGTACATCCAGCCCGACTTCGTGCACGTGTTCGCGAACGGCCGGATCGTCGAGTCCGGCGGCCGCGAGCTGGCCGACCAGCTCGAAGAGCACGGTTACGTGAAGTACGCGGGTGTGCAGGAAGCCGCCAAGGTCGGCTGACGTTGTCCTAGTCGTGTGTTCAACAGTTCGAGAGGAGGCGTCGGAGCTGTGACCACCACCGCTGCTCCACTGGACGTCGCTACCGTGCGCGCGGACTTCCCGATCCTGGGCCGCACCGTGCGGGAAGGCAAGCGGCTGGTCTACCTGGACTCCGGCGCCACCTCGCAACGGCCGAGGCAGGTCCTCGACGCCGAGCGCGCGTTCCTGGAGACCGCGAACGCCGCCGTGCACCGCGGCGCGCACCAGCTCGCCGAGGAGGCGACCGACGCCTACGAGGGCGCGCGGGCGAAGATCGCCGCGTTCGTGGGCGTCGACTTCGGCGAGATCGTGTTCACCAAGAACGCCACCGAGGGCGTGAACCTGGTCGCGTACGCGATGGGCAACGCCTCGGTCGCCGGCCCCGAGGCCGAGCGGTTCCGGATCGGCCCCGGCGACGAGATCGTCGTGACCGAGATGGAGCACCACGCGAACCTTGTGCCGTGGCAGCAGCTGGCGCAGCGGACCGGGGCGACCCTGCGCTGGTTCGGCGTGACCGACGAGGGCCGGCTCGACCTGTCCGACGTGGACTCGCTGATCACCGGGCGGACCAAGGTCGTCGCGCTCACCCACCAGTCCAACGTGCTCGGCACCGTCAACCCGGTCCGGTCCATCGTGGACAGGGCGCGGGCGGTCGGCGCGCTCACCGTGCTGGACGCGTGCCAGTCGGTGCCGCACGGCCCGGTCGACTTCCGGGCGCTGGGCGTGGACTTCGCGGTGTTCTCCGGCCACAAGATGCTCGGCCCGTCCGGCGTCGGTGTCCTCTACGGACGCCGTGAGCTGCTGGAGACCTTGCCGCCGTTCCTCACCGGCGGGTCGATGATCGAGATGGTGCAGATGGCGAGCTCCACGTTCGCCCCGCCGCCGCAGCGCTTCGAGGCCGGCGTGCCGATGACCTCGCAGGCGGTGGCGCTCGGCGCGGCCGTGGACTACCTGAGCGAGATCGGCATGGACAGGGTCGCCGCGCACGAGCACGTGCTCACCGAGGCGGCCCTGCGCGGCCTGGCGGAGATCCCCGGCGTCCGGATCGTGGGCCCGCTCGACACGCAGGACCGCGGCGGTGCCGTGTCGTTCGTGGTCGAGGGCATCCACGCCCACGACGTCGGCCAGGTCCTGGACAGCCTCGGCATCGCGGTCCGCGTCGGCCACCACTGCGCGTGGCCGCTGCACCGGCGGCTCGGCGCCGCCGCGACCGTGCGCGCGAGTTTCTACCTGTACAACACGCTGGACGAGGTGCGCGCCCTGGTGGAGGGCGTGCGCGAAGCCCAGAAGTTCTTCGGGGTGGTGGCGTAGGTGCAGCTTCAGCAGATGTACCAGGAGATCATCCTGGACCACTACAAGAACCCGCACGGGCGCGGCCTGCGCGACCCGTTCGACGCCGAGTCCCACCAGATCAACCCGACCTGCGGTGACGAGGTCACGCTCCGGGTGAAGCTGGACGGCGACAAGGTCGCGGACGTCTCCTACGACGGCCAGGGCTGCTCCATCAGCCAGGCGTCGACCTCGGTGCTGACCGACCTGGTGGTCGGCAGGCCGGTGGGGGAGGCGTTCCAGAAGCTGGACGCGTTCGTCGAGCTCATGCAGGGTCGCGGCAAGGTCGAGCCCGATGAGGACGTGCTGGAAGACGGCATCGCGTTCGCCGGCGTGGCCAAGTACCCGGCCAGGGTGAAGTGCGCGCTGCTCGGTTGGATGGCTTTCAAGGACGCGGTGGCCCGCAGCGAAGGAGCAACAGCATGACCACCCCAGAAGGCTCGACCGCGGAACACACCGACGAGGTGGTCCGCGGCGTGGAGGGCATGCCCGAACCGCCCGCGCCGAAGGCCGACCTGCCCAGCCTGGACGACCTCGAAGAGGCCATGCGCGACGTGGTCGACCCGGAGTTGGGCATCAACGTGGTCGACCTCGGCCTGGTCTACGACATCCGCGTGGACGACGACAACGTCGCGCTGATCGACATGACCCTGACCTCGGCGGCGTGCCCGCTGACCGACGTCATCGAAGACCAGACCCGCACCGCCCTGACCGGCGGTCCCGGCGGCGGAATCGTCAACGACTTCCGCATCAACTGGGTCTGGATGCCCCCGTGGGGCCCCGAGAAGATCACCGACGACGGCCGCGAACAACTCCGCGCCCTCGGCTTCACGGTCTAGCTCTCCGGCTTTTCGCACCACCCTCGACAGCGGTCGCCCACCACGGCGGCCGCTGTCGGCGTTCCCGGCCCCGATCACCCACCCGCTTTCATCAACCGCAACGCCTCCGGTGTGAACAGCAACTCCACGGACCCGTCCCCGCAGGTGAACTGCACCGCGTCCACGTGCAGCGAACGGGTGAGGTGTTGAACGCCGCCGACGTCGAAGCGATGATCAGCCTCTACGATCCGACCGGAGTACGCCCACGCGCTGCTGTCCGCCGCACCCCTCGTCGCGGCGCCCAAGGTCGACGCCCTCGCCGAGGAACGCGCGGAGCGCTCGCTTCGCCGGCAACGTCACCGCGCTGGGCCTCCCGCTCACCCTGCTCCACATCGCGGACGGCAAGTCGATCGCCTTCGTGGCCAACGTCGCCCGCGTTCCACGCGTTCCACGCCGAATACAAGAGGTAGCGACGACATCGGGGCGGCCGTCGTGCTGCCCCGACCCGTACTACGAGAGGTCGATCTCGACGGCGACCGGCGCGCCCGCCGCGTCCACGTCGAGGTGGGCGGGGAAGAAGCCGTCGCCGACCGACGTCATCGCCAGCATCACGTCGGCACCGCCCACCGCCAGGGTCGCGGCCTCGTGCTCGCTCGCCCGGACGGCCCGCATCGCCTGCCAGTGGTGCGAGTGCGGCCGGAAGTCGACGGCGAACCTGCGTTCCGGCGCGACGCCGCGCCGCTCTTCCAAGGCCACCGCCAGCCGGTACGCCTCCCGGACCGGGAGATCGACCCAGCCGAAGGTGTCGTCGCCCGGCGTCCTCGTGCGCCGGGCCTCGAACTCCTCGGCGATCGCGTCCTCGTCCCCACCCCAGAACACGACGTCGGCCAGCCCGTCGAGCGGATCGTCGTGCACCCACGACCCGAGCGCGTCCGCGTCGGCGAAGGCGAACCGGGCGTGGTCGACCCTGATCGTCCCCAACGGGCGCCGCTCCACCACCGTCCCGCCGCCGAGCTCGATCCGAATCCGGGCCCACCCCCACTGGCCGCGCGTGGCCACGACCCGCAGCGCCCGACCGGTCGGCACACCACCGATCGGCACGACCGGCACTCCGGTGATCAGGAACTCCGGATCACCCGCCTCGAGCGCGTGCCGCACCCGGTCGCGGTGCGGCACCCGACGGGGGAACGGCCGCAGCGAAGCACCGAACCCACCCGCCCGGCAGTGCTCGTCGAACTTCGCGGTGAACGGCACCACCGCGTGCTCGGGGATGTCGTACAGCCTGCGCCCGGCCTGGTGGTCGAAGGACCGCGCCGCGGCGTCAGCGTCAGACCCGACGACCTCGAAGTCGACCGCCGCGTCACCGCCGGACTCGTCCGGCGACCGCTGCGCGGACCACAACCGCAGGTAACCGCCGTCCACCAGCACGAGGTGCCCGGACGGGCAGGTCACCGATCCGAGCACGACGTCGTCCACGACCCGGAGTCTAAGATCAAGCGGCGGAGTCAGGTCTGCGCCACCAACATCGCCACCACGTCGGCAAGTTCACCCCGACGAGTGAACGCCCGGCGCTGTCGGGTCGCCCCGCACCCGTCCAGCAACAGCCGTCCCACCCCGTCGTCCACCAACGCCTCGTCCCCGCACGCCCGCAACGCCGGCCGAATCCACTCCACCAACGTCCGCACCAGGTCCGCCGCCGCCACCAACCGCCCGGTGTGCGGCTCGACCCCCGCCCCCTCGACCCCGTCCCGCGCGGCACGCCACAACGCCGCCCGCAACGCCAGGTCCGACACCGGGAACGCCGCCGCCCCGGACACCGCGACCACCGCGATGGCCCGCGCGATCGCCGCGATCAGCACCGCCTCCTCGACGGTCGCCGCCACGTCGCACACCCGCAGCTCCACGGTCGGGTGACTGGCCGACAGCCGCACGTCCCAGTAGATCATCCCGGTGTCCATCGCCGCCCCGGACGTCCGCAACGTGCGCGTGCCCAGGTGGTAGTCCTCCACGGAGGCGAACCACGGCGGCGCGCCGGCCGACGGCCACGGGCTCCACGACAGGTACCGCCAGCTCGCGTACCCCGTGTCACGCCCCTCCGAGAACGGCGAGTTCGCGCTGATCGCCAGCAGCACCGGCAGCCACTGCCGCAGGTGGTTGGAGATCAGCACGCCGGTCTCCTCGTCCGGGATCCCGATGTGCACGTGGCACCCGCAGATGGTCAGCGCGTCGATCAGCGACCCGTACCGGTGCTCGATGTCCCGGTACCGCTGCCGGTCGGTCAACGGCGGCGGCCGGCTGCCGCCCAGCACCGGGGTGCCGGTGGCCACGATCCGCGCGTCGTGCCCCTTGGCCAGGTCGCCGAGGGCGCGCCGGGACAGCACGAGCTGCTCGCGCACCTCGTCCATCGACCAGCACACCGCGGTCGCGCTCTCCACCTGGTAGCGGGTCATCTCGGACTGGAGGTCCAGCACGCCGTCCGCGTCACCCAGCACTTCGCCCGCCACCGGCGACAGAGCCCCGGTGACCGCGTCCACCAGCAGGAACTCCTCTTCCACGCCGACTGACAACGCGGGGTCGAACTCGGTTCGCGGACGCGGCAGCGCGCTGACGTCGACTTCGCTCACCAGGGGCCTCCCTGCGGTGGGTAGTCATCCTGATGCTATGAGTGATCAGCGCGGGTGCACATGCATCGTTGCGGTGAACTTCCGGTCCGGCTAGCTGACCGCCAAATGCGCGCCGCCGCGCAGCACGTCCACGTGGTCGCTGCCCGGACGGCCCAGCACCCAACTGTTGCCGCGCAACGACTTCGCGTGCTCCTTCAACGGCGCCAGCAGGCGGGACACCTCCCGGTAGGACCCCACCGACCCGGCCGCGCACACCAGCGTCGCCAGCGACAGGGTTACCGCGTGTCCCTCTGCGTCAAACGGCGTATCCAATACACCCGCCGCGTAAGGCACGACCTCGTTCAGCCCCGCGACGACCAGGAAGTCGTCGCCACCGACGTGCCCCACCTGAATCCCGGGGAACGCCGTCGCACCTTCGGTCAGCTTACGCCCTAACGCCCTGATCAGGTCATCACCGGCGGCGAACCCCACCGAGTCGTTCACCCGCTTGAACGCGTCGACGTCGAGCCACCCCACGGCGAAGATCTCGCCGGACAGGATCCGCCGGTCGACCTCGCGCGCGATCGAGTCGCTGCCGGGCAGCCGGGTCAGCGGGCTCAGCGCCGCGGCCTGCTCGACCTTCATCTCCGCGATGCCGCGCACCACGTCGGCCACCCGCACGACACCCACGCACCGGTCGTCGTCGTCCACGACCACCAGGTCGTCGTTGGTGCGCTCGCGGTTGGTGTGCGCGACCACGTCGAGCATCTCCATCGCCGTGGACCCGGCCCCGATCACCCGGGGCGGGTCGGCCAGCCGCGCCGCCTCCCGCTTGGCGTGCAGCGCGTGCCCGAACGGCCCGGTGACCGCGAGCAGGAACCGGTTGCGGTCCACCGTCCACGTCGGGCGGCCGTCGTCGTCCACCAGCACGACCCCGGTCACGGTGGGCTGCGTGGCCAGCACGTCCCGGACGTCCTCCGAGGTCGCGGACTCGGGCAGGGTCGTCGCCGGGTGCAGGAAGTCGGTCACCTTCGGACCGGGCTTGCGGCGCAGCGGCTTGGTGGTCGTCTTGGTCGCCGCCTCGGGGTCGTTGACCTCGCTGAGCACGGTCGAGATGGTCGCGTTGATCTTCGGCCGGCGTTGCGCGGCGGCCAGCAGGTTGCCCTGCGCCAGCCGCACCCCCAGCCGGCGCAGCGCCGCGAGCTGCGGCTCGGTCTCCACGCCCTCGGCGACGATCAGCGAACCGGTCGCCTCGCACAGGTGCTGCAAGCCCTGCACCAGCGCGAACCGCGCCGGGTCGTCGACCAGTTCCTGGACCACCTCGCGGTCCAGCTTCACCACCTCGGGCTGCACCTCGGCCAGCAGCGACAGCGGGGCGTCGCCCTCGCCGACCCCGTCCAGGCCGATCTTGAACCCGTCCTGGCGCAGCCGGTCCAGACCCTTGACGAGTCGGTGGCGCGGCGCGCGCGAGTACGGCGTGCCGACCTCGATCACCAGGTTGGCGGTGGGACGACCTGCGTCGCGCAGCGCCGCGTACAGCGGAGCCATGTGCTCGGACTTGTCCGCGATGGTCATCGCGAGCAGGTTCACGTGCAGCGGCAGGGTGAAGTCGTGATCAGCCGCGCTGCGGATCGCACGGCAGGCGAGGGCCACATCGGTGTTCGCCAAATACCCCGCACGGAACGCCATGCGGAGTAGATCCTGCACGCTGCCGTCGTGCGGGCGGGCCAGTGCCTCGACCGCGACGACCCCTCCGGTGTTGAGGTTGAACAGCGGCTGGAAGGCGAAGCGAACGTCATCCAGCAAAGCGGGCACGTCACCAGATCCTGCCCGGTCGATCTTGTCTTGCCCAGACCGTTAACCAGGAGTTCTCACAGCCTTGGCCGGCTGCACGGTGAATGCCAATCGAGCGCGCATCCGCCAGTCCGCCGTTCGGAACAGAGCGGACATCGCCGAAACCGTTCCGTGCAGGTCGGAGCGCCCACTGAGATACATTCGTTGCTTATTCTCGGGCAAATGGAAGAACAGGTCGAAAAATTCCGGCACCTGGTCGGGCCGCATCACCAGCAGCGCGGCCAGGCCGTACCGGCGCAGCGCGTGCACCGCCCTGGCCCGCGCCGGCCACACCACCCGGTCCACCGGCACCCCGTCCGCGATCGCCCGCGCCACCTCCGGCGCGAGCGCCAACGCCTCCGCCACGCTGTACCCGGTCGCCGGGTGCACCAGCCCCGCCGCCGCCCCGAACGCGCCGCGCCGAGGCCGTGCCGCCAACGGTATCCGCACCCGTTCCTCGTCGTGGGGGAGCGCGACCCCGTGCGCCGCAAGGCGTGCGCGCAGCCTCAACCGCAGCTCCGGCAACGGCAGCCCCGGGCCACGCGCCAGCGACGTCTCTTCCAACAACACACCGCCGCCCGGCATCGGGATCGCGTACAGGAACGTCGGGTCCGGCGAGCCCGCGTCCGGTGGTCTGCGCCAATCCATGACCAGCGCCTCGTCGTCCACCACGAATGGCAACGCCTGCTCGGCAGCCACCACCACACCCACCGCGTGCTGCGCCACCCGGCCCGACGCGCCGGTCGCGTCCACCACCAGGCCCGCCCGCAGGACACGCCCGTCACGCAACACCACGTGCCGCCGACCCCGCTCGGCCACCAGGCCCCGCACCACCCGCACGTCGTCGGGCAACCGTCGCAACCGCTCGTTGTCC